>NZ_JBIBGL010000010.1:0-410028 GCF_042956465.1 Embleya sp. NPDC008237
CGCCATCACCAACTTGATCACCCCGGCCACCCCGGCCGCCGCCTGCGTATGCCCGATGTTCGACTTCAACGAGCCCAACAGAAGCGGCCGATCGTCCGAGCCGGCCGACCGTGCCCGCCCATACGTGGCCAACAGCGCCTGCGCCTCGATCGGATCGCCCAACCGGGTGCCCGTGCCGTGTGCCTCCACCACATCCACCTCGGCGGCGGAGAGGCCGGCATTGCTCAGCGCCTGCCGGATCACCCGCTGCTGGGACGGACCGTTCGGCGCGGTCAGGCCGTTGGAGGCACCGTCGGAGTTCACCGCGCTGCCCCGGATCACCGCGAGCACCGGCAGCCCGCGCCGACGGGCCTCGGAGAGCCGCGCCAACACCAGCACCCCCACCCCCTCGGAGAAACCGGTACCGTCCGCCGCCGCCGCGAACGCCTTGCACCGCCCATCCGGAGCCAACCCGCGCTGCCGGGAGAACTCCACGAACACGCTGGGGCCGGCCATCACGGTGGCGCCGCCCGCCAGCGCGAGGTCGCACTCCCCGCTGCGCAGCGACTGCTCCGCCAGGTGGATCGACACCAACGACGACGAACACGCCGTGTCCAGGGTCACCGCCGGCCCCAGCAGGCCCAGCACATAGGAAATCCGCCCCGAGGCAACGCTGGTGGTGCCGCCGGTGAGCACGAAGCCCTCCAGCTCCGCGGGCGTCTCCCCCGCGCGAGGCATGTACTCCTGCGGAATCACCCCGACGAACACGCCGCCCGCGCTGCCCCGGAGCGAAGCCGGGTCGATCCGCGCGCTCTCCAGTGCCTGCCACGAGGTTTCCAGCAGCAGGCGCTGCTGCGGGTCCATCGCCAGCGCCTCGCGCGGCGAGATCCCGAAGAACTCGGCGTCGAACCGCCCGGCGTCGGGCAGGAAGCCGCCCTGTGTGAGGTAGGTGGTGCCCGGGGTGTCGGGATCCGGGTCGGACAGGCGATCGATGTCCCAGCCGCGGTCGGTCGGGAATTCGGTGCGGGCGTCCCCGCCCTCGCGGAGCAGTTCCCACAGGTCCTCGGGGGTGTGTGGGGCGCCCGGGAAGCGGCTTGCCATTCCGACGATCGCGATCGGCTCGCGAGCGGCGGCCTCGGCGTCGCGCAGCTCGCGCTGTGCTCGCTGCAGGTCCGTGGTGACCCGCCTCAGATACTCTCGAAGCTTCTGCTCGTTGGACATCTCGGGCAGCCCCCTTCCGTTCGGACGTGCAAGATCACGCGATATCGAGTTCGCCGTCGATGAAGTCGAAGAGTTCGTCGTCGGAGGCCGCGGTGAAGTCGCGCTCCCCGCCTGCCTCGTCCGGCACCGCGAGCCGGCGCAGCACCTCCTGCAACTGCTTGGCGAGCAGGCCCCGCTCGCTCTCGTCGAGCCGGGTCACGACGAGGCGGTCGAGTTCCGTCACGATCGAGCCCACGGTCGTTTCCTCGGTGGGCACGAGCAGTTCGTCCAGGAACCGGGCGAGCTCGGTCGGTGTCGGGTGGTCGAACACGACCGTCGGCGGCAGGCGCAGCCCGGTGCCGTTGCCCAGTCGGTTGCGCAGTTCCACCGCCGTCAGCGAGTCGAACCCGAGTTCCTTGAACGCGCTGTCCGCGTCGACCGCCGCGGCCGTGCTGTGGCCGAGCACGATCGCGGCGGACTCCCGTACCAGTTCCAGCAGTTCCTTGCGCCGCTGCCGTTCGGGCAGTGCCCCGAGCCGATCCGCGTGGGTCGCCGCGGTCGCCGCCGTCACGACCCGTCGTCGGGTCGGCGCCGCCGGGTCCAGGGCGAACAGCACGTCGGGCACCGGACGGCCGCCGGCGCGGAGTCGGGCCACGTCGACCGGCACCGCCACCACCACCGGACGGTGCAGGTCGAGTGCGGCGTCGAACAGGGCCAGGCCCTGTTCGTCGGTGATCGCGCCCAGACCCATCCGGGACAGCCGGTCCCGGTCGAGTTCGCTCATGTGGCCGGTCATCGCGCTCTCCCGGGCCCACAGGCCCCACGCGATCGAGGTGGCCGGCAGCCCGAGCCCGCGCCGATGCTCCGCGAGCCCGTCCAGGAACGCGTTCGCCGCGGCGTACCCGCCCTGACCGGCGTTGCCCAGCACTCCGGCGGCCGAGGAGAACAGCACGAACAGCGAGAGGTCGTGCTCTCGGGTCAGCTCGTGCAGGTGCCATGCCGACTCCGCCTTCGCCCGCAGCACGGTGTCGAGACCCTCCGGGGTCAACGCCTCCAGCACGCCGTCGGACATCACCCCGGCCGCATGGATCACCCCGGTCAGCCGGTGGGCGGAACGGACCAGCTCCGCCACCGAGTCCCGGTCGGAGACGTCGCAGGCCAGCACGGACACCTCGGCGCCCGCCGCACGCAGCTCCGCGAGCAACGCGGTCGCGCCCTCGGCCGCCGGACCGCGCCTGCTCGTCAACAGCAGCCGGCGCACGCCGTGTTCGGCGACCAGGTGCCGGGCGACGAGTGCGCCGAGCACCCCCGTCCCACCGGTGACCAGCACCGTTCCGTCGGGGTCGAGCGGGGCGGGCAGGGTGAGCACGATCTTGCCGACGTGCCGCGCCTGGCTGAGGTACCGGAACGCCTCCGGCGCGCGGTGCACGGGGAACGCGGTCAGCGGCATCGGCCGCAGCGCGCCCTCGTCGAACAGGACGCGGATCTCCTCCAGCATCTCGCCGATGCGCTCGAACCCGGCCTCCATCACGTCGAATGCCCGGTACTGCACTCCGGGATACGTCGTGGCGATCTCCTGTGCGTCGCGGATGTCGGTCTTGCCCATCTCCACGAATCGCCCGCCGCGCGGCAGCAGGGCCAGCGACTCCTCGACGTGCTCGTGGGCCAGTGCGTTGAGCACGACGTCCACGCCGCGACCGCCGGTGGTCCGCCCGAACCGCGCGGCGTAGCCCAGGCTGCGCGAATCGGCGAGGTGGTCGTCGTCGAATCCCCAGGCACGCAGCACGTCCCGCTTGCCGGCACTGGCGGTGCCGAACACCTCGGCGCCCCAGTGCCTGGCGAGTTGCAGGGCCGCGAAGCCCACCCCGCCGGTCGCGGCGTGCAGCAGCAACGACTCGCCCGCCCGAAGCCCGGCCAGGTCCGCGAGACCGTAGTAGGCCGTCAGATGCACCACCGGGATCCCGGCGGCCCGGGCGAAGGACATGCCCTTCGGCATCGCCACGACAAGCCGGCGATCGGAGATCGTGACCGAGCCCAGACCCCCGGTGAACAGGCCCATCACCCGGTCGCCCGGGGCCAGTCCGGTGACGTCCGCACCGACCTCCAGCACGATCCCGGCGCCCTCGCCCAGCGAGGACCAGCCGTCCTGCGCCACCATGCCCAACTCCAGCAGCACGGCCTTGAAGTTCAGCCCACCCGCGCGCACCGCGATCCGCACCTCGCCCGCCTCCAGCGGGCGCAGCACCTCGGGGCACGCGGTGAGCGACAGGCCGTCCAGCTCACCGCGATAGGTCAGCGCCAGTCGCCACGGCACATCCTTGGGCGCCGGCAGCGCCGGGGACGCGGACGCGCGGACCAGCCGCGGCACCGCGCCGACGCCGGCCCGGAGGACCAGCTCCGGATGCTCGGCGACCATCGCGGCCGGCAGCGCCCGCCGCGTGTACGGGTGGTCGTCGACGTCGATGTGCCGGAGCCGGCCCGGATGCTCGGTGCGCGCGGTGCGCAGCAGCCCGGCCACCGCGCGGTGGGCAGGTTCGTCCGCCCGGGTGAGCACGACCAGCGGCACGTCGGCGAGGTGTGGCTCCGTGAGCCACTCCCGCACGAAGCGCAACGTCTGCGAGACGACGTCCCGCAGCTCACCGGTGGGGCACGTCCACAACACCGCCGTCGCCGCCGACAGGGACACCGGGCGTTCGTGTGCCTCCGCCGAAAGCGTGACCCAGCCCGGCTCGGCGGGCGGCTCGGGCAGCTCGACCGGCATCGCGTCCAAGCCGAACAGCGCGGAGTCGTCCACGCGGGTCCGCCCGAACGCACCCGCGTCCACCGGCCGCAGCGCCAGTTCGCCGACCGAGGCCACCACCTGTCCGGCCTCGTCGGTCACGAGCACGGCGATCGAGCTCGACCCGACCGGGGTCAGCCGCACCCGCACCGTCCTGGCGCCGGTGGCGTGCAGGTGTACGTCCGTCCAGCCGAACGGCATCCGCAGGGCGTCCGTCCCGGTCAGGCCGGCCGCGTGCAGCGACGCGTCCAACAGCGCGGGGTGCAGCCCGAATCCGGTGACGTCCTGATCCTCCGGCAGGGCGACCGATGCGTAGACGACGTCGCCGTCCTGCCACGCGGCGCGCACACCCCGGAAGATCGGGCCGTACGAGTAGCCGCGGTCGGCCAGCGCCTCGTAGAACCCCTCCACCGGCACGGCCACCGCGCCCGATGGCGGCCACGCGGCCAGGTCACCGGACGCCGGCGGGCTCTCGGCGGTCAACACGCCCGTCGCGTGCCGCGTCCAGTCGTCTCGCCCGCTCGGGCTGGTGTGCACGCTCACCGGCCGGCCGCCGTCGGCCTCCGCGCCGATCAGCACCTGCAGGTCCAGGTCGCCCTCGATCACCACCGGTGCCTGGATGGTCAGTTCACCCAGGTGTCCGCAGCCGATCCGGTCCCCGGCATGCAGGGCCAGCTCGACCATCGCCGCGCCGGGCAGCAGCACCGAGTCGCCGATCCCGTGGTCGGCCAGCCAGGGCTGGGCGGCGCGGGACAACCGACCGGTGAGCACCGACGTTTCCCCGTCCGCCGTGCGCAGTGCCGCGCCGAGCAGCGGGTGGTCGGCCCGGTGCAGGCCCAGGGCCGCGGTGTCGCCGGCCGCGGCGACCTCCTTCAACCAGTAGCGCCGGCGTTGGAACGGGTACGTCGGCAACTCGGCCGTAGTGGGCGGGATCCGCCAGTCGACGTCGACACCGTGCACGTACGCCCTGGCCAGCCCCGTGCGGAAGCGGGCCGGCCCGTCCTCGTCGCGGCGCAGCGACTCCAGCACCACCGCGTCGGACGCCTCCGCCTCCTCGACCGTCTCGCCGATCGCGGTCGTGAGCACGGGGTGCGCGCTGACCTCGACGAACACCCGGTGTCCCTGGTCGAGCAGCGCGCGAGTGCCCGCGGCGAAGCCGACCGTGCGGCGCAGGTTGCGGAACCAGTACTCGGCGTCCAGTTCGGGGCCGGCCACGACCTCGTCGGTCACCGTGGAGTGGAACGGAACCCGGGTGGGCCGAGGCTCGATGCCGGCCAGTGCCGTGACGATCTCGTCTCGCAGGGCCTCGACGTGCGCCGAGTGCGAGGCGTAGTCCACCGGGATGATCCGCGCGCGGATGTCGTCGGCCGTGCAGGACGCGACGAGGTCGGCCAGGTCGTCGGGCGTGCCGGAGACGACCGTGCTGCCGGGCCCGTTGATCGCGGCGATCTCCACCGCGCCCGCGTACCGCTCGATCCGGTGCGCCACCTCGGCCGCCGGGAGTTGCACGGACGCCATGCCGCCGGTGCCGGCCAGTCGGGTGATGGCTTTGCTGCGCAGGGCGACGACGGCTGCGGAGTCCGCGAGGGTCAGCGCGCCGGCCACGTATGCGGCGGCGATCTCGCCCTGGGAGTGGCCCAGCACCGCGTCGGGGATCAGGCCGTGGTGTCGCCACAGCTCGGCGACCGAGATCATCACGGCCCACAGGGCCGGCTGCACCACGTCGACCCGATCCAGTGGCCCGGCGAGGGCGTCGAGCAGGTTCCACTCGACGTGCGGCGCCAACGCGTCGGCGCAGTCCTCGAGTCGGGCGCGAAAGACGGGCGACTCGCGGTACAGGTCGAGGGCCATCCCGGACCACTGCGAGCCCTGGCCGGGGAAGACGAACACCGTCTTGCCGCGGGCGCGGGCGGTACCGACCAGCACGTCCGGGGAGGGCCGTTCGTCGGCGAGTGCCAGGAGTCCCGCCGACGGGTCGTCGGCGGTGACGGCCGCGCGGTGGACCAGTCGTGGCGCTCGGGTGGCCAACGCGCCGGCCACGGGCGCACCGGGGTTCGCCGTGATGTGGGCGTGCAACTGCCGGGCCCGGGCCGCGAGTGCCGTCGTGGAGGAGGCGGACAGCAGCAGCGGCACCGTCGCGTGCCCGGGCCGCGGCCCCGACTGCGGCTCGGCGGCGTGCTCGGACTCCGGTTCCGACGGGGCCTGTTCGATGATCACGTGGGCGTTGGTGCCGCTGATGCCGAATGCCGAGACCGCGGCCCGGCGCGGCCGGCCGGTCTCGGGCCAGGCGCGCGCCTCGGTCAGCAGTTCCACCGCGCCCGACGCCCAGTCCACCGCGGGCGTGGGCTCGTCGATGTGCAGCGTCCTGGGCAGCACGCCGTGCCGGATCGCCGAGACCATCTTGATCACGCCGCCCACGCCTGCGGCAGCCTGGGTGTGCCCGATGTTGGACTTCAGCGATCCCAGCCACAGCGGCTGCCCCTGCGGGCGTTCCCGGCCGTAGGTCGCCAGCAGCGCCTGCGCCTCGATCGGGTCGCCGAGCCGGGTGCCGGTGCCGTGCGCGTCCACGACGTCCACGTCGGACGGCGTCAGGCTTGCGTCGGCCAGTGCCCGGCGGATGACCCGCTGCTGGGACGGCCCGTTCGGCGCGGTCAGACCGTTGGAGGCGCCGTCGGAGTTCACCGCGCTGCCGCGGATCACCGCGAGCACGGGATGCCCGAGCCGGTGGGCGTCGGAGAGCCGCTCCAGCACCACCATGCCGACGCCCTCGGACCACCCGGTACCGTCCGCCGACGCCGAGAACGCCTTGCACCGGCCGTCCTCGGCCAGCCCGCGCTGGCGCGAGAAGTCCACGAACGTGTCCAGCGAGGCCATCACCGACGCCCCGCCGGCCAGCGCCAGCGAGCACTCCCCGGTCCGCAGCGCCCGGCTCGCCAGGTGCATCGTCGCCAACGAGGACGAGCACGCCGTGTCGACCGTCAGCGCGGGCCCCTCCAGGCCGAGCAGGTAGGCGATCCGGCCGGAGGCGACGCTGGCCGCACTCCCGGTCCCGCCGAATCCGTCACCGCCCTGCCCGGACTCCTCGGCGCCGAGCCCGTACCGCTGGCCGCCGTGGCCCATCAGCCCGACGAACACCCCGGTCTCGCTGCCCCGCAACGACTGCGGGTCCATCCCGGTCCGCTCCAGCGCCTCCCAGGACGTCTCCAGGAGCAACCGCTGCTGCGGGTCCATCGCCAGCGCCTCCCGCGGCGAGATCCCGAAGAAGTCGGCGTCGAACTCGGCCGCGTCGTAGAGGAATCCGCCGCCGCGGGCGTAGAAGCTGCCCGGCACGCCGGGGTCGGGGTCGTACCGGCCGTCGACGTCCCAGCCGCGGTCGGTGGGGAAGTCGCCGATCGCGTCCCGGCCTTCGGCCACCAGCTCCCACAACCCGTCCGGCGAGACGACACCTCCCGGAAAGCGGCAGGCCATGCCGACGATCGCGATCGGCTCGCCGGCCGCCCGCTCCAGTTCCTGCAGGCGCTCGCGTGTGTCCTGCAGTTCCCCAACCGCCTGCTTGAGGTAGTTCCGCAGCCTGCCCTCGTTCTCCATCGTCTCGTCACTCCTCCGGCCGAGTACTCAACTGGTGCCGTGCCCGGCGACGTTTGCCCCGTGGCGGTGTTCGGTGCGGCCCCTCGGTGCGCAGCCGGAGCGTCCTCGTACTCGGAATACTCGGAATACTCGGAGTACTCGGACGTTTCGGCGGTGCGGCGAGGGGCCGTTTCGGGCGCCGCCACGGGGTGGACGACGCCGGGTGCGGCACCAGGCCAGTCAACCCTGCGGGGCTGGTGGGCAACCGGGTCCCGGAAACCCATACGGACCCGCGAATCTGGCTTCCCGGACCAAGGAAACCGGTCCGTGCTCAGCCGGCGGCATGGCAGAGCCTCGGCAGGTCGTGCTCCCGTGGTGCTTCGACGGGCGGGTCGAGCGTCACCGGCTCCAGGGTCATCCAACTGGCGTGCCGCTGACCGTCGCCCCATCCCGGGCGCCTGCGGAACAACTCCGGCCGAGCCGCGGCAACCACCAACAGTGGCATCGGTTCCGGCAGTTCCAGCAACTCTTCGATGGTCCGCAGCGCCGCGTTGTCGGCCAGATGCAGGTCGTCGACGAACACCACGAGCGGGCGGTGCTCGGCAAGCTTCGCCACGTGCGGTGTGGTCACCGGCACGCCGGAGTTCAGCCGCACCGTCGCCGCGTCCTCGGCGCGACTCTCGAACGCCGTGAGCAACCGGGACTTGCCGATCCCGGGGGCGCCCAGGACCAGGACCAGGTGCGGCCGGGCACGGCGGCGGACCCGCTCCAGCAGGCTGCTCAGCACATCCAGTTCGGGCTCGCGGTCGAAGAGCTCCGGCTGGGCGAAGGTGTCGCGACAGCGTCCCTCGACGGTCCACCGCGGCCGAAGTCCGCCCTCCCGGCCGTACCGGATCGTCGACCCGGTCAGTGCCCTGGTCCGGCCGCAGACCACGATCTCGGTGTCCTCGGCGAAGCGGAGCAGGGACTCGCAGTCGGCGAGCAGTGCGCCGTTGACCGGCAGCGGCTCCAGGAACACCGCACCGGGACGGCTCGGGATCTCGCCCGTCGACACCGCCACCCGCAGCACGGGCCGCTCGCCGTCCGGCACGTCGAAGCAGATCCGCCGGCGCAGCGACATCGCGGCGTGCACGGCCCGTTCGGCGATCCGTTCCCCGCCGCCCTCCTGCGGCGAGGTGGGTCGGAACACGGCCAGCGCGACGGAGCCGGTCGACCCGGCAACCACGCCGCCGAGCCGCTCCACCTCCTCGCGCACGGTGGTCGCGGTGCGTTCCAGGGCCGCGCCGACGTCGGTGAGCCGGCGGCCGGCTCCGAAGTCGGCGCGGATCAGCACGGCGCTGACCGTGCTGCGATCGTCGGCGCTCGGCGGCGCGACCCACTGGACCATCCGGCGAACCGGCCGCTCACGCTGCTCCGGCTCCGGCTCCGGACCGAGGCGGGAGGGCACCACCGGTCGCGCCGGCGCCGCGGGGGCCGCGATGGACGGGTCGTGCACCAGGATCGCGTGTTGCAACAGCCGTAGTTCCCGGCCGGGTTCCAGGCCGAATTCCTCGGCCAACCGCAGTCGCACCAGGCGGTAGACCGCCAGCGAGTCGGCCTGTCTACCACTGCGGTACAGCGCGAGCATCAGCTGGTGACACGCCCGCTCGCGCAGCGGCTCGGCCTCGACCATCGCCTCCAGCTCGCCCAGGACGGCCTGGTGGTGTCCATTGGCCAACTCGGCCTCGTAGTAGTCCTCCATCACGTCCAGCCGGGCGTTCTGCAGCGCCGTCAGCTCCGCCCAGGAGTGCCCGGTCTCCACCAGGTCGGCCAGCGCCCGCCCGCGCCACAGCGCGAGCACCTCCCGCAGGGTGTCCGCCGCCGCGGCGGGCCGGCCGGCCGCCAGTTGTGCACGGCCGGCCTGCGCCTGGCGGTGGAAACGGAACATGTCGACGTGTTCCGGGTCGACCTGCAACTGGTATCCGTGCGAACAGGTCAGCAGCGCCGGTGGGCGGGCGTCGCCCCGCGCGTGCTCGGCGAACATCACGCGCAGGCCGCGCACCGCGTTCTGCAGGATCTTGCGTGCCGTCGGCGGCGTCTCCTCGGTGCCCCACAGTCCTTCGAGGAGCTTGCTGGTCGCCACCTCGCGGTTGGCGTTGAGCAGCAGCAGGCCGAGCGTCGCGCGGCGCCGGTCGCCGCCGATCGCGATCGGTTTCTCGTCGTCCATCAGTTTTAACGGGCCGAGCACCAAGAACCGCAAGAGAGCCCCCGTGTAGATCGTTCCTGTTCAGCGTTCAACCGAGCAGCGTTCAACGAAGCCGAGTCCACCGGACAGCGTTCAACGAAGCCGCGTTCGACCGAGCCGGGTTCGAGCCGGCGATGAGAACCCGCCTACAGCCATTCCGCTTCGCGGTCGGCGGCGTGCGGTTCGGGTGCGATCACGCGCATGGTCGTCGGCGGGTCCTGCCGGACCGGCTCCAGGTGCAGGCACTCGGTTCCCTCGGGTGCCGAGAACGAGGCCAGGCAGGCGCATTCGGCGGTGCCGAACCCCGCGAACCGATATGCCACTTCCATCATTCGGTTGCGTTCGGTGCGTCGGAAGTCGGCGACCAGGTGCACCCCGGCCCGCGCCGCGGCGTCGGTGAGCCAGCGCAACAGCACCGCGCCCGCGCCGAACGAGACGACCCGACAGGACGTCGCCAGCAGCTTGATGTGCCATGCCTGCGCGGTCTTCTCGATCAGCATGACCCCGACCGCGCCGTGCGGGCCGAAGCGGTCGGTCATCGAGACCACCAGCACGTCGTGGTGCTCGTCGGACAGGAACGAGCGCAACGCGGCGTCCGAGTAGTGCACGCCGGTCGCGTTCATCTGGCTGGTCCGCAGGGTCAGTTCCTCGACCCGGGTGATCTCCTCGTCCCGGGCCTTCCCGATCCGCATCACCAGGTCGAGCGAGCGCAGGAATTCCTCGTCGGCGCCCTGGTACTTCTCCCGCTCCGTGTCCCGTTCGAACCCTGCCTGGTACATCTGCCGCCGACGACGTGCGTCGACGGTGACCACCGGCGGGCTGAACTCGGCCAGATCGAGCAACGTGCCGGCCTGCTCGGCCGGGTAGCACCGGACTTCCGGCAGGTGGTACTCGACCTCGGCGCGTTCGGTCGGCAGGTCGTCGATGAACGCGATGGTCCTGAGCGAGAAGTTCAGCTGCTCGGCGATCCTGCGCACCGACTCGGACTTCGGGCCCCAGCCGATGTGCGGCAGCACGAAGTACTCGGCCAGACCCAGCGCTTCGAGTCGCGCCCAGGCCTCGTCATGGTCGTTGCGACTGGACACGGCCTGCAGTACGCCGCGTGCGTCGAGTTCCACGACCACCTTGCGGACGGCTTCGTCGACCTCGACGTGGCCGTCCTCGACCAGCGTGCCGTTCCAGAGTGTGTTGTCGAGGTCCCAGACCAGGCACTTCACGATCGGTTGTGTTTCGGACATCTCCGCCCCCGTTTCCTGCGACCGCCTAGCCCGCCGCGGAGGCGGCGTGCTCGGCGAGTATCAGCTGGCAGATCTCGTTGCTGCCCTCGATGATTTCCATCAACTTCGCGTCCCGGTACGCCCGCTCCACCACATGGCCGCCCGCCGCCCCCGCGGAGGCGAGCACCTGCATCGCCGAGGCGGCGCCGCGGGCGGCGTTCCCGGCCGCGACGTGCTTGGCCAGGACCGACGCCGGCACCTGTTCCGGCGAACCGCCGTCCCAACTGCGGCTCGCCTGCTCGCAGGCGAACGTCGCCGTTCGTTCCGCGGCATAGAGCTCGGCCAGGTGCCGGGCGACGAGCTGGTGCCTGAGCAGGGGTTTGCCGAACTGTTCGCGGTTCGCGGCGTGTCGGGCAACCGCCGTCAGGCACGCACGCAACATGCCGACGCAGCCCCAGGCCACCGACAAGCGGCCGTAGGTCAGCGCGATGGTGGTCAGCATCAGCATCGGCTGGCCGGCCACCGCGAGCAGGTTCTCCGCAGGCAGCCGTACCCGGTCGAGTTCCACGCGGGCGTGCCCGCCCGCACGGCAGCCGAGCGGGTCGGCCACCCGGGTCACCCGGACACCGGGTGCCGACGTCGGTACCACGGCGATGGCGCCGCCGGACCCGTGGCGCCCGAACACGACGATCCAGTCCGCGTAGGCGGCGACCGTGATCCACGTTTTGGTGCCGTGCACGACGATGTCGTCGCCGTCGCGTCGGATCTCGGTGGCCATCCCGGCGAGATCGCTGCCGGCACCGGGCTCGCTGAACGCGACCGCGGCCAGTTCCCCACCGGTGAGCCGGCCGATGTACCGCGTTCGCTGTGCCTGGTCACCGAACCGCTGGATCGTCCACGCGGCCATCCCCTGGGAGGTCATCACGCTGCGCAGCGAGCTGCACAACGTGCCGGTGTGGGCGGTGAGTTCCCCGTTGTCGGTGCCGGACAGGCCGAGCCCGCCGAATTTCGGGTTCGCCTCGGCGCACAGCACTCCCTTGGCGCCGAGTCCCCGGAGGACGTCGATCGGGATCTCACCCGCCACGTCCCACTCGCTCGCCGCGTCGGCGACCGTGTCGGTCACCAACGCGGTCAGGGCGTCAAGCACCACCGTCACCGCCGGTGCGCAGCCGGGTCACCAGCGAACTCATCGCCCGCACGGTGCGGAAGTTGTCCATGGCGAGGTCGGCGCCCTCCACGGCGACGCCGAACGTGCCCTCCACGTACACCACCAGTTCCATCGCGAAGAGCGAGGAGACCGCGCCCGAGGCGAACAGGTCCACCTCCGGCTCCCAGGTCGCCCTGGTCTTCGCCTCGAGAAACTCGCCGATTCGCTGCTCGATGTCGGCGACCGTCAGATCCGTTGTCGCGTCCGTCATGGGAAAAGCCCCTTCCTCATCGCACCTTGTTCTTGCGTACCAACGTGATCCCGTCCGCCATGACGAGCATGGACAGTTCCACCCTGCTGTCGGCCAGGAGTGCGGCGTTCAGCGCACGGATGGCCACCGTGTCGGGATCGTCCGCCTCGGGATCCGCGACCCGGCCGAAGTAGAGCGTGTTGTCGAGCACGATCAGGCCGCCGGGCCGCAGGTGGGTCAACGCCTCTTCGTAGTAGCGCGCGTATCCGGTCTTGTCGGCATCGATGAAGACCAGGTCGAAGGTCTCCGGCCCGTGCTCGGCCAGCAGGGTCTCCATGGTCTCCGCGCCGTCCCCGAGCCGCAGCTCGATCCGGTCGGACACCCCCGCGCGTTCCCAGTACCGTCGGGCGACCCTGGTCCAGCGCTCGTTGATGTCGCACGTGACGATCCGCCCGCCGGGCGGCAGCGCCCGGGCCATGCACAACGTGCTGTAGCCGGTGAAGGTGCCGATCTCCAACACCCGGCCGGCACCGGTCAACCCGACCAGCATGGCGAGCAGTTGCCCTTCCTCGGGCATGGTCACCATGGCGTTCAGGGCCGGCATGAAGGCCGTCTCGGCGACCAGGTCGCGCAGGATCTCGTCGTCGCGCAGGGATACCGATCGCACATAGTCGAGCAGGCGCTCGCTGATCTCCACCTGGCCGGCCATCAGCGGACGCCGTACTCGTAGAAGCCGCGCCCGGTCTTGCGACCGTGGTTGCCTTCTGCGACCTTGCGCAGGAGCAGTTCGCTCGGCCGGCAACCCTCGTCCCCGGTGCGTTCGTACAGCACCGCCAGGGAGTCGACGAGGTTGTCGATCCCGATCAGGTCGGCGGTCCGCAGCGGTCCCGTCGGGTGCCCGAGGCAACCTTCCATCAGGGCGTCGACGTCCTCGACCGTGGCCCGGCCCTCCTCGACGACGTTCGCCGCGTCGTTGATCATGCGGTGCAGCAGCCGGCTGGTGACGAAGCCGGCCCCGTCTGCGACCTCGATCCCCTTGCGTCCCAGGGTGGACAGCAGGTCCCGCACGGCCGACATCGCCGGCTCACCGCTGCGCGGCCCGCGAATCACCTCGAGCGTCCCGATCAGGTAGGGCGGGTTCATGAAGTGCACGCCCACCAGGGACTCGGGTGCCGGAATCTCCCCCGCGAGCTCGTCCACCGGGATCGACGACGTGTTGGTGATCCGCAGCGTCCCCGGCGCGACCACGGAGGCGATCTCCCGGTGCACCTTGGCCTTCAGCTCGGCGACCTCGGTGATCGCCTCGATCACCCAGGTCGCGCCCGAGGCCGCCACCGCGGAGTCGGCGAGTTCCAGTTCGCCGATCGGGCCGCCCCGTGGGAGCGCACCCGTCATGTGCGCGAGCCGAAGCTCGCCCCGCAACCGCTCGCGTGCCGTGCTCAGCCGTGCCGGGTCCACGTCCACCAGCACGACCGGGACTCCTCGCCCGACGGCGAGGGTCGCGATACCGATCCCCATAACTCCCGCGCCGAACACCGCAAGCCGCGGTGCGCCCCCGTTTTCGGTCATCGGCCGACCACACCCTGCCGTCCCGAAACGGCAAAGGGCTTTCTCGGCCCCCGGCCGATGTCACGAAAGACGGACCCGCTCATAACCACCCCAGATTTGTGCGGAAAGTTTGCGTGCGGAAATGTTTTCGACAGGAATCGTGCACATCAAGGCAGCGTTCGCCCGATGCGGGCGAACACGGAAAGGATGAATCGTCGGGTCGACCGAGTCGCATCGTTGCGACGCCGACTGCAAGGCCGTCCTCGGTGCAGACTTCTGCAACACCCCGAGTCCGAGGAAAATAACCCGGAATGAATTCGTACAGGTTGCTCTACGCGCAACTCACCTCGCCGCCGTGGGCCCCGAAACCCGGCATGAAACGCTCGGATCGACCGGTGACGCGAGGGATGAACGGATCGACGCGGCCCCCTTGGTGTTCGGCGGACATCCCCGCCGTCGCGCGATTGCGACTCCCTACAGTGTGTGACAGAACCGCTGCGGACTCCACCCCCCGACCCGCTCATCAAGCTGCACTTCCACTTGATGAAACTCACGCGACCTGCTCTTGACCAGCGCGTGAGAACACGACACGGCGAACGCCCCCGGCGGGGCGCGAGCCGACGGACGAGTCGAGGGGATGCGCGGCCGCGGCCGGCCGGGGCGAGCGGAACCGGTTGCCGCTACACGTCCTCCACCAGGTTCGCCTCCTTCACGAGGTAGCCGAACTGGAACCGGCTCGTCGCGCCGAACATCTGCATGACCTGGCCGATGTGTTTACGACAGGTGCGCACCGATACACCCAGACGCCGGGCGATGGCTTCGTCCTTGGCTCCGGAGATCAACATCCTGACGATCTCCTTCTTCATGTCACTGCTGATGACCTCGGTTTCGGCCCGCCGACTGTCGAAATCCTTCGCCGTCGCCCAGACATGCTCGAAACACGAGTAGAGAAATTCGATGAGCGAGCGCTCCTGCACGACCACGGCACCGCCGTCCTCGCCGTTCGCGAGGATATACGCCGCAGTGCGGTCGAAGATGTATATCCTGCCGAAAAGCGCTCCCGCCGTCCGTATCTCGGCGCCGGCGTCGACCAGCTTCCCGGCATACTCGCGGATCGGTAGGTCGAAACGTGCGGCGTGCTGGTACAGAACCCGCATCCGCACGCCCCGGCCGAGCAGTCGGAAATCCCGTTCCTGTACCTCGGCCGACTCGTCGACCGGCCACCCGCCGCGGGGTTGCATACAGACGACCTCGTGCGAGCTGTTCGCCGCCGCCTCGGAGAGAAGTAATCTGACCGTCTCGGGCTCCTTCACGACGTCGAACGAGTTGGCGTTCCGACCGCCGAACTTGCTCGATCGAAACAGCAGCGAAAGCCGGGCGAGCTCGTTCCGGAGCTGGCCCGTCGCCATTTTCCAGCCGAGCAGCTCGCGCTCGCTGCGCGTCAGCAGTTGCGAGGAGGCGATACTCGGGTCGGCCGGGACGAACCAGGCGTCCCGCTGACGGGACGCCTGAATGAGCCGGAGTTCCAGGAGTTCGGCGATGATCTCCTCGCCCCGGCCGGGATTCTCGAAGCCGAATTCGTGTGCCACGTCGTCGGCCGCGAAGCCTTCTCTGCCCAGACTCCATTCATAAACTTCGAAAATTCCGGCAACCGGTTCGGGAAACAATGGCACTCCCAGTGAACTATGCATTCCTTCCATTTACCTCGGGGCAGGATACCCGAGCGGTGTCGAATGTTTCCACCGATACGCCGGTATAGAAAAATTGATCCCTAATGGGCCATTCTCCGCCGCGGTGAGCGATATGCGAGAGGAAAAATCGTTCCCGCCGACCTGTTTTCGCCTTTTCCGCCTCGCCGGTGCGTCACGGCGGCGCGAGATGTGCGCAAGCATGGCGCGCACGGCGTGCCGATACCAGCCCCGACGGCGGCCGATCCGCCGCCCGTCCGCGCCGGCGCCGAAGTCACGACCGGCGGATGCCTCCGGCACGGCACGGCGCCCGGGTCGATGAACCGGTTCTCGGGAGGTACGAGCACTCGTCGAGCGCGGCCCGGGCGACGAGCCGCCTAGCCGGCGGTGCTCGGTGCGGCCGACGCGGCTCGGGCGGCCCCGCCGGCTCCCGGCCGCGGCGATGCCCCTGCCGCGAGCGGTTCGGCGTTCTCCCGGAACGACCCGAACACGCCGCGGTGAAATACCAGCGGCTCGGGTTCGTCCTGGTTCACCCGCAGTGCGGTCACCTCGGCGATGAGAATGACGTGGTCTCCGGCGACATGCTCGACGTCGATCGAACACGACATCCAGGCGAGCGCATCACACAATTCCGGACCCGCCGCCGACTCGGTCCACCGGACACCGGCGAACCGATCGATGTCCTTGACCGAGAACTGCCGGCACAACTGTCCCTGGCCGCTGCCGAGGATATTGGCGCAGAATCCACCGCTCTGCCGAAGATCGACCAGCGTCGCCGACGCGTTTCCGACGCACAACATGACCAGCGGCGGATTCAACGACACCGACATGAACGAATTGCAGGCCATACCGACGGGCCGACCGAACGGATCGGTCGTGGTGATTACCGTTACCCCGGTCGGCAGGTATCCGAGGGTGCGCCGGAAATCCGTCGTGTCGAACGGGGCAACCATGATCGACTCCTCCGGTAGCAACTCCTCGAAGCATAATGAGCACTCCGAGCACCGCATTGGGACGAGTCACCAAGACCGCCGGCGGAATTTGGCTCCCCGGCGCAGTCATCGGCCCCGCCGAAGCCGTTCACCCGTCGGCCGAGCCGTTCACCGGCCCGCTCGCACCCAATCCCGGTATCGCCCGAGGGCGAACGACCCTGTGAAGCGGAAATGCGAACGGGCCGGCTCGATGAACGAGCCGGCCCGCCGGGTGCGCACGAATCGCCCGCCGCTCACTTCTCCAGATCGGGACGTACCCGCAGGGTCAGCGTCGACGCGGCGTCCAGCGACGTCTCGTTGATCGCGTAGACGACTCCCACGGTGTCCGCGTCGGCCCACACGCACGTGGGCAGCGCCTTGCCGCCCGATTGGATGCTGGTGCAGCGCAGCACACCGCCGAGCGCGCCGGGGCTCATCTCGCGAACGTTGCCCACGTCCGCCGACTTCTCCTGCGCCCCGTCCTGCATCCCCTCGATGATCTGATCCATCACCGTCGTCGGCGACAACAGCGGCGACGGGTTGGCCATCACCATGACCAGCGCCGTCGGCGTGCCGGCCCCGGCCGGGCCGTAGGCGGCCACCTTCGAACCGGCCACCGCCTGCCGCCGGATGGTGGTCTGGAGCGGATAGGCGTCGTCGCCCATCCGGTCGAGACCGCCCGCCCGCGCGGGGGTGTCCACGGTGCGCTTGGCCGTCGACGGCGTGCCCGTGGGCCGAACCGGCGGCTCGGGCGGCGCGGGCGGCGCCGAGGTGGGCCGACCGGTCACCGAGGCCGAAGCCGACGACGTGGGCTCGGCCACCGAGTCCTTGTCGTCGGAGGAGAACGCCCCGGTCGCCCCCAGCACGGCGACGGTACCCACCGCCAGCACGGCGACCACGGCCCCCACGATCAGGCCGACCTTGGGCCCGCGGCGCGGCGGCGGTTGCGGAATGCCGTATCCGGGCGGCCCGTACATCGGCTGCCCGGGCGGCGGCGGCGCGGCGTAGGGGTGGGCGCCCGGTTGGTGGGCGCCGGGCGGCGGCCCGTAGGGCCCACCGTACGACTGGCCAGGGGGCTGAGCCCCGTACGATCCCGGCGGCGGTCCATAGGACCCGCCACCGGGCGGCGGCGGCTGCTCGCCTCCTGCCGGCTGCTGAAACGACACGATCCACTTCCCCGCTACGAAAACGACGTCGATCGACGCATGGCCATCCTGCCCCACCGCGACAAACCGCCCACAAGGTGGTCCCGCCCGCGTCCGGGAGCCGGACCTCGACCCTGCGCCGGCCTCGGAGCGAACGCCCGGCCCGGCGGGGAGGGTTCGCCGCTCGTGGTGGCGCTGGTGCGTGCTCGGGCGGGGGGTGATTGTCGGCGGGAGCCGGCCGGGGTCGGTACGGTGATCGACGCGGCGTTGCGTCGGGGGTGCCGGACGGCGGTCGCGCACGGGGCGGATTCGGGACAGGAACACGGGGGGCGCGATCGTCATGACGCACTCATTGCCACCACAGGATCGGGGCCCGGGGCCGGTGCCCCAACCATGGGGCGGGCCGGCCGCGCCACGCCCGGCGAGCGGCCCGGCCGCGCCGCGCAAGGGCCTGGTGATCGTGGTCGGCGTGCTGATCACCGCCGCGTCGGCCGCCGCGATCGTGTTCCTGGTGTTGTGGTTGCACAACGTCGGCCAGTCGGTGGGCCCCGTGGACCGGAGCGATCTCAAGAAGGACCTGCCCGGTCCGCACGACGTCGGCCTGGGTGCCCCGGTGACACCCGACACCCCGGGAGGCGGCGCGTGAGCACCCCACAGCACCCGCACGACCCGGACGGCACACCGGGCCCGCAGGACCCGTGGGACGAGCAACGGCGGGCCCGGGCAGGACAGTCCACGCCGCCGACCTTCGCGCCCCCGCCGTCGGCCGCGACACCACCGACGTTCGCACCGCCGCCGTCGGCCGCAACCCCTCCGCCGTTCGCACCGCCGTCATCGGCCGGGGCCCCTCCGCCGTTCGTGCCACCGGCCCGGGCGCAGACGCCGCCCGGGTTCGCGCCGCCCCCGGACCCCACCCGTTCGCACCCCCAACCGCCCGCGCCGGACCCGGCACGGCAGCAGTCCCGGCCGCACATCCCGACCCAGGCCGGGCCGCAACCGCAGGCGCAGCCGGTTGCCCGACCGCAGCCCCGTCCGGCGCCGCTCCCGAATTCCTCCGGCGGCGGGTTCGTCGCCAACCCCAATCTGCCGCTGCACGACCCGCAGCCGCAGCCGGCGCCCTACCCGCAGCCGCACCCGCCCGGGTACGCCGGCCCGGCCGGTCCCGGCTCACCGCTCCCGCCGGTTCCGGCCCCGATGCCGCTGCAACCCGCGCCCTCGGCGCACCACTTCGTCTTCGGCCCGCCGCTCGCCCCGGGCCGGATCCGGCCCGCGCGCGATCGCCCGATCCTGCTCCGCAGCACGATCCTGGCCCTGGTGGTACTCGCGATCGCGGGCGTGGGCGCGGTGCGCCAGGCCGTCCATCCCGACGACTACGACAACACCGGCGAACGCGTCGCGGTCGCCTGGTCGTTGAAGGAGGGCCGGGACGGCCCCAAGCCCCCGGGGATCGCGGTCGCCGACGCGCGCACGCTGGAGGGCACCTGGTTCCAGGGCGACACCGTGGTCCGCTCGGAACGTGCCCGCGTGGTCGCGTACCGGGTGGACAGCGGCGCCACCGTTTGGGAGAAGCCGCTCCCGAACGGCGCCGCGATGTGCGCCGCGGGCGCCGAGACCGACGGGCCGATCGCCGTCGTCGTCTATGGCGTCGGTACCGCCTGCGACCGGATCGCGGGCATCGACATCACCTCCGGCACCGAGGTGTGGAGCAAGCCGCGCACCGCCGAGGGGCCCCCGGCCCGCGAGCGTCTGGCCGTCTCGCGCGGCGTCGTGGTCAGCGGCGACACCGCGTTCCGGATCAGGGACGGTGCCCGACTGTGGGTCGCGGACCGCACCTTCGCGGCGGGCTGCCACGTCACCGGCTTCCGCGGCGGGCCGGCGCTCGTCGCCAACGGACTGTGCGGGACCACCGACGCCGTCTGGGCCGTGGACCCGCTCACCGGCAAGCCGGCCTGGGTGCACAAACTGCCCAGGGACGGCACGGTGCCCAAGGACGGGTCGCCGGTGGTGTCCACCTCCCCGGTGATCGTCGACGAACCGAACACGCCGGGCGGCCCGGCCCGGCTGGTCGTGCTGTCCGACCGCGGCGAACCCGCCTACCCGATCGAGGTCGGCGGTCCGCTGGTCGGCGACGCGCGCGACGACGCACACAGGAGCACGCACGACACCGTGCCACGCATCCTCGCCGACCGACGCACGATCTACGTGCCCGGCAACAACGGGCAGTCCGTGCACGCCTCGAACACGCCCGGGGCCAACCAGATCATCGCGGTCGACCGGGAGAGCGGCCGGGTGCGCTGGATCTCCGCGCTGCCCGCCGCCGTCAGGATGCTGCGCCTGAGCGTGGACAGCAAGGCCGCGCCAATCTCGGTGGACCCGGACGGCGGTCTGCGGGTGTGGGTCAACGCCCGGGGCAGCAAGCCGCCGCGCCTGGTCCGCTTCGACCCGGAGACCGGCCACATCCGGGTCCTCGACGAGTATCCGCTGCGGCTGGGCGTCTCCCTCGCCGAGGCGATGCCCACGCCCTTCGAGCACGACGGCCGACTGTTCCTGGTCGACGAAAGCACCGCCGGCCTCGGCTACCGCCTGATCGCCGGCGCACGACGCGGGGCCTGAAGCCGGTCGCGGACGCCCGACGTGTGGTGAGCGTCCGCCAGGCCGTGTCCGGTCCGGGCGCGGACACCCGGTGAACCGGTGTCCGCGCCGTGCCTCAGTGCGGTCCCCGGACCGCGCCCGGGGTCTGCGGGGACCGCGACCCCCACGGGCCGCTGCGCCAGGTGATGCCGTTCCAGCGGCCGAGCCGGCGGATCTCCCAGATGCCGAGCCCGGTGATGATCACCGAACCGCCCACGCCGACCACGGCCTTGATGTTGTCCGGCACGATGTCGGAGCCCGCGAACAGCGGGTTGTCGGTCTTGACCAGCAGGTCGGTGAGCGCGAACGTCCAGGCCAACCACATCGCCATCAGCGCGGGCAGGATCGGGTGCCCGTCCGCCGCCGAGAACAGATGTTGCGCCACCTGCCAGATGGCCACCAGGGCGAACCCGAAGACCCAGATCCCGGCGACCATGGACACCCACGACAACACCAGTTGCACCGTGGTGCCGTCCGTGCGCAGCGTGTTGGTGTCGGCGCCGAGGCCGGCGCCCTTGCGGCAGACCACGGCCAGTGCGATGCCCAGCACCGGGACGACCAGGAACAGCCCGACCGAGCGGACCGGATGGATCAACTGCCGCATGGTCAGCGAGCGCAGGTGCGGCCGGGCGCAGAGCACCAGTACGAGGCCCATCACCAGGATGCCGACGATGCCGTACAGCGGCAGCAGCACGAGCCGACGCACCATCGCCGACGCGAATTCGGAGATCACCTGCGCGCCCTGCACCTTGGTGGTGGTGCCGGCCGCCTCGCCGGAGGTGTGCGTGCGCTCCTGGTACAGCCCGCGCAGGAACACGGCCAGCACGATCGTCAGACCGAGCCAGGCGCGCACCCGGTTGAGGTTGCCCATCAGCCCGTCCGGCTTGCCGATCCGGTGCGCCGGGCGCAACATCCGGTGCGCGAGTACACCGGGCACGACCACGGAGGCCACGTTGGCGATCCAGCGCCGCTCGATCTGCGCGGGCGTCTCGACGGCCGCGTGCGCGGGTGTGTGCCCGGGTGCATATGGGTGTGGAAGCGTGTGTGCGTGCTGGCCGGCATGGGCCATCGGTCGGAACCTCCCCGCAGAACGACCGGCTCGGGCCGCACCACGTTAGCAACGCGCGCACGCTGCCACGCGGGCTGTCCGACTCCCCCGGTGAATCCGGCGGCGGCGCCCGATGCCGCACCTCGGCGTGCGCCGGGCATCGGACCCGCGCGGCTGCCTCGCGGGCACATCCGCGGTGCGATCGGCCCGGCGCCGGGCCCGGGACGCGGTTGCCGCGCCGCCGAGCGGAGCGGACCGACACCGCGCGGCCGGGCGGCCGGGCGGCCGGCCCTCGATCGTGACCGCGCCCTCGGGCTCAACGCGCGGCGCCGGCCGCGATCCGAGGGGCGATGCCCGCGAGTTCGGCCAGGCGTCGGGCCGAGTCCAGGCGGCCGGCCCGGTCGTACGCGCTCGTGGTGACCAGGAACTCGTCCGCGTCGGTGCGGGCGAACAGGCCGGCCAGTTCGCCGGCCACGCTCTCGGCGGTGCCGTGGACCTGGTCGCGGAGCGCGGCCTCCAGATGTTCCCGCTCGCGCGGGCTCATCGCGGTCGCGCGGATCCGTTCGGCCGGGATCAGCGGCGGGAAGGTGCCGCGGGTGCGCGAGTAGGCGGCGGCCCATGCCTCGGGCAGCAGCAGGTCGTGGGCCGCCTCCGCGGTGTCCGCGACCGCGACCGTGCCGGCCACCACGACGTAGGGCCGCGACGACCACGCGGACGGGCGAAAGGCGCTCCGGTAGCGCTCGATCGCGCTCAGCATGCGCTCCTCGCCGATCGCCGCGGCGACCACGAGCGGCACCCCGGCGAGCGCCGCGTGGTCGGCGCCGGCACCGGTGGCGAGCACGAAGGGGGCGGGGCGCAGCCCCTCGGCCGGTCGGGCGTGCACTCCGGGGTGCGCGTCCTGGGTGCCCAGGAAGTAGCCGAGCAGTTCGGCCAGGCGGTCCGGGAAGTCCTCGGCCGCGTCCTTGCCCCGGCCCAGCGCGGCCCGGATCCCGTCGGTGAAGCCCACCGACCGACCCACGCCCAGGTCGATCCGTCCCGGGTACAGCGACTCCAGGACGCCGAACTGTTCGGCCACCACCAGCGGTTGGTGGTTGGGCAGCATCACCCCGCCGGTCCCGACCCGGATCCGCTCGGTGACCGCCGCCACCGCGGCGGCCAGCACGGTGGGTGCCGACCCGGCCACGCCCGGCACGCTGTGATGCTCGGCGACCCAGAATCGGTGGTATCCCAGGCGCTCCACGTCGCGCGCGAACGCCACGGCATGGCGCAGCGCCGAGGCGGGGTGCTCCCCCTCCAGGGTGAGCGACCTGTCGAGCACGGAGAACCGGACACCCGGCGGCAACACGTTCACACGAGTGCCAACACCCACCCGGGCCGGTAATTCCCACCCCGTCGGGTCACCCGGCCGGCACCTCGGGACGAGAGGTGCCGGCCGTCGGCACACGTGCAGCCGCCGGCACACGTGCAGGAACATCCCCGGGCTCCCGTGAGGGGATCCGCGTCGGCGGACGCGTCCGCTCCTCCCCGGGGATGTCCCCCATCCCGCCCGGCGCGGCCGATCGGCTGCGGCCGGGCACCGGGAACCGGTGGCCCCTCCGGTCCCGGAGTCGTGGCACCGGGACGGGACTTCGCAGCGCGGCGGTCCCGACCGGCGCCGCGGTCTCAGCGCTCGGCCAGATAGGCCGCGGCCACCGCCCGCAGGTGGTCGTGCCGCCCCTCGTAGGCGCGGTGTCGGCCGAGCACCGCCTTGGGCAGCTTGCCGACCATCGTGTAGTTGGTGTCGCACACGTTGGCGGCCGGGGCCAGGCCGGCCTGGCTGACCAATTGGTAGGCGTCGAGCAGTTCCAGGTCGAGCAGGTCCGCCGCCCAGTCCACCAGGTCGCGCTGGCTGATCCGGAAGGCGTCCTCCAGCGGCCGGGCCGAACCGGTGGTGAGCAGGTATTCGTCGTTCTCCAGGCGCGGCGACGCGGGCGCGCCGCCCTTGATCAGGTCGACCACGATCACCGTGCGCATGGCCGCCTCGACCGCGGTCCCGCACACCTCCCCCTCGCCCTGTCGGGCGTGGCCGTCACCGATCGAGAGCATCCCGCCCGCGACGTTGACGCCGAAGTACGCGGTGGTACCGGCGCGCATCTCGGGCGTGTCCATGTTGCCGCCGTGCGCCCCCGGAGTGATCGACATCAGCGTCTCGCCGCCCGCCGGCGCGACCCCGACGGTGCCGTGCATCGGGTCCAGCGGCAGTTCCACCGTGAAGTCGCTCTTCCGGGCCCGGAAGCGGCAGACGCCGGCCGCGACGTCCAGGTCGTACACCCACACCCTTTCCTCCAGCGGGGCGTGCAGCATCGCCGTGGTCGGCGTCGCGGTCAGCGCGCCGAAGTGCGGGAAGGTGCTGGAGATGCCCCAGTCGCGGGCGGGCGTGATGTCCACGAAGTGCACCGCGAGGGTGTCGCCGGGTTCGGCGCCCTCGACCGCGATCGGTCCGGTGACCGGATTGAGGTAGGGGAAGGTGCACACCGCGCTGGGCAGGTCGTCGATGCCCCTGACGCTCCCGCCGAAGCAGTCCTCGGTGGACAACTCGACGATGGTGCCGGGCCGGACCGTCACGAGCGGCCGGCGCCCGCCGAAGGTGTAGGCGTACTGGTGGTAGGTCGGCCTCACGGAGACGACTTCGAGCAGGGTCATACCGGTTCCTCGACGTGGTCGATGGCGGAGATTTTGGGCCGGCGGCCCGCCAGGACCAGGCCGGCGAGGAGGGCGACGCCGATCGCGAACCAGATCGTGCCCAGTCGTTTCGCGTCGCCGTCGGCGTTGTAGACGACGTAGGCCAGGATCGCGAAGCCGAGCGAGGGTGCGATCAGGTGTCGCCAGTAGTCCCGGCTCTTGTGCCGGACGAGATAGTGCACGACCACCGACACGTGCAGCACCAGGAAGGTGGTGAGCGCGCCGATGTTGACCAGGCTGCTCAGCGTGGTGATGCCGTCGTCGCGGGTGCTGGTGTACAGGCCCAGGGCGAGCGAGACCGCCGCGGTGAGCAGCGTGGCGTTGACCGGGACCCGGTGCTTGGGGTGCACCTTGGCCAGGAAGGACGGCAGTTGCCGGTCCCGGGCCATCGCGTACAGCAGGCGCGAGGTCGCGGCCTGGGCCACCAGCGAGTTGGCGAAGCCCCACGCGATCGCGGTGGCCACGGCGGTGAGCTTGGCCAACCAGCCGCCCGCCGCGACCCGGGCCGCGTCGTAGAACGCGGTGCCGTCCGGGTCGCCGTTGTCGATCAGCGCCTTGGGGTCGGACACCAGCAGCGAGGCCACCCACGTCTGCACGATGAACAGCGTCCCGGCCAGGAGCAGCGCGGCGACCATCGACCTGCCGATGGCCTTGGCCGAGTCCTTGTTCTCCTCGGACAGCATGGAGATGCCGTCGAAGCCGAGAAAGCTCAGCGCCGCGATCGAGACGGCGCCGAAGACCAGGCTCCAGGAGAAGGTGTCGCTGTTGTAGATCGGGGTGAAGTCGAAGCCGCGGCCCTTGCCGTCGATCAGCGCGACCACGCCGATCACGATGAACACGATCAGGATGATCAGTTCGCCGATCAGCATGATCTTGTTGACCTTGGCGGTCATCTCCACGCCGAGGTAGTTGACCGCCGTGTTCAGCAGCACGAACCCGACCACCCACATCCACACCGGGATCGAGGTGACGAGCGAGTTCATCGCGACGGCGGCGATCAGGTAGAGCAGGCCGGGGACCAGGATGTAGTCGAGCAGGATCATCCAGCCGGCCAGGAAGCCCACCGGGGCGGCGATGCCGCGGCCGGCGTAGGAGTACACCGATCCGGCCATCGGGAACGCCTGGGACATCTGGGCATAGGACAGCGCGGTGAACATCATCGCGACCATGCCGATGACGTAGGCGAGCGCCACCATGCCGCCCGAGCCCTGGAACACGCCGCCGAAGATGCCGAACGGCGCGATCGGGACCATGAAGACCAGGCCGTAGACGAGCAGGTCACGAAAGCTCAGGGAGCGGCGGAGTTCTTGCTTGTAGCCGTACTTCTCGATCGACGCGGGGCTGCCGGTCGAGCCCGGACCGTCGGTCGGGCCGGGACTGTCGGTGGAGCCGGGTCTGGCGGTCGACCCGGGTCTTCCGGTGATTTCGGGCGCGGGGACTTCGCTCATGTTGGTCTCTCCTCGGGACGACCCCGAGGGGTCTCGAAGAGACCTTAGAACCAGTTATTTCCAAATGGAAGTACTTTCTCGTCGCGGCAGCACGGCGAAATCCAGCCCCTCCGCCCGAGCCAGGTACACCTGCCGGCGCGGTGGCCCCAGCGGCGAGCGGGCCCAGGCCCCGCGCGCGGCCTCCGGGTCCCCGTCCAACAGGCGATGGACCTCCGCCGCCAACCCGCTCGGCGCGAGCGCGCCGCGCGCGGCCAACGCCGCGACCAGGTGCAGCCCGTCGTACAGGCCCTCGGCGTAGGCATCCAGCACCGGCGCCTGCGGCCCGAACAACGACCGGTGCCGCTCGGCCAGGCCCAGCCGACGATCGTCGGTCTGCGACGCGAACGACTGCATCACCGCGTACATCGCGCCGGTGTCGTCCCCGCCGTACGCCAACAGTCCGTTCTCCTCCAGCGAGCCGGACAGCCGCACCAGGATGCGATCCAGCCCGGCATGCCGCAGCGCCCGGTTGAAGTCGACCAGATCGCGGCCGATCAGGCTGAGCAGCAGCGCATCGGCCCGGGTGGCCCGCAGCCCGGCGAACAACTCGTCCAGCCCCGCCCGCACCGCACCGAAGCCCACCCGCCGCTCGTACACCACACTGCTGCGCGCGTCCGCGATCAACCGCGTGGCGGCGGCGTGGATGGCCTGCGGCCAGATGTAGTCGTTGCCGATCAGCGCCCACCGGCGCAGCCGATGGTGCTCGGTGAGCCACCCGATCGACTCGCGCAACTGACGCATCGGGTCGACCCCCGTGCACACCACCCCGGGCAGTCGGTCGCCGCCCTCGTGCGGCGGGGTGAAGATGTACGGGGTCCGGCCGCTCACCACCGACTCGATCGCCCGGTGCACATCGCTGGTGTGGAAGCCGACCAACACGTCCACCGCTCCGGCGTCGCCGAGCAGCTCGACCTGCGCCGCGACCTGGTCGGGCGGCCCGCCGGCGTCCACCAGGACCAGTTCCAGCGGGCGGTCGCGCACCCCGCAGGCCGTGTTGATCTCGTGCGCCGCGAGCAGCGCCGCATCCACCGCGGAGGGTCCGATGATGCCCAGCGCACCGGACTGGGGCACCACGAGCCCCACTCGAAGCACGTGCGGGTTCCGGTCGGAATGCAGTGCGTCGAGCGGCTCGATCAAGACTGTCTCGACGCTCATCAGGCGAGTAAGTATGCTCCCGAGAACGGTCTGGTGAAGGGGTGATGGGCATGTCCGCCGGCGAACTCGCGGAGCGGGCCGTCGGGCAGCCGCTCCTGGTCGAGATGCTCACCCTCGCGCAGCGCCGCCTCACCCGCACGCTGACCCACACGTTGGCCGAGGAGAACTGCACCTTCGACCAGTGGCTCGTGCTGCGCGCCCTGGGCGACGGCGAGGGCCGGTCGATGGGCGATCTGGCCCAGAGCCTGCTGATTCCGCATGCCAGCCTGACCCGGATCGTGGACGCGCTGGTGGACAACGGCTGGATCTACCGACGCCAGTCCGGCACGGACCGCCGCCGGATCACGGCCCACCTGTCCCGGCGCGGCCACGATCGCCTCGCCCGGCTGAACGCGCTGGCCGAGGCGCACGAGTCGGCCGTGCGGGCCGCGTGCGCGAGCGAGGATCCGACCGCCATCCTGGCCTACCTGGCCGGGCCGGACGCGGGCTGACCGGGCCGGGAACGCCGGCCCACCGGGCCGGGGTGCGCACGTGCCGCGCTACGCCCCGGCGCCCGCCCGCACCGGGGCCGCGACCCGACCCCGCCCGGCGGCCGACCCCGCCGGACCGACCCGGCCGCGCCCCGGCCCGTCAGGGCGCCGCCAGGAATCGCGCGGTCACCCCCGCGCCCTTCGCCGCCACGTCCGCAGGCACCCCGCTCGCCACGATCCGGCCGCCGTTCGCCCCGCCGCCGGGACCCATGTCGATCATCCAGTCCGCGCCGGCGATCACGTCCAGGTCGTGTTCGACCACCACCACCGTGCTGCCCGCCGCGACCAGTCCGTGCAACTGGCGCATCAACAACTCGACATCCGCCGGGTGCAGCCCGGCCGTCGGCTCGTCCAACAGGTACAGCGTGTGCCCGCGCCGGGCCCGTTGCAGCTCGCTCGCCAACTTGATCCGCTGCGCCTCGCCGCCGGAGAGCTCGGTCGCCGGTTGGCCCAGCCGCACATAGCCCAGGCCCACCTCGCGCAGTGTGGTCAGGCTGCGCGCGGCGGCGGGCACCTCGGCGAGGAAGTCGGCGGCGGCGTCCACGGTCAGCCCGAGCACGTCCGCCACACTCAGTCCGCGGTAGGCGACCTCCAGCGTCTGCGGGTTGTAGCGCGCACCGTGGCAGGTCGGACACGGCGCATACGTCCCCGGCAGGAACAGCAGCTCGACCGCGACGAAGCCCTCGCCCGAACACGTCTCGCACCGGCCGCCTTCCACGTTGAAGGAGAACCGGCTCGCGGTCCACCCGCGCTCGCGCGCCGCGTCGGTGTCCGCGAACAGTTTGCGGACCGTGTCGAACAGGCCGGTGTAGGTGGCCAGGTTCGAGCGCGGCGTGCGCCCGATCGGCTTCTGGTCCACCCGCACCATGCGGTCGATCACCTCCAGGCCCTCGACCGCGCGGATCTCCCCGGACTCCTGCCGCCCTTCCTCGTCCTCCTGCGCCCCGCTGCCCAGGTGCTCCGCCGTCACGTCAGCCAACACCCCGCCGATCAGACTGGACTTGCCCGCCCCGGAGACCCCGGTGACCACCGTGAACACGCCCAGCGGCAGACGCACGTCCAACTCGCGCAGGTTGTGCAGGCTCACCCCGGTCAGCGTCAGCCACCCGCTCGGCGACCGCGGTTCCCGCGCCGGCCGCGGATCGGTCCGGAACAGGAATCGGCGGGTCGCCGAGTCCGCCACCTCACGCAGCCCGTCCGGCGGGCCGCTGTACAGGATCCGGCCGCCGCCCTCCCCCGCGCCGGGACCCACGTCCACCAGCCAGCCCGCCCGGCGCGCCACCGCCATCCGGTGCTCCACCACGAACAGCGAATTGCCCGCCGCGCGCAGCCGGTCGAGCACCACGAGCAGCGCCTCGGTGTCCGCCGAGTGCAACCCGGCGGACGGCTCGTCCAACACGTACACCACCCCGAACAGCCCCGACCGCAACTGGGTGGCCAGCCGCAACCGCTGCAGTTCGCCCGACGACAACGTCGGCGTCTCCCGGTCCATGCTCAAGTAGCCCAGGCCCAACTCGACCAGCACCGCGATCCGCGCCACCAGATCGGCGCAGATCGTCACGGCCGGCTCGCCGTCGGCCCCGGCCCCGGCCAGTACCTTCGCCGCCTCCGCCAGCGGCAGGGCGACCAGCGCGGCGATGTCGTACCCCGCGAAGGTCACCGCCAGCGATGCGGGCCGCAGCCGCCGACCGTGGCACACCGGGCACGGTCCGCTCTCCAGGAAGCGCTCGACCCGTTTGCGCTGTGTCGCGCTCTTCGAACTCGCGAACGTCTTCAGCACGATCCGCCGCGCGCTGCTGTACGTGCCCTGGTAGTCGCGCTGGATCCGGCTCGCGTCGCGCACCGGGTGCACGGTGACCACCGGCTGATCGTCGGTGAACAGGATCCACTCCCGCTCCGCCCTGGGCAGCTCGCGCCACGGCCGGTCCACGTCGTAGCCGAGCGTGGCCAGGATGTCCCGCAGGTTCTTCCCGTACCAGGCACCGGGCCACGCGGCGATCGCCCCGTCCCGGATCGATTTGCCCGGATCCGGGACCAGCGACTCCTCGCTCACCTCGTGCACCAGGCCCAGGCCGTGACAGTTCGGGCAGGCCCCGGCCGCGGTGTTCGGCGAGAACGCGTCCGAATCCACCCGCTCCGCGCCGGGCGGGTAGTCGCCGGCCCGGGAGAAGAGCATCCGCAGCGAATTGGACAGCGTCGTCAGGGTGCCCACCGTCGAGCGCGAGGTCGGCGCGGACCGCTGCTGACGCAGCGCGATGGCCGGCGGCAACCCGCTGATCTCGTCCACGTGCGGCGCGCCGACCTGCTGGATCAACCGCCGGGCATAGGGCGCGATCGACTCGAAGTAGCGCCGCTGCGCCTCCGCGTACACCGTGCCGAACGCCAGCGAGGACTTGCCCGATCCGGACACCCCCGTGAACACCACGAACGTGTCGCGCGGAATGTCCACGTCCACGTCCCGCAGGTTGTGCTCCCGCGCACCGCGCACCCGCACATACGGATCGTGCTCGGTCATCACATCGCTCCTCGCACACCGCTCCTCGAACCACCGGCCGAAGGTTGTCCTATGCCCGCCGAGCAGTGATCCACAACCGCGGCCGGCACCACGACGGGCGACGAACGCACTGGTGATCGTCGGGATCCGCGGCTAACGTCGGCGCGCGCCGGGTGGTCCGGGGCGGCTGGGCTGTGGCAAGGGGGCGGCGATGGGGCTGGAGGCGGTCGATCCGCGGACGCCGGTGTTGGTCGGGGCCGGGGTGGCGCGGCAGCGCCTGACCGAGGCCGGGGCCGGAGTCGGCGAGTTGGAGCTGATGGCGCAGGCGGTCGAGGAGGCCGCCGCGGGGTCGGGCGCGCTGTTGCGGGCGGTAGGACACGTGCTCGTACCGCGCGGGACCTGGCGGCACGGCGATCCCGGGCGCTGGTTGGCGGACCGGTTCAAGATCGTGGACGCGCACAGCACGCTGGCCGAACTGGGGGTCCTGCAACAGTCGTTGATCACCCGGGCCTGCGCCGAGATCGCCGCCGGGCGGGCCGAGGCGGTGCTCGTCGTGGGCGGCGAGGCGGCACATCGGCGACTGCGCGCGCGGATCGCCGGACTCGAACTCGCGGATCCGGTCGCGGAGGGGGTCCCGGACACGGTGTGGGCGCCCGGCGCGGACATCCTGGCCCGGGTCGAGATCGATCGGCATCTGGCCGTGCCCGCGCGGCAGTACGCGGTGATGGAGTCGGCGATCGGCGCCGCGCGGGGCCGGCCGCCGGCGGACGATGCCCGGGAGATCGCCGCGCTGTGGGCGGATTTCTCGACGGTCGCCGCCGACGCCGGGCACTCGATCCGGGGCCGCGCGGTGTCCGCGGACGAGCTGCTGGCACCCGACGGGCGCAACGCGTGGCTGGCGAGCCCGTACTCGAAGTGGCACTGCTCGCAGATGAACGTCGACCAGGCCGCCGCGTTGCTGCTGTGCTCGGCCGAGGCCGCGCGCCGGTTCGGGGTGGCCCGCGACCGGTGGGTGTTCCCGACGGCGGCGGCCGAGGCGAACACGATGGTGCCGCTGGTGGCCCGGCCCGATCCGGACCGCTCCCCGGGATTCGCCGCGGTCGGCGCGGCACTGGGCGCCGGGCTGTCCGACACGAAGCACCTGGACCTGTACAGCTGCTTTCCGGCGGCGGTCCGGATCCAGCGGCACGAGCTGGGCCTGAGCGGGCGCCCCGGGCGGGAGCTGACCGCGACGGGCGGGATGGCGTTCGCCGGCGGGCCGCTGAACAACTACGCGTTGCAGGCGACGGTCGAGGTGGCCCGACGGGTGCGCGCGGGCGGCGACGGGCTGGTGACGAGCGTGTCCGGGATGGTCACCAAGCAGGCCGGCGCGCTGTGGTCGGATCGCCCGCCCGCCGACGGTTTCCGCGCGATCGAGATACGCGCGGAGTTGCCGAGCCGCCCGGTGGACCCGGACTACGCGGGGCCGGCCGAGGTGGTGGGCTGCACGGTGGCGTTCGAGCGGGGCGAACCGGCGATCGCGATCGCGGTCGTGGAGGGCACCGGCGGCGTACGGTCGGTGGCGACCTCGACGCACCCGGACGTACTGGCGTCCATGCGCACCGACACCTGGGTCGGCCGATCGGTACACGTGGCCGGCGAGGCCCTCTCGGCATGATCGACCGGGCCGCGGGCTACAGCGGCCTCAGGTCGTCGTCGTCCTCCTCGATCGGGGCCGGCACCGGCTTGGGGCCGAACAGCCGACGCAGCACCGGTTCGGCGTAGCGCGCGGTGAAGGGACCGGCGACCACGAGGATGAGCACGTAGGCGGCGGCGAACGGCCCCATCCGGGGTTCGACGCCCGATGTGGCGGCCAGGCCGGCGATCACGATGGAGAACTCGCCGCGTGCGACGAGTGCGCCGCCGGCCCGGTAGCGGCCGGGTTTGGCGATGCCGGCCCGGGCGGCGGCCCAGTAGCCGGTGGCGATCTTGGTCAGCGCGGTGACCAGCGCCAGCGCGGCGGCGGGCAGCAGCACGCCCGGCAGCGCGCCCGGGTCGGTGGACAGGCCGAAGAACACGAAGAAGACCGCGGCGAACAGGTCGCGCAGCGGCGCCAGCAGGCTCTGCGCGTGTTCGGCCACGTCGCCGGAGATCGCGATGCCGACCAGGAAGGCGCCGACGGCCGCGGAGACCTGGAGCTTGTCCGCGACGCCGGCGACGAGCAGCGTCAGGCCCAGCACGCCGAGGAGCAGGAACTCCGGCTCCTCGCTGGAGAGTGCCTTGGAGATCCGGCCGCCGTGCCTAAGCGCGAGGAAGAGCACGATGCTGATCGTGCCCAGCGCGATGGCCACGGTGAGCGAGCCGCCGAGCAGCCCGACGCCGGCCAGCAGCGCGGTGAGAATGGGCAGGTAGAGCGCCATCGCGAGGTCTTCGATGACCAGGACGGACAGCACGACCGGGGTCTCCCGGTTGCCCAGGTGGCCCAGGTCGCCGAGCACCTTCGCGATCACCCCGGACGACGAGATCCAGGTGACGCCGGCCAGGGCGAGCGCGGCGGTGGGCCCCCAGCCGAGCAGCAGGCCGGCCAGGAAGCCGGGGACCGCGTTGAGCAGCGCGTCGATCGCCCCGGCGGGCGCGGCGGCGCGCAGGTTGGTGACCAGTTCGCCGGCCGTGTATTCCAGGCCGAGCAGCAGCAGGAGCAGGACCACGCCGATCTCGGCGCCGATCTCGATGAAGTCGTCGCTCTGCGAGAGGTCGAGCACGCCGCCGTGCCCGAAGGCGAGGCCGCCGAGGAGGTAGAAGGGGATGGGTGACATCCCCATTCGGGTGGCGACCCGACCGAGGATGGACAGGCCCAGGATGATGGCGCCGAGTTCGATGAGCAGTGTTGCCGGGTGCATGGTGGGGCTGTACTCGCGGTGTTCGCAGGGGCAGGACGGTCTGCGGCTCGAACGCGGGTGAGGGGGTCCGCGAGCGGGGGTCAGTCCTCGGCGAGCAGTTCGGCGAGCGCCACGGCCTCGGCGCGGGTCAGTCGCACGCCGGGCCCGCAGGCGTCCGGGTCGTCGACGTTGTAGAAGGCGATCCGACGCACCCCGTCCCGGCCGGCGACCACGGAGATGGCGCGGCCGGCGACGGTGGAGAGCGTGTACTGCGTACCGATGCCCGGGAGGGGGGTTTCGCTGATCGGGACCTGGCCGCCCATGGGGTTTCTCCTGTTCGAACGAGGGCCTTCAGATTAGGTGCAACCAGGGGGTGGTCGGCCTTCTTCCTGGCCTATCGATGCGGCTTCCACCCGGATTTGCCCGATTGATCGAGGACGCCATGGGTGGATTTCGTCGGGTGATCAGGCCGACGGACGGCGCGGCGAACGCGCGTGCACAGGTGCTCGCAGATGCCCGCGACGGCGTGATCGGCGTGGCCGGAGGTGGGGCGGCGTCGGTGCGGGTATTCGCAAGGTGACGTCGCCGCCGCGACGTGTCCGGGCACGCCCGGAACCGCCCTCGTCCAGGAGGTCGCCGTGACCGACCCATGGCCGGACCCACTGCCCCCGGCCCCACCGATGCCCACGCCACACCCGCTGCCGGAACCCGGCCCCGAACCGCTGCCCCCCGACCCGGGCTCGCCCCCTGTCCCGGACGAGCCGCACCCGACACCGGAGCCGGGACCACTGCGCTGAGCGGACCGGGCGGGGGCTCGCGACGGGCCGTCGGGGGCGCACGTCGGGTGCGCGCACGCCGGCTACCGAACGAGACGGCCGGGCCGGCACGCTGGAGGCATGGACGAGCAGACCGAGGACCCCCGTCGACCCCGCCACACGATCGGAATCGGCGGGCCCGAGCACGCCACCCCGGCCGAGTTGCGCGCCGAACTGCCCGACAACCTGCGCATGGAATTCGAAGACGAGTACCAGGCCGCACTTACCGCAGCCAACGCCAACGGCGATCTCCGGCCCCTCGCCGACATGCTGCCCCTGTGGCAGGGCGAACTCGCACGCCGCCGCTCCCCGGACTGGCCCGAGATGGAAGAGACCATCCGCCGGTTGAACGCCGGCCTCCCCGTCGACACCGTGCCCGCCGACCGCACCCAGTGGGGAGACCCCGGATGAGCTACCGCGTCGACGCCTCGTACAGCACCCAACAGTGGCTGAAGGGCAAACCGGGCCACGTCCTGTCCGCCTAGGACAGCATGGTGCGGGCGCTCGCCTCGGACCCGTGGCACGTCGGACATCCGACCAGGTCGAACAACATGCGCGAGTACGCGTTCTGCGTCGAGGGCATCGCCACGTTCGTGATCACCGATTCGCACGTGACGGTCACGATCGTGGGCGTCCGATAGGTCCACTCGATCTCCGATCGTGGCCGCGGGTCGGCTGACGGACCCGGCGGGCGGCCGCCCTGTCCTCAGCGAATCGGCACTCCGGACAACGTGCGTGCGATGACCAGGCGCTGGATTTCGCTCGTGCCCTCGAAGATCGTGTAGATCGCGCTGTCCCGGTGCATGCGCTCGACCGGGTATTCACGGGTGTACCCGTTGCCGCCGAGGATCTGCATCGCGGCGGAGGTCACCCACTTGGCGGTCTCGCCGGCGTACAGCTTGGACATCGAGCCCTCGGCCGCGGTGAACGGCTGGTTCGTCGCCGCCATCCACGAGGCGCGCCAGGTGAGCAGCCGGGCCGCGTCGATCCGGGTGCGCATGTCGGCGATGGTGAACGCGACGCCCTGGTTGTCGATGATCGGCCGGCCGAACTGCTCGCGGATCTGCGCGTATTCCAGGGCCACCTCGTAGGCGGCGCGCGCGATGCCCACCGCCTGCGCGGCGACCGCCGGGCGGGACGACTCGAACGTGGCCATCGCCGCGTTCGAGCGCGCGGACGTGCCGGACCTGGCCCGCGCGATCCGCTCGTCCAGCTTGTCCTTGCCGCCCAACAGGCAGTCGCCGGGGACGCGGACGTTGTCCAGGACCACCTCGGCGGTGTGCGACGCGCGGATCCCGTGCTTCTTGAACTTCTGCCCCTGGGACAGCCCGGGTGTGTTCGGCGGGATCACGAAGCTGGCCTGGCCGCGCGAGCCGAGGGTCGGGTCGGTGGTGGCGACCACGACGTGCACGTGCGCGATACCGCCGTTCGTGGCCCAGGTCTTGACCCCGTTGAGGATCCAGTCGCCGGTGGCCTCGTCGTACGTGGCGCGGGTGCGCATCGAGGAGACGTCGGAGCCGGCGTCGGGCTCGGAGGAGCAGAACGCGGCGACCCGGATGTCGTCGGCGGTGCCGAACAGTTCCGGCGCCCACGTCATGATCTGCTCCTGCGTGCCGTTGGCCACCAGGCCGGCCGCGGCGAGCGCGGTGCCGGTCAGCGCCAGGCCCAACCCGGCGTCGCCCCAGAAGAGTTCCTCCATGATCAGCGGCATGCTCAGACCGGTGGGGTCGAAGGCCTGGGTGGTGAAGAAGTCGAGGGAGTACAGTCCGACCTTGGCGGCTTCCTGGATGATCGGCCAGGGGGTCTCCTCCCGCTCGTCCCATTCGGCCGCGGCCGGGCGCATGGTGTCGGCGGCGAAGGCGTGTACCCAGTCGCGGATGGTGGTCTGGTCCTCGTCGAGGGCGAGATTGAAGGCGGTCATGGGTGGTGGGCCCCCGGACGTCGTCGAAATTGTTACCGGCTGGTAGCTTGAGTGTGTCGTCAGCGCCTGGGGGCGTCAAGAGGCCCGGGGATACGGGCCGATCGAGCTGTGCACCGGCACCGCACGGCGAAGCCGGCGGCTCTCGCGACGGCTGCGGACGAACCGTCAGATGCCGGGTCGGTAGCGGATCGGATGCTCGTCCGGAACCTGCACCACGCAGATCCGCACACCGTCCGGATCGGCGATCCACATCTCGTCCAACCCCCACGCCTCACGACGCGGCTCGCGCACCACGGTGGCGCCCTTGCCCAGGAGTTCCTTGTGAGTGGCGACCAAGTCCCGTACCTGGAGCCACAACCGCAGGTCCGCGCACCCGGGCCCGGCCTCCGTCGCGGTGCCCGAGACCTCCAGGAAACCACCGCCGAGGAAGAACACCGTCCCCCGATGGATCCCGGTCCCGAACTCGCGGGCGATCGCAAGCCCGAGCACGTCCCGGTAGAAGGCCAGCGAACGATCGAGGTCGATGGGGCGCAACAGAATGCGGCCGGAGAGTACGTCCATGACCGGAAGCTTCGCCCCGATCCACGGATTTCGAACCCTCCCGAGACGGTACATCCCACCCACGCACCCACCCTCGGCCATGCCGCACGACATCGCGCCCCGACCGTCGCGCCGCCGACTGCCGCCCTCCCGCCGCCGACCACCACACCTGGCGCCGCGCCCCCGCGCCCGCCGCCGCACCGCGCCCGACCGCCCCGCCCGCCACCACGCCCCGCTCCCCCGCCGGAGCCCGACCGATCCGGCGCCTCCGCCTCCCCATCCCCATCCCCGCCCCCACCCCCATCCCGCCCCACCTCACCCGCCCCGACGATCGCCTCCACATCCCACCCCGCCCGCCCGCGCTCCGGTCGCCCTCGGTGCCGGGGTCGAAAAGGATCCGGAAGGTGGTCGTGCGGCCGGCAGGCTGGGGCCTCGACGAAGGGTGGTGCCACATGGTGGGGAACGCGGAGCGGGTGCGCGGGAGCATGTTCGGGTTGGCGTACGGGGACGCGTTGGGCGCGCCGACGGAGTTCCTGTCCTACGCGCAGATCGTGCGCCGGTACGAACTGCCCGGGCCGATGGACCTCGAGGGCACGCCGGCCCTGGTCACCGACGACACCCAGATGGGTCTGGCGGTGGCCCACGCGCTGATCGACGCGCGCGCGAACGCGCGGGTGTTGACCGCGGAGCGGTTCGCGCCGCTGGTGATCGAGCGGTTCCTGATCTGGTGGGACTCCCCGGACAACACCCGCGCGCCGGGGCACACATGCATGTCCGCGTGCGCGGAGCTGGCCGCCGGTCGAACCTGGCTCGACGCGACCCGCCGCGGCTCCAAGGGCTGCGGCGCGAACATGCGGGTCACCCCGCTGGGCCTGGTCGACGGCCTCGACGAGGCCACCCGGTGCGGCGCCGCGCAACTCCAGGCCGCGGTCACCCACGGTCATCCGACCGCGCTGGCCGCATCGGATCTGACCGCGACCGCCGTGCACGGACTGCGGTCGGGTGTGCCGGTCGCCGAACTGCCCGCGTACCTGCGTGCGCACGCCGAGACGCAGCGCAAGGTCTACCGTGCCGACTGGCTCGGCGAGGACCTGTGGCGCGGCCCGTTCGCGGACACGCCGGAGGGCTTCATCGCACGCGGCTGGGACGAATGCCTGGGCGTCCTGGACCGGTTGGACCGCGCCCTGCTGGAGCGGGACCGACGCTCGGATCCGTGCCAGGTCACCGGCGCCGGCTGGATCGCCGAGGAGGCGTTGGCCACGGCCGTGCTGTGCGTCGCGCTGTATCCGGACGACCCGAGGTCGGCGCTCGCCCGCGCGGCGGCCACGTCCGGCGACTCGGACTCGATCGCCGCGTTGACGGGCGCGATGATCGGCGCCGTACACGGCCTGACCGGCTGGCCCGCCGAGTGGCTCGACCGTATCGAGTATCGGGCCGAACTGTCCGAGGTGTCCGAGGCTCTCCGGATGTGACGCAGGTCGTGGTGTGCGAGACCGGTTGCGGGTAGTGATGGCGCCATGGGAAAGATCCATGCCGCCGACCGGGCGGCCTTCGCGTGGGTGGCAACGCATCATGTGCCGTGGGCGAACAAGGCGCTGCCCGCCTTGTCCCGCGCGGCCAACCATTCGCGTCTGTGGGCGGTGACCGGTGCGGGGATGGCGCTTTCCGGTGGACGCAGCGGGCGTCGGGCGGCAATGCGCGGACTGGGCTCGGTGGCGCTCGCGTCGACCGTGACCAATGTGGTCCTCAAGAGTTGGGTACGCCGGCCCCGGCCGGTGATCGACGCGGTGCCGCTGGCCCGCCGGCTCAGCCGGCAGCCGTGGACGACCTCGTTCCCGTCCGGGCACGCGGCGTCCGCGGCGGCCTTCGCCACGGGCGTCGCGTTGGAGTCGCGGCCGTTGGGTGTCGCGGCCGGCGCGCTGGCCGGATCGGTGGCCTTCTCCCGGGTGTACACGGGCGTGCACTATCCGGGTGACGTACTGGCGGGCGCGGCGCTGGGCGCGGGCCTCGCGGCGGTGACACTGCGCTGGTGGCCGACCCGGCCGGTGGAGGCGGCGTCCGCACCGCCCCCGCGCGGGAAGGTGCCGTCGCTGGTCGAGGGAGAAGGCCTGGTGGTCGTGGTCAACTCCTCGGCCGGCCCCGAGGGCGACACGGCACAACGCCTGCGCGAGTTGTTGCCCGGAGCCAAGGTGGTCGAGCGCGGCCAGAACGGCGATCTGGTCGCGTTGTTGTGCGAGGCGGCCCGGGAGGCGCAGGTGCTGGGCGTCGCGGGTGGCGACGGCAGCGTGAACTGCGCGGCACGGATCGCACTGGACCGGGGCATGCCACTGGCGGTCTTCCCGGCCGGCACGCTCAACCACTTCGCCGGCGACCTGGGCCTGACCCGGTTGGACGACACCGCGCTGGCGCTCGCGGCGGGCGAGGCGGTGCTGGTGGACGTCGCCGAGTTGCAGCGCGACCACTCGCACCCGTTCTCCGACGACGGTCGGGAGTTGGGTCCGGAGCTCTTCCTGAACACCTTCTCGCTCGGCGTCTACCCCGATCTGGTGCGCTTCCGCGAGGAGTTGGAGGGCAAGATCGGCAAGTGGCCGGCCATGCTGGTGGGCCTGGTCCGGGTGCTCCGGGATGCGGGTCCGGTCAAGATGCGCGTCAACGGCCGCCCGCGCTCGTTGTGGCTGCTGTTCCTCGGCAACGGCGAATACGCCCCGGAGGGCTTCGCGCCCACCTACCGACCCGACCTCACCGACGGCCTCCTCGACGTGCGCATCGTCGACGCCTCGCGCCCCCTGGCCCGCACCCGCCTGGTGGCCGCCGTCCTGTCCGGCACACTCGGCCGCTCGCGCGTCTACGAGGCGTCCACGGCCCGCACGGTCCGCCTCTCCGAGATACAGGAGGGCGCCGAACTCGCCGTCGACGGCGAAGTCCGCCCCGGCGCCTCCCAACTACGCATCGCCAAGGGCCGCCGCCTCACGGTCTACCGCCCCGAAGGCGCCCTACGCGACTGACCCCGACCGGAAGCAAACCCGACTGCGGTCACAGCGCCGGGCCCGGGCCACGGGAACAAGCCCGGGCCCGGGCCCGCCGCGGTCCCGGGACCAAGGCCATGCGCGGAGCGATAGCGGTCGCGTTCGCGGTCGCGGTCGCGCAAGCAAGCCACCCACCGCGTCCCGTTCGCGCCGCCGCACTGCCGCACCGGGCGACCCCGCCGGGTCGTGCCCGGCTCTTTCCGGCGGCGTCGAGACGGTTGGACACGTGGGCTGGAAACCGTTGGCGGGTCGTGTGCGTGGTGGGGGTGCGGGGGCTGCGATCCGGGGCACCGCTACGGTGTGGGCCGCCGGCCGATGGGCCGGGGGTGCGAACTGGTGTCGATAAGGGGCAGTGGTGGCGGTTTCGGGGGCGATATCCGGGTCGGCCGGACGGGTGGCGGCGGTATTGGCGGCAGGACGGGTCGCCGCCGGGGTGGTGTCCATGGTGGCTCCGCGCGGCGGGGTGTGGTTGCGGCCCACCGCGGCCCGGGAGGCGTCGTTGCTCGGCCGCGGTCTCGGCGCGCGGGATGTGTTGCTGGGCACAGGCGTACTGCGCGCCCTGGCGGGCGGGCGGGGCAGCGCGGAGTGGGGCTGGCTCGTGGTGGCGTCGGATCTGGTCGACGGGGCCGGCGGCGCGATCGAGTGGCGCCGCCTCACCCCCGCGGAACGCACGTGGGTCGGGGCGGTCTTCGCGTTGGCCGCGTGCGAGGCGGCGGTGGCCCTGGCCCTGGCAGGCACGGACGCCGAGGACGCCTGGGACACGGTGACGGGCCTGCTCGACTAGGCCAGGACAGCCGACGGCGAACCGCCATGGGCATCCGTACGGCCGGCCGTGCGGATGCCCATGGCGTCACGGCGCGATCGCCCGCCACACGCCGGCCGCCGCGCCCGAGCGTCGGCCGCACCGGCGCCGAACGGGTCGAGCGATCCCGTGACCACGGTCCGATCCCGGACCGGACCCGCGCCGCCGCCGTCCGCCGACCCGACCGGCATCTGCCCGGATCGACCCGCGCCGACCGCGCCACGACTCGCGCTCGGGAACCCGGCCGGGAACTCGTGCGTCTCCCCTGGCGTCGTCTTCGCCCGGCGGACCGGCGACCGGCCTCGCGTTCCGGACGGAATCGTCGTCTGCCATGGCGAAGGCGAGTCCGTACCGACCGACGCTCCCGGGAGTGCCGCAGGATGGCCGTCTCGCTGAACCACACCATCGTCCCCGCCACGGACCACCGGGCGGCGGCCCACTTCTTCGCCACGGTGATGGGCCTGGAGGAACTGCCTCCGGCCGGTGCCCACGGCCACTTCGCGCCCGTCCGGGTCAACGAGCAGCTCACCCTCGACTTCATGACGGTGGCCGCGGCGGAGGGACACCACCTGGCCTTCGACGTCGACCCGGCCACCTTCGACGCGATCCTGGCCCGACTCCGGGCGGCCGACATCCCGTACGGCAGTTCCCCCGCCGAACCGACCAACGGCCGCATCGACCACCCCTTGTGTCCACGCGGCCTGTTCTTCACCGACGACACGGGAAACCTGTACGAGGTGATGTCCCCGGCCTGATCGCCGGCGCGACGACCGCCCTCCCCGTTTCCCGTGCCGACCGAAAAACGCCCATGCCATCGGCCATCGGCCATCGGCCATCGGGCATCGGGCCTTCGGCACCCGGCACCATCGAGCCCCGAAACCGGCCAAGTCCCCCGCCCGCACGCCCGTACCGTGGCCGACGCTGCCGGCGTGCCGGGACTGTCACCCGTTTGCCCTATGCTCAACTCCCATGGTGGCGCGGCCGTTGGGCGAAATTGTCGAGGCAGGATGGGCGAAGGCCCTGGAACCGGTGGCGGGCCGAGTGGCCGCCATGGGCGACTTCCTGCGAGGAGAGATCGCCGCAGGACGGCGTTACGTCCCGGCCGGCGCGAACGTGTTGCGGGCGTTCACCCAACCCTTCGCGGACGTACGCGTGTTGATCGTGGGCCAGGATCCCTATCCCAACCCCGGACACGCGGTGGGGCTGAGCTTTTCGGTCGCCCCGGAGGTGCGTCCGCTGCCGGGCTCGCTGATCAACATCTTCACCGAGATGAACCGCGACCTGGGCCTGCCGATGCCCACCAACGGCGATCTGACCCCGTGGGCCGCCCAGGGCGTACTGCTGCTCAACCGCGCCCTGACCACCGCCCCCGGTCGCCCCGCCGCACACCGCGGCAAGGGCTGGGAAGAGGTCACCGAGCAGGCCATCAAGGCGCTCGCGGCCCGCGGCACCCCGCTCGTGTCGATCCTGTGGGGCCGCGACGCCCGCAACGCCCGGCCCCTGCTCGGCCCCGGCGCGGCCGTGGTCGAGTCGGCCCACCCCTCCCCCATGTCGGCCGCCGGCGGCTTCTTCGGCTCCCGCCCCTTCTCCCGCACCAACGACCTCCTGGTCGCCCAGGGCGCCCAACCGGTCGACTGGCGCCTCCCGTAGCCCCGAAGCACCACTTCCGGGAACCCCGAACCACCGCTTCGCGTAACCCCAAAGCACCAATCGACCCGCCCGGCCCGCCGGGCCGGAGCGGGTCCACCGACCTGCCGCAAGATCCCAACCCCCGCAGCCGGCGCGCCGGCCGGAGCGGACAGGCACGCCCTGCCGACCCGGCCGGGGCGCAACCACGACAACCACCCCGCGCGTCCACGCCTATAGGGTGGCGGCCGGTACAACCGGTCATGGGCCACCGCCGGTCGGGGCCGTCGCTTGGAGGAACCTTCTTCGATGTCAGGCAATAGCGTTCCCGGCCAGGGGGGTGCGCCGCAGCGCTCCTCCGAGGCGTTGCCGCCGCGTTCCAAATTGGCGATCACCGCGAGTCGGGTGACCGCGGCCATCTCGCGACGCGCCGGCAAGGGCAGCGGTTCGGTCATCGGGGGCAAGCTCGCGCTGCGGCTCGCCCCGGACCTGCTCGCGCAGTTGTCGGTGGGGCTGCAGGTGGTGCTGATCTCCGGGACCAACGGCAAGACCACCACCACCCGCCTCGTCGCCGAGGCGATGCGCGCCGCGGGTCCCGTGGTGTCCAACGCGCTGGGCGCGAACATGCCGGCGGGGATCACCTCCGCCCTCGCGGGCGCGGGCAACGAGGCCCGCTACGGCGTGATCGAGGTCGACGAGAAGTACCTCGCGGGCGTCGCCCGGGACTCCGACCCGGTCGCCATCGCGCTGCTCAACCTCTCCCGGGACCAGCTCGACCGTGCCGCGGAGACCCGGATGCTCGCCGAGAAGTGGCGCGAGGGTCTGCGCGGGCGGGACGCGATCGTGGTCGCCAACGCGGACGACCCGCTGATCGTGTGGGCCGCGTCCTCCAGCAAGGACGTGTTGTGGGTCGCCGCCGGGCAGACCTGGCAGGAGGACTCCTGGTCCTGCCCGCAGTGCGGCGGCGTGATGCAGCGTCCGGGCGACGACTGGTTCTGCTCGCAGTGCGACTTCCGTCGCCCCTCGCCCGCCTGGTCGCTCGCCGGCGACCGCATGGTCGACCCGGACGGGCGGGTGTGGCCGCTGCACCTTCAGCTGCCGGGCCGGGCCAACCGCGCCAACGCGGTCACCGCCGCGGCCGTCGCGTCCTTGTTCGGCGTGCCCGTGGAGGCGGCGCTGGAGCGGATGAAGCACGTCACCGCCGTCGCCGGCCGCTACGACGTGGTCGACTACATGGGCCGCAAGCTGCGGCTGCTCCTGGCGAAGAACCCGGCCGGCTGGGTCGAGACGTTCTCGCTGATCGATCCGCCGCCCACCCCGGTGATCCTGTCCGTCAACGCGCTCGACGCGGACGGCAAGGACACCTCGTGGATCTGGGACGTGGACTTCACCCAGCTCGCCGGCCGCCCGCTGTTCGTGCTGGGCCAGCGCCGACTCGACCTGGCCGTCCGGTTGGAGGTCGCGGGCCTGCAGTTCCAGGTCTGCGAGACGCTCGGCCAGGCGGTCGCGGCGGCGCCGCCCGGCCAGATCGAGGTCATCGCCAACTACACGGCGTTCCAACAGCTGCGCAAGACGATCAAGGAAGCGGCACAGGCATGATCGGTGAGAGCAGGCTGCGCCTGGTCTGGATCTACCCGGACCTGCTCAGCACATACGGCGACCAGGGCAACGCACTGATCGTGGAGCGTCGCGCGCTGATGCGCGGCATCGAGGTCGAGCGTGTGGACGTACGCTCCGACCAGCCCGTCCCCACCTCCGGGGACATCTACCTGATCGGCGGCGGCGAGGACCGGCCGCAGCGACTGGCCGCCGAGCGCCTGCGCCGCGACCCGGGGCTGGCCACCGCGGTCGGTGCCGGCGCCGCGCTGCTCGCGGTGTGCGCGGGCTATCAGATCATCGGCAACGAGTTCATCGACGACCTCGACCAGCCCGAGGCGGGCCTGGGTCTGCTGGACGTGCGCTCCGGCCGGGGCGCGCCCGGCAAGCGCTGCGTCGGCGAGGTGCTGGCCGAGGTCGACCCCGCGCTCGGCCTGCCCGTGCTCTCCGGGTTCGAGAACCACCAGGGCGTCACCCACGTGGGCCCCGGCGCCAAGCCGCTGGCCAGGGTCACCCACGGCAACGGCAACGGGACCGGCGACGGCACCGAGGGCGCCTACGCGGGTCGGGTGATCGGCACGTACATGCACGGGCCGGTGATGTCGCGCAACCCGGCGCTCGCCGACCTGCTGCTCACCTGGGCCACCGGCGTGCCGCTGACTCCGCTGGGCGACCACTGGCACGAGCAGCTGCGCTCCGAGCGCCTGCGCACGGTCCGGGCAGCCGCCTCGAACTGAGGCGGCACCCGAGCCGACTCGGGGAGGAACCCGAGCCGAGGAGCCCGCATACCCCGCCGAGCGGTATGCGGGCTCCTCGGCCGTCCACCACCCGTCAGGGCGTGTGCACCGTCCCGTGCGGGTCCTCGCAGTGCCCGCGGGTCGCGCCGATCGCCAGCACCGACGGGTCGGCGTGGTCGACCTGAAGCGTCGTGTGGGTGATCGCGTACCGTTCGCGCAGCCGCGCCTGGAGCCGGTCGCGCACCCGGTGGCAGTCGTCTCCGGGCTCGACCAGAACGTGGGCGGACAGCGCCGGGAAACCCGACGTGATGGTCCAGATGTGCAGGTCGTGGACCTCGGTGACACCCTCGACCGAGGCCAGGTCCGCCCCGACCGTGTCCGGCTCGATGCCGGCGGGGGCCGCCTCCAGGAAGATCCGCCACGACTCGCGGACCAGCGCGATACCGGACTTGAGCATCAGCGCCGCCACGATCAGCGAGGCGAGCGCGTCCGCCCGGGCGAAGCCGGTGGTCAGCACCACGACACCGGAGATCAGGGTGGCGATGAACGCCCACAGGTCGTTGAGGATGTGCTGGTAGGCGCCCTCGACATTGAGACTGGAGCGGTTGGCGCGCGAGATCAGCCAGGCCGCGAGCACGTTGATCACGATGCCGACCGCGGCGGTGACGATGACCAGCGAGCCCTCGACGTCGGGCGGCGAGATCAGCCGCCGGACCGCCTCGTAGCTGAACCACACCGCCAGGACCAGGAATGTGATGCCGTTGATCTGCGCGGACAGGATCTCCGCGCGCTTGAATCCGTACGTCCAGCGCCCGCGCGCGGGCCGGGCCGCGAGCCGCATCGCCACCAGCGCGAGGCCGATCGCGAACGCGTCGGTGACCATGTGGCCGGCGTCGGTGATCAGCGCGAGCGAGCTCGCCAGGATGCCGACCGTGACCTCGACCACGATGAACGCGCCGATCAGCACGAGCGCGGCGGTCAGGTAGCGCCGATCCGCGTCCGCGGCGACACCGTGCGAGTGACCCGCGTGCCCGGCTCCCCCGTGGTCGTGCCCGTCGTGACTGCCGTGCGCGTCGTGACTGCCGTGGGCCCCTCGCGGCTCTCGGGTCGGCGCCGGGGGCCCGGGCGCGTCCGGGCCGTGGTCGTGGTCGCGGGTGGTCATGAAGTCCCTCCGGGAAGGTCGTTCGCGCAGCCGGTGTGATCGGTGGCGGGGGCGTGGCCGATGTGCGCGAGCGCCACGTCCAGGAGCAGGCGTACATGCGCGTCCGCGAGGCGGTAGTAGGCCAACCGGCCCGCCCGGCGCACCGTCACCACCTGGTGTGCGCGCAGCAGCCGCAACTGGTGCGAGACCGCCGATTCGCCCTGCCCGCACGCGGCGGCCAGGTCGCGGACGCACAGTTCGCCCTCCAGGAGCGCAACCAGCAGGGTGAGCCGACCGGGGTCGCCCAGGAGCGCGAACACGTCCGCGGTCTCGGCCAGGTGCGGACCGTCGGGCAACCGTGATCGCACCGAGTCCACCAAGTCCGCGTTCACCGGCTGCGCCACCGGGTCACCTCCACTATCGCGTCCACGCCCCACCCGCCGTCGTCTCGACTCGGACATCGTAACGTCTGAACAGCTCTTCATACGAGCACGAGAAGAACATAGGGGCAGGGGGTATCGGTACGCAACCGCGCCACACCCATCCCGACCCGATCGCCCGGACGGCCGATCGCCCGGGCGATCGGACGGCCGATCGCCCGGACGGCCGCCGAACCGAGCGGGACGGGGCGGCGCGAGAGGGCGGCGCGCGGCCCACCCTCCGACCCGCCGGCCCGCGCCCACCGCAGGTGACTCGCGGTTCGGTCAGGCCGGCCTCGGGTCTCGGTCCAACCGCGCCCACCATCGCTGCGCCGGTTCGTGGATCTCGCGCCACGTGGCCACGAACAGGTCGCTCGCCGCCGCCCCCGGCCAATCCGCCGGCAGCAGCGCCGCAGGCAGCCGCGGGTCGCATTCGAAGGTCAGCCGCCACGCGTGCACCAGCCGGGTACGCAGCTCGAACGCCTCCGCGTCGGTGTTCGCCCGGGCCCCGGTGAACCGATCGACGAAGGCCTCCAGGACCACCCGGATCGCCGCCGGGTCCCAGGCCTGTTCGACCAGGGCCCGTTCCCGCTCCGGGTCGCTCACGCTCGACGTCATCCAGGTCGCGTACCCGGTCAGGCCACGCTCGGCGATCAGCGCCCGCAGCACGCCCACCCCGCCCGGGTCCGCCGCGATCCACACGCCCCGACCCAGATCGCCGAAGCCTTCGAAGGCGAGCTGCTCCTCGACCACCGCGCGCGCCTCGCGCAACGTCGCCGGCGGGCGGAACAGCAGTTGTTGCCACTGCCCCGACCAGGGCGTCTCCCGGGTCGCCCGGGAGAGCCGCTCGGTCCACCCGGCCAGCAGCCGATACAGCGACGGCGCGAGGGTCAGCCGGGTGTACCGCCCCTCGGCGCGGGCCACCAGCCACCCCTCCGCGATCAGCCTGGTGATCGCCCGCCGGGTCGCCGCCTCCGGGACCCCCAGCGCGTCGAGTGCCGCCACGGCCGTCGGCGACCACACCCCGTCGTGTCCGGGCCAGCGCACGTACTCGCCCAGCACGGTCAACAACAGCGTGCGGGCGCTGGGGCCGCCGGCTGCGGTGCGCCGGGTGCGCGGTCCGGTGCGACCGGCGGGCGTACCCCTTGTTTCCTCGCCATCCTCCATGTAGGACATAACTCATCCAAGCAGGTTCTTGTGTCCTACGAAAGGTCCCGCTCGTGTCCGATGCCGCCGTGTCCGAGGCCGCCCTGCCGACCCGCTTCGGCGCCTTCATCGCCCCCTACCACGGCATCGACGGCAACCCCGCGCTGCAACTGCGCCGGGACCTCGACCTGGTCGAACACCTGGACGCGCTCGGCTTCGAGGAGGCGTGGATCGGCGAGCACCACTCGGCCGGATACGAGACGATCGCCTCGCCCGAGGTGTTCATCGCCGCCGCCGCCGAACGCACCGGCCGGATCCGACTCGGCACCGGCGTCAACTCGCTGCCCTACCACCACCCGCTGGTCCTGGCCGACCGCATCGTGCAGCTCGACCTGCAGTCGCGCGGTCGGGTGATGTTCGGCTCCGGGCCCGGCCAACTGGCCTCGGACGCCTTCATGATGGGCATCGACCCGATGCGCCAGCGCAGCATGATGGCCGAGGCGCTGGCCGCGATCGTCCCGCTGCTGCGCGGCGAGACGGTGACCATGCGGACCGACTGGTTCACCCTGGACCAGGCCCGCCTGCACCTGGGCCCGTACACGCGCGCCGGCATCGAGACCGTATGCGCGTCCACCGTCTCCCCGTCCGGGTCGGTACAGGCCGGAACCCACGGCATGGGCCTGCTCTCGCTCGCCGCCGCCGACCCGTCCGGCTTCGCCGCGCTGGCCACGAACTGGGACGTGTACGCCAAGACTTGCGCCGAACACGGCCACGTCGCCGACCGCGAGCGCTGGCGCCTGGTGGTGCCGATGCACCTGGCCGAGACCACCGAGGCCGCGCGCGAGCAGGCCGAGTACGGCGTGCACCACCTGGTCGACTACATCCAGGGGCTGTCCGGGATGACCATGCCCTGGGGCGCGACGCCCCACGAGGCCGTGGCGCAGTGGACCGGCGAGGGATTCCCGACCTTCGGCGTGGCGATGATCGGCACGCCCGCGCAGGCGATCGAACGCATCACCGCGATGACCGAGCGGTCCGGAGGCTTCGGCACGCTGCTCCTGCTCGACCTGCCGATCGCGCGGCCCGCGGACAAGCGGCGCAGCTACGAACTGTTCGCCGAGTACGTGGTCCCGCACTTCACCGGCGCCAACCGCCCACGGCAGGCCTCGATGGCCTGGGCGAACGACAACAGCGAGCGCTTCATCGGCGCGCTGCGTCAAGCGGTCGTCGCCGCGATGACGCCGCCCGCCGCGTCCTGAACCCCACCGACACACGTTCGTTCATCGGCCCGGCGACCCGGTGACCCGTGGCCCGGCGACCCGTGGCCCGGCGACCCGGTGACCGGCGAACCGGTCGACCCGACAGGGAGATTGCCCATCATGCGAGCAGCGGTACTGCGCGGCGGCACGTTCACGGTCGAGGACATCGCGGCACCCGAACCCGGCGAGGGGCAGGTCCTCGTGGAGACGGTGGCCTGCGGGATCTGCGGTTCGGACCTGTCCGCATACAAGCACACGGCCGAATTCCTACAGGCGTCCATCGACTCCGACACACCCTCGTTCGTCTTCGACCCGGACGCCGATCTGGTGATGGGTCACGAGTTGTCCGCGCGGGTGGTGCGGCCCGGTCCGGGTGTGACCGGCTTCGAGGAGGGCGAGGTGGTGGTCGGCCTGCCCTGGGCGCTGGACGGCGGCGGCGTCCTGCGCACCATCGGCTTCTCCAACACCTTCCCCGGCGGCTTCGGCGAGCGCATGGTGATGCAGGCCGCGGCGCTGGTCAAGGTGCCCTCCCACGTGCCGGCGCACATCGCCGCGCTGACCGAGCCGCTCGCGGTCGGCTTCGGCAACGTGGCCCGCTCCGGTGCGGAGAAGGGCGGCGCGGCGATCGTGATCGGTGCCGGGCCGATCGGCCTGGGCGCGATCGCCGGCCTGATCGAGCGCGGTGTGGCGCCGGTGGTGGTCTCCGAACCCTCGCCGCGCCGCCGCGAACTCGCCCGCGCGTTCGGCGCCCACGTCGTGGTCGACCCGGCCGAGCAGGACCCGTTCGTCGCGTGGCGCGAGATCACCGAGCCGGGACAACCGCTGACCGTCTTCGAGTGCTCGGGCAGGGCCGGCATGTTCGATCGCATCACCTACGCCGCGCCGCGGGGCGCCACGGTGTTGCTGATCGGAGTGTGCATGACCGAGGACACGTTCCGACCCGTGGTGGGCATCTACAAGGACCTCACGGTCAAGATGTGTCTGACCTATCCGCCCGAGGAGTACCCGAAGACGCTGGCCCGGATCGCCGCCGGCAGCGTGGACGCGGCGGCGCTGGTCACCGGTCAGGTGGGCTTCGGCGGGGTGGCCGCCGCGATCGACACGCTGGGCCGGCCGGACGAGCACGTCAAGGTCCTGGTCCGACCGCACCTGGAGGGGTCGGGCGTACATCCCGCCACGGTGTAGCGGCGAGCCCGCCCCGCGTCCGCCCCGGCGCCGAACCCCCGGGGCCGTCGCCGCGGCGGGCCCGAGGCGGACGCGCGGGGCGGGTGTCACGCGTACGAGTGGACCCGGGCCGGTCGCCCCTGGCGCGCGCCGTGCACGAACGGCGCGCTCGCCAGGGCATTTCACGCGCGCACGCCCCCGAACGCCCCGCCGAGTGGGGCGTGGAAGTGTCGCAAACTGGACGCACCGGGTGTCGGAATCGGTACGCTCCGATGGAATTCCCTCGGAAGATCCGTACACCCGCCATCGGGGACATCATGAGTCACACCGGGCACCGTCACGGTGCCGTGTCCGTCCATCGCGTGACCGCCACCGGCTCGGGAGGCGCGGTATGACCGTGCTCAACGATGCTCATCCGGTGTGTCGGTTCGATCTGCCGCCGCACGAGGCGGAGGTGTCCGCGGCCCGGCGCAAGGTGGTCGCGATCGCCGTCGAGTGGGGCATGCCGGCCCACGGCGATCTCGTGGACACGCTGCGTCTGGTCGTGTCCGAGTTGGTGACCAACGCGGTCCGGCACGCGGGGGTGTTGACCCCCGCCATCGGCGTCACCGTGTGCGGCACCGACGACGGTGGCGTGCAGGTGGGGGTGCACGATCGACATCCGTTCTGCCCCAAGGCGCTGTTGGAGACGGTCGACGACGACAGCGGACGCGGCCTGCTGATCGTCAAGGCCCTGGTCGCGGAGGCCGGCGGGTACGCGGGGATCCAGCCGGACGCGACCGGCGGCAAGACGGTGTGGGTGACGCTGCCGCTGCGCTGAGCCGGGCGGGGTGGGCCGTGGTCGGCCATCGCCGTCTGCCGTCTGCCGTCTGCCGCCTGCCGGGTCGGGACGTTGCGACGGGTCGGGTCCGCCGCGCGTGTTCGTCGGTCGCCCGCGGGATCGCCGGTTCGGTCACATCCATCGGGTTTCGTCGGTCAAGGCTGTGACACGACACGACGGGAATGTGAGACCGATGGACGAGAACGAGTTCCTGGCGGGCCGCTTCGAGGAGCACCGAGCGCGTCTGCGGGCGGTGGCGTATCGCATGCTCGGCTCGCTGAGCGAGGCGGACGACGCGGTCCAGGAGACCTGGATCCGGCTCAGCCGCACCGACGTGCGCGAGATCGACAACCTGGCCGGTTGGCTGACCACGGCGGTGGCCCGGGTGTCGTTGAACATGCTGCGCTCGCGCCGGACCCGTCGCGAGGACCCGTTGGACGCGCACGTCCCGGACCCGGTGGTCACGCCCGACGAGGGCACCGACCCCGAGCACGAGGCGGTCCTGGCCGATTTGGTCGGCCTCGCGCTGCTGGTCGTGCTGGAGACGCTCGCGCCCGCCGAGCGCCTCGCCTTCGTGTTGCACGACATGTTCGCGCTGCCCTTCGACGAGATCGCGCCGATCGTGGACCGTACACCCACCGCCACCCGGCAGTTGGCCAGCCGGGCCCGCCGCCGGGTCCAGGGTTCGCCGGGCGACCCGGACGTCGACCCCATCCGGCAGCGCGAGGTGGTCGACGCCTTCCTCGCCGCGTCGCGTGCCGGCGATTTCCAGGCGCTACTGGCCCTGCTCGACCCGGACGTGGTGGTACGCGCCGACCGGGCCGCGGTCCTGGCGGGCGCGACGGACGACGTTCGCGGCGCGATGGCGGTCGCGGAGACCTTCACCGGCCGGGCCCAGGCCGCCCGCACCGCGCTAGTCGACGGCATCTTCGGCGCCGTCTGGGCACCGCGCGGCAAGCCCCGGGTGATCTTCGGCTTCACCGTCGTGGACGGCCGGATCGTCGGCATCGACCTGCTGTCCGACCCCGATCACCTGCGCGAAACGGATGTGACCTTCGTCGGCTGACCCCGTTCACCACCGTTCACCACTTCAGGTCGAAGCGCTGCTCCACGGCGTCGATTCCCCAGGCGCGGGCCGGGTGTTCCTCGGTCAGGGTGAATCCGGCCCGGTCGTACAGGTGCCTGGAGGCATCCAGGCCCGCGATCGTCCACAGGTACACGCCGACCGCGTCGCGCCGACGGGCCTCGGCCAGTGCGGTGTCGAGCAACGCACCGCCCACGCCGCGACCGCGTGCGGCCGGATCCAGGATCACCCAGCGCAGCCGCATCCACCCGTCCTCCTCGCGGGTGATCCCGATGCCGCCGAGCACCCGTTCCGCGTCCTCGGCGACCCACATCCGCCCGGGTCCGTCGTGCCCCTCCCGGGCCCGGGCCAGCACGAGTTCGGCCATGCCCGCGGCGACGCCCGCCTCCATCGTGGTGTCCATGCCGTATTCGCGGCTGTACAGCACGCCGTGCAGCGCCGCGAGCGCGCCCAGGTCGCCGGGGCGGGTCGCGTCGCGCACGGTCACGGCGCTCGGGCCCGGGTCCGGGCTTTGGCCGGCTGTGGGGCTCGGTGTCGAGGTCATGGTCTCGATACCCTTCACTGAAACAGTCGTTTCAGTAGAGGATATGCGGATGACCGCCGACGCGAAACCCCCCACTTCCGCCCGCCGCGACGAGCTGCTCGCGGCGAGCGTCGCCTACGTCGCCGAACACGGGCTGGCCGAACTCTCGCTGCGCCCACTGGCTCAGGCGATCGGCTCCAGCCCGCGCGTACTGCTCTACCTGTTCGGCGCCAAGGAGGGGCTGATCCGGGAGATTCTGGACGTCGGCCGAGCCGAACAACTCGCCCTGGTCGAACGCGCCGACGGCCACCCCGGCACCGCCCGGGAGACCCTCGACCTGCTGTGGACCTGGTTGATCGCTCCCGAACGCCGAGGCGCACTGCGGCTGTTCTTCGACGGCTACGTCCGCTCCTGCGACGGCCCGGACGGCCCCTGGTCCGACTTCGCCGGCAAGTCCCTCGACGACTGGCTTCCCCCGCTCCGGCGCGTCCTGGCCGAGCATCCCGTCCCGCCGACCCTGGTCCTCGCCGTCCTCCGCGGCCTCCTCCTCGACCACCTGGCCGGCACCACCACGGCCCACCGGCGACGAGTGCAATCAGCCTGGACAGCCTTCCTCGACCACTCCTTCCCCCCACCGGCCGCCCACTGACCCGGCCACACCCCGAACCCACCCGAAGCCGATACGCGAATCGAACCAACAAGCGCCGAGCAGCCCAACCCCGCCATGTGCGACATGCCGCCGCCGAGCGGCAGCACAAGGCGCAGCCGTCGCACCGGTCGGCTGGACCTGGTGGCGTCGCCGAACCGAAGGCGCCGAGAAGGGGCATGGCTGCGGGTCGTCGTGCGACTGTGGCGGCGGGGACGCCAAACCGTCCGCGGCCGGTGTCTCGGTACGCTCGCGCCCGTGACGATCTTCCGTTCCATCGCTCTGTTCCTGGCGGCTGCCGTTCTGGAGATCGGCGGCGCGTGGCTGGTGTGGCAGGGCACTCGTGAACACCGCGGATGGGCGTGGATCGGTGCGGGTGTCGTGGCTCTGGGTGCGTACGGGTTTGTCGCCACCCTTCAAGAGGACGCGAACTTCGGGCGCATCCTCGCCGCGTACGGCGGTGTCTTCGTCGCCGGCTCTCTGGCTTGGGGGATGGCGTTGGACGGCTACCGCCCGGACCGCTTCGACGTCGCCGGCGCGTTGATCTGTCTCGTCGGCGTCGGCGTGATCATGTATGCGCCCCGGGGCCACTGACCTCCGGAGTCGGCGGGACCGACGGGGTGAAGGTGGTGCGTCGCGAGCCGGCGCCGAAGACGCCCGACACGCGGCAACGCCACACGCCGGACTCCGGCGCGCCGCACGGTCACCTCCGCGTTGCCCCGCTCTCCGCGACCCCCACAGCGCCCCTTCGTCCCAACCCACGCCCCCGCGCGCGCTCCGCCCCCGCCCCGCCCCCGTTCCGAACGACCGCGCTCAGCTCCCCATCAACTTCGCCTCCTTCTCCGCCGGCAGGCCCACCACCGGGCGGTCGGGGCGTTGGGGCACGACGCCGTTCACCGAGCGGAGCCAGGTCCAGGTGTCGGCGACGGTCTCCTCGGCCGGGCGCACGTGCAGGCCGGCGCCCAGTGCCTTGCGCACGTCCCGGCGGTGGATGCTGTCGTAGAGCTCGCCGGCCGGAAGCCAGATCGGCAGTTCGAGCCAGGGTTCGATGCCCTCGGCCAGGATCGTGTCGGGGTCGAGCCAGCGCAGTTCGGCGTCCGAACCGGTGACCCGGACGCACAGGTCGAGCAGTTCGCCCATCGTGGTGTGGCCGGTCGGGCCGATCAGGTTGTAGGCGCCGCTACGACCCGCCTCGGCCGCGTCCAGGGTCCATTCGGCCAGGTCGCGGGCGTCGATGTATTGGATCTGCGCCTCGCGCGGCCCAGGAGCCGGGACCGGGCCGCCGCGGGCGATCCGGTTGAGCCACCACGGAAGGCGGCCGATGTTCTCGCGCGGGCCCAGGATCAGACCGGCGCGTGCATGCACGTACCGGTCGCCGAACGCCTGCTCGATGGCGATCTCGGCGCCACGCTTGGCCCTGGCATAGGCCACGTCGTCACCGTCGTCGGGCGAGGCCTCGACCAGCGGGGCCTCCTCGCCCGACCCGGCGGGCGTCGGGTAGGCGTACACCGAGCAACTGGAAATGTAGACGTACCGCTCGACCCGACCTGCCAGCAGGTCGGCCGAGTCACGGACCACGCGCGGCGCGGCACTCCAGGTGTCCAGGACCACGTCCCACTCACCGTCGGCGAGCGCGGCCAAGCCGCCCTCGGCGGTCCGATCACCAACCAACGACCTTACGCCGACCGGGAGTTCGTGCCGTCCGCGATTGAAAACGGTCACGTCCCAGCCCCTGGCCGACGCGGCGTCGGTGACGGCGCGGCCGACGAAAGCGCTACCACCCAGAATCAGAATTCTCATGGGCTCGACTCTGCCCACCCGCGGCGATCACGGGAAGCACCTCACGCTCTGGGCGGAATCGCTGTCGGCGTAAACCCGCGCCGGCCCGGCGCCTACCCCACTCCCCGCGGCGGGCAAGAAGGCCCGTGCCGGCCCGCCCCCTCCGAGCTCGGCCCCTCCGAGCCCGACGCCTCCCGATCCGAAGCCTCCCGGTCCACCAACTCCCGGTCCACCAACTGCAACAGCCGCAACAGCTCGGCCCGATCCGCCTCGCCGAGCCGATCGAAGACGGCCGCACCCGCACCCTGCCGGATCGCCCGGATCCGACGCAGCTCGGCCCGCCCCAGCTCGGTCAACTCGACCAGCGTCGAGCGCCGGTCCGACTCGGACGTGCTGCGCCGGACCAAGTCCCGCGCGGCCAGGTCGTCCACGACGGTGGTCGCCGACCGCGGCACGATCTCCAACCGCGCCGCCAGATCGGCCATCCGCAACGGCTCGTCGGCGTGCGCAAGCACCTTCATCGCATGCGCCTGCGCCGGGGTCAGCCCCAGCGGGGCGAGTTCACGTCCGGCGCGCACCCGGATGCGCTTGGCCAGCCGCATGAACAGGTCGCCGATCGGCGCCGAGGTGGATTCCGGCGAACTCACGCGTGTCACGTCCAGGGAAACGGGGATCCGGTCGGATCCGGGTGGCCCATTGTCCCGTCAGGCCCGATGCCGAACGACGGGGGCGTGTCGCAGAAACGACGTGTCGCGCTCTTTGTGTTCCCCACGCGGCCCACCGGCGCGCAACACGACGTCCAGAACGGCGTCGATATCGCTCGCGTAGGCTCCGGAGGCCCATGCCGCGTTGGCCTCCACGACCGCCCAGCCCCGGTCGGTCGTGCCCACGTCCACCACGATCGCCGACGGCAGCCGGGACCCGGCGGCGGCCAGTACGTCGGCGCCGAACGCGAGCGCGTCCGCGCCCTGCGCGCACTCGTCGATCGGCGCGACGCCCAGGTCGCCGCCGACCGCGTAGCGCGACGCCGCCCGCACGGTCCCGTCCAGGCAGAACAGCCGAAACTCGGTCAAGAAGGCGATCGTCTCGCTGACCAGGACCACCGTGTCCGGGTCCGCCGCGTCGCTTCCGGGCAACTCGGTGCCGTCGCGATACACCCGCGCCGCGAACGACTTGTCGTTGGGCGGCTTGACGAACATCGGCCTGCGCAGCGTCCACGCGTGCGCGAGCGTGGTCGCGGTGATCTCCCGACGGGTCAGCTCGCACGGCAGCTCGGCCGGCCAGTCCTCGGGCGCCTCCAGCAGGCCCAGGTCCAGTTCGCGTGCCATCGCGTCGGCGAACAGCGGGCCGGCGTACAGATGGGCTCGGGCACCCACCAGGTCCTCGGGGACACGCCAGGTGTGCAGCCGGCGTGCGGGCAGGCCGCGACGGTGCGCGGCGCCCACCAGGGCACGATCGGTGTCGGTGCTGCGCGGTGCGAGCACCAGGACGCGGTCGGCGGAGGTCATCGGCCCAGGGTGTCGGCCCCGGGCCCGATGGGGCGAGTGTTTTTCCCCGTGCGCCCCGTGGCATTGTTCGGGAATGCTTCCCCTGGTCCATGCCATTCGTTACGTCACGCCGATGCGTGAGGGCGGTTCGTTGCCCGGTCTCGTCGAGGCCGACGATCTGGGCACCTACGTCGTGAAGTTCCGCAGTGCCGGGCAGGGTGCCAAGGTGCTGGTCGCCGAGGTCGTGGTGGGCGAACTGGCCCGCCGGCTCGGGTTGCCGGTGCCCGCCCTGGTGCGGGTCGAGGTGGATCCGGTGATCGTGCGCGGCGAGCCGGACCAGGAGGTCCAGGAGTTGGTCCGGGCCAGTGCCGGACTGAACCTGGGGATGGACTTCCTGCCGGGCTCGGCCGACTTCACCCCTGCCACGTGGGAGCCGGACGCCGAGCTGGCCGCGCGCGTGTTGTGGCTGGACGCGTTCACCTCGAACGTGGACCGTTCCTGGCGCAATCCGAACCTGCTGGTGTGGCACGGCCGGCTGTGGCTGATCGACCACGGCGCCGCGCTGTGGTTCCACCACGCGTGGCAGGCCGCGAAGTCCGCCGCGACGCGTGCGTTCGACGCCGGCGACCACGTGCTGGCCGCGCTCGGCGGTCCGGGCCTGCTCAAGGCGGACGCCGAACTGGCGCCCCGGATCACCCGCGAGTTGCTCACCGAGGTACTCGCGCTGGTCCCGGACGAGTGGCTGGAGTCCGGTGACGCCGAGCGCGCGCTGGGCCTGGACAGCCCCGACGCGCTGCGCGAGGCGTACATCGCGCACCTGCTCGCCCGGGCCGCCGCACCGCGCGCATGGCTTCCGGACATCGCGCCCGAGACGATCGCGCGGCAGGGCGCGGCACAACCGTCGAACCGCCCGGATTGGCTCAAGTGATGACGATGATCGCGCAACGGGAGTTCTTCGAGTATTCGATCATCCGCCTGGTGCCGCGCGTGGAGCGCGGCGAGTGCCTGAACGTCGGTGTCGCGCTGTACAGCCAGGCGTTCGGCTTCCTGGGCGCGCGCACCCACGTCGAACAGTCCAGGCTGTGCGCGCTGGACCCGGACGCCGACGTCACCCAGGCGCGCGCGGTGCTCGCCGCGTGGGAACTCGTATGTGCGGGGAGCGAAGCGGCCGGCGCGCCCGGGGCCGAGCCGGTCGGCCGGCGGTTTCGCTGGCTGACCGCGCCGCGCAGCACCATCGTGCAGCCCGGTCCGGTGCACGGCGGGTTGACCGCGAATCCGGCGGCCGACCTGGATCGGCTCTTCGACCTGCTGGTGTTGTGAAACGGGCGGCACGGTGCGCGGGGATGCCATGACCCCCGCGCACTCGGGCGGCTGCCGGTCCACCCGAACGCGGCGCACCGACCCGCCGCGCCACGCGGTTGCCGGCCGCCACGCTCTGTCCGTGTCGTGAGCTGCTGCGCTACCGTGCCGGGTACCGGTTGTTCCCGGGCTCCGAGGTGGAGGCGACGATGATCCGTACGTACGGTCCACAGAGTCGGGGCATGGTGGTCTGCACCCTCGTGCTGCTGACCATCCTGGGTTTGTACAGCGCGGTGTACGACGCGATGGCCTGGACGTGGCTGGTGTGGTCGCTGATGGCGATCGTCACCGCCCTCCTGGTGGCCACCGACCGAGGCATCTGACCCCCACGCATCGACCCACGCGGGTGAGACCCGTGCACCGGCTTAGGCGTGTGACGATCGCGCGTCCGCCGGGGCGTGCGAGGCCCGCGCGGCGACGCGTGCCCGGCCCGCTCACACGACGGTGAAGCCGTGTTTGGCGCCCAACCGGGTCAGTGACCGACGGCCCGGGATGCCGTCCGCGTCCGCGCCGTTGTAGCCCAGTCGGCGCTGCCATTCGGCATACGCCTTCACGGTCGCGGTGCCGTAGTGGCCGTCGGCCAGGTTGCGGGCGAGCAGGCCCTCGGCGACCAGGGCGTTCTCGACCATGCGGGTGCCCACGTAGGTGACCGGGGTGCCCTCGCGGCCCGGGTCGGACCGGGCGGCGGCCACCAGTTCGACCAGGTCGACGGCGGGGCGCGGGGCGGGGATGTCGACGGGCGGTGTGCCGCCGGCTCCGGCCACGATGCCCGGGAAGACCAGGTCGTGGAACTGCCGCACGCGCGCGTCGCCGGGGCACGCCGTGCCGTCGATGGACCACTTGGCGAACAGCCGGTGGTAGCCGTAGCCGGGGTCGTCCCAGGCCCGGCACACCCGCAGCGGCAGGCCGTGCCGCTCGTGCATCCACACTCCGAGCCGGATCAGGCTGTCCACCTGGGCGTCGGTCCACGGGTCGGTGTGCTCCAGGTTGCTGGCGCTCTCGCAACTGACCGCGCCGGTGCCGTCGGATCGTCGGTTCGCCGAGGCATTGGCGTCGGCCCGGGTCTCGGTGCCGATGTACTGCCACAGCCCGCCGTCGTACGCACAGCCGAAGTGCGATTCGAGGTTGGTCGAGTCGCGCCAGTACTCGTACATCCGCTCCCCGGACCAGGGCGCCGCGATCGAGTGCAGGATCAACTGGGTCGGGCGGATGGCGGGCTGCGCGTCGGATTCCGGCTCCAGCTCGCGCTTGGTGGCTCCGGGGTACCAGGCCATGGCGGTCTCCCTGTGATCGAGGTCGGGGGACGGGGTCGCAAATGCCCATGGTCGCCACGGTTCGCCGGCTTTTCGGCAATTTCCCGAAAGGCCGGGTCGATCGGAACGAAATGGCCCATAATGCCGGCGGCACAGCCCGCACAGGAGTCAACGTGCCGGGCCGCCCCGGCTCGCACTCACGGCGCCACCCCGCGCATCGCCCGTCGGGCAGGCAGCACGCTCGCCGCGAGGGCGATTCCGAGGCACACCACGATCGCGCAGGTCACCGGCGCCCAGGGCACCACCAGGCGCACCGACGTGCCGAGCGTGCCCGCGAGCCCGGCCCGCATCCCCAACAACGACGGCACCGCGACCAGGCTGCCGAGCAGCACACCCAGCGCGACCACGAGCGTCGTCTCCCCCGCGACCGCGCACAACACCTGGCGGCGGGTCGCCCCGGACAGTCGCAGCACCCGGAAGTCCGCGACCCGGCCGGCGCCCGCCATGAGCAGCGTGTTGCCGATGGCCAAGGCGGTGTAGCCGGCGGTCGTCGCCACCAGCATCAGGGTGAACATGTCGATCAGCCGGTCCTCCTCGGCGTCCGCCCGCCTCGCGTACGCCGCGACGCTCGTCTCCCGGAGACCGAGTGCGGTCGCGGCACGGTCGCCGCGCCCGATCGCCGGCCCGTCGGTGCGATGAACCACCTCGGTCAGCGCGCCCGGGTCGTGTGCCCGGAGGGTTTCCCGAGCGAGCAGTACGCCGTGCGGGACCGCGCCGTCCTCGAGCACCGCGACGATGCGCAACGTCCGGGTCCGCCCGTCCGCAAAGGTGAACTCCGCGCCCTGGGACGGGATTCGACCGAGTGCCGCGAGAGTCGAGGTGGTCACCGCGACGGTGTCCGGGCCGACCAGGTCGGTGAGCGTGCCTCGCACGAGGTCCAGCCGGTCGTGGGTGCGGACGAAGGCGTCCGGGTCGATGCCCGCCGCGTCGAGGGCGATCTCGGCCGGCCCCGCGTACACGGTGCCGACCAGAAGCGCGCTGCCGGGCACCCGCGCCACCGCGGCGTCGGACAGGCCCGGCGTACCGCGCGCGACCACGGCGCCGGTCGCGCGCGTCGTCGCGCTCGCGTGGCCCGCGTAGGCCTCCGCGCCGGTGCGGGTGTTGCCGGTGATCAGCACCACGAAGGCGATCGTGGCCAGCACCGGTGCAACGGTGGAGGCGGTGCGCCCCACGGCCGCGCAGGCGCTCTCCCGGACCAGCAGCGCGCCGGCGCCCGCGCGGCGGACGAACGGCCGGGTGAGCGCGCGGGCCAACGGGGCCACGAACACCGGGGCGAGCAGGGTCGCGCCCGTGATCGAGGCGACCGCCGTGGCCAACGCCCAGGTGATCATCTCGGTCGGCGCCGCGAACGCGCTCGCGAGCGCGCAGCCGCCGCCCAGGACCACGCTCGCGATGCCCGCGACCAGACGGACCCGCCCGATCGGCCGCTCGTCGACGGTCGCCTCGCGCAGCGCCTCCAGCGGATCGATCCGACCTGCTCGCCGGGACGCCGACCACACGGCGACCAGCGCGGTGCCCACGCCCGCCACGAACGTCGCGGCCGGAATCCCGGCGGGGATCCGGATCGCGAATCCGATCGGTTCGAAGCCGGCGTCCACCAGCGCGGCGGCCGCCGCGGGTGCGCCGAGCACGCCGATCAGCACACCGGCGGCCGACCCGAGGGCGCCCAACACCAGCGCCTCGGCGTACAACGCGCGGCGAACCCGACCGGGATCGGCACCGATGGCGCGCAGCAGGGCGAGTTCGCGGCGCCGGGTGAGCACGCCGAAGGCGAAGGTGGCGGCGACCACCAGGATCGTGACGAAGCCCGCGAGCACGGCCGACACGGTGATCACCTGGGCGCCGATCCACGACGTGCGTCGATCCGCGGCCGGCGCCAGGTCGCGCCGGTCGGCGCCGGTGAGCACGCGCGCGTCGGCGGACGCCAGGGAGCGCGCCGCGGCGGCCACCACCCGCGGGTCGGCGCCGTCGGCCAGGTGCAGGCCGAGCACCCGCACGCCGGGGGCCAATGCCTCGGCCCGCTCGTCGGTGACGTAGTAGCCGGAACCGCGCACCGTGCCGCTGACGGTGTACGCGGCAGGCCCGCTCGCGGTCAGCACCGTGACGGACTCGCCCGGGTGCAGCCCGAGTCCGGCGTCCACGGCGATCTCGTCGGCGCGTTGCGGAGCGCGCCCGGCGACCAGCGGAGCAGGCGCGAGTGTCGAACCGGACCACCCGTGGCCCACCCACGCGTCCCGGTCCGACCCGCCCACCGGTCGCCCGTCCGACAGGGCCTGCGCGTAGAAGGATCGGTCCGCGACCACCGCCCGCACCCCCGGGATCGCGGCCAGTTCGCGCACGAGCCGTGCGGTGCGCTCGGGCGACCACGGCGCGGGCTCGGCGAACGCGCCGTCCCGTTGTGCACCATGCGTGCTCTGCAGCAGGACGGGGGTGCCGGCGTAGCGCTCGGGCACGGGTGTATCGCCGGTGAGCAGGATCAGCGCGCTCGCGGTGAGGATCGCCGTGCCCACGACCAGTGCGAGCAGCGACCCCAGTACCGCGATGCCGCGTTCGCGCAGCGTGGCGAGGGTGTTCACGCCTGCCCCTCGGCCGCCGCCGCCCGGGCGGCGATCGTCTGCGGGTCGGCCCGGTGCGCGAGTTCGTCGACCACGCGCCCGTCGGCGAGCAGCACGACCCGATCGGCCCAGGACGCGGCGGCCGGGTCGTGGGTGACCATGACCACGCTGTGGCCGTACTCGTCGACCAGCGCTCGCAGCAGGCCGAGCACGGTGCGCGACGCGGTGCTGTCCAGCGCCCCGGTCGGCTCGTCGGCGAACAGAACCGCGGGCCGGGTGATCAGGGCTCGGGCGATCGCCACGCGCTGCCGCTGACCGCCGGACAGTCGGTCGGGTCGATGCCGGGCACGATCGGCCAGCCCCACGGCGGCCAACGCCTCGGCCACCGCCACCGGGTCGGCGCGCCGGCCGGCCAGCCGCAGCGGAAGTGCGACGTTCTGCTCCGCGGTGAGCGCGGAGACGAGGTTGAGGGTCTGGAAGACGAACGCGATGTGCTCACGGCGCAGCCGGGCCAGCGCACGCTCGTCCAGGTCGCGGGTGACCGTATCGGCGATGGTGACCAGGCCGGAGGTGGGTCGGTCCAGGCCGGAGGCGCACTGGAGCAGGGTGGACTTGCCGGAGCCGGAGGCGCCCATCACGGCGGTCATCGTGCCCACGGCGATGTCCAGATCGACCCCGTCGAGCGCGGTGACCGGTTCGCCGCCGGTGGGGAATACCCGGGTGACGTCGCGCAGCCGCACCGCGACACCGCCGCCGCGGGTCGCGGCCGGGTGCCGAACGCGGTCGCGCGGCACGGCGCCGGGTGAGTGTTCGGACAGGTCCGCGCGCTCGCGCGGCACGGCGCCGGGTGGCGAAGGTTCGGACGGGTCTGCGCGGTGGCGCGGTGCGGCGCCGGGTTGGTTCGTCACGGCGTCGAGTCAAGTCGCCGGGTGGGGTCGGCGCATTGGTGCCAGGTCTGGTTCGAACACTCCACCTGGCACTACCGACAGCGGTTCGGGTGCCGGCTACGGTCGAGCGGTGATTCCTCGCAACGTATTGGAGGCGCTGACCTCGCGCCCGGTGGGTTTCCTGTCCTCGGCCTGGCCGTGGCGCTCGATCGCGTATCTGCTGGCGGGCGGCGTGCCCGGGGTCGCCGGCGGCGTCGCGGCGGGTGGGATCGCCGCGTCCTGGGACCGGGTCGGGCCGGTCGCGGCGGTGCTCTGCGCGGGTCTGGTGTTGGCCGTCCTGGTCGCGGTGGCGGGACCGTTCGAGCGGCGCAGGTTGCGCCTGGTGGCGCCGGACGCGCGGCCGAACCGGTCCTCGCTGCGCGAGCCCGCCGGGTGGCGCGAGGTGGGTTGGGGCGCGTTGTCGGTGCTCACCCTGGGATGGGTGGACCTGGCGGTGTTGTTCGTCGCGGTGGGGATTCCCGGTGTGCTGCTCAGCGCGCCGTGGCAACCCACCGCGACGCCGTGGGCATCGGTGGGTGGGGTCTTCGCGGGGCTCGTGTTGTTGCCGGTCGCGGCCTATCCGATCGCGGCGTGGGCGGGTGCACGCTCGGCGGTCGCGGTCGCGGTACTGGGCTCGCGGGACGCCGAGTTGACCGAGGTGCGCCGCTCGCGGGCCCGCCTGGTGGACGCGTTCGAGGCCGAGCAGCGACGGATCGAGCGGGATCTGCACGACGGCGCGCAGCAGCGCCTGGTGGCATTGACGATGAAGCTCGGGCTGGCCGCATTGGACCTGCCGGCGGATTCGCGGGCGGCTCGGGAGGTGGCCGAGGCACACGCGATGGCCCGGGAGGCGCTGGCGGAGTTGCGCGAGTTGATCCGCGGGGTGCATCCGCAGGTGCTCACCGAGCGCGGGCTGCCCGCCGCGATTCGGGACGTGGCGGGGCGTTCGCCGGTGCCGGTGGACACCGACGTGCAGGTGTCGCGGCTGCCCGCCTCGGTGGAGGTGGCGGCGTACTTCGCGGTGTGCGAGGCGCTCGCTAACGCCGCCCGGCACGGCGGCGCCGAGCGCTGCCGGGTGGATGGGCGGATCCGGGACGGGGTGCTGGTCCTGGAGGTCGCCGACGACGGGCGCGGCGGCGCGGACCCGGCTGCCGGTTCGGGCTTGACGGGGCTGGCCGACCGGGTCGCGGCGGTGGATGGTCGGATGTTGTTGTCGAGCCCGATCGGCGGGCCGACCCTGGTGCGAGTGGAGATACCGTGCGGCGGTTGAGGGTGGTGATCGCGGAGGATTCGGTGTTGTTGCGCGAGGGTCTGGTAGGCCTGCTGGAGCGGTTCGGACACGAGGTGCCGGCGGCGGTGGGCGACGGTACCTCGCTGGTGGAGGCGGTGCACGCGCACGCCCCGGATGTGGTGATCGCCGATGTCCGGATGCCGCCGGACTTCACCGACGAGGGCCTGCGGGCGATCCGCGAGCTCCAGCGGACGCGTCCGGACCTGGCGGTATTGGTGTTGAGCCAGTACATCGAACAGACGTTCGCCGACGAGTTGCTGGACGCTCGCGACGGGGCGGGTACGGGTTATCTGCTCAAGGATCGCATCGGCGATGTGACCGAATTCATGGCCGCACTGGAGCGGGTCGCCGGCGGCGGCATGGTGGTCGATCCCGAGGTGATCCGCCAGCTGCTGGCCCGGCGGCGCGACCCGCTGGCCAGGGTGACGCCGCGCGAGCGCGAGGTGCTCGCGCTGATGGCCGAAGGGCGCTCCAATGCGGCCGTGGCCCGGGCCCTGGTGGTCAGCGAGGCGGCGGTGTCCAAGCACATCGCGAGCATCCTGACCAAGCTGGATCTGCCCCCCGCGGCCGACGATCATCGGCGGGTATTGGCCGTTCTGACGTATTTGCGGGGCTGAGCCGGTTACCGGTCGGTTGTCGGGACTCCACAAGTAATAGGACGTCCTCTTTATCGGTGTCGATACCCGCCCGCCGACTTTTCCCTGACAGCGTTGCGGATCAAGTGGCCCATACGCGAGCGCGCGTGGGCCACCCGTGTCGTGTTTCCACAATGCTTCGACAGAGCTGGGGTGCGTTTTATGACGCTCGGCAAGACCGATGTGGTGGTGACGGGGATGGGTGCGACCACGCCGTTGGGCGGGGACGTACCGTCCACGTGGGCGGCCCTCCTCGCGGGCGAGTCGGGAATCGAAGCCCTGGCCGACGCGTGGGCGGCCGACCTGCCGGTGCGGATCGCCGGACGGATGCGGGTCTGCCCCGAGACGGTGCTCGACCGGGTCCGGGCGCGGCGGCTGGACCGATGCCAGCAGGCCGCACTCGTGGCGGCGCGCGAGGCGTGGGAGAACGCGGGCGCGCCGACGGTCGAGCCGGAACGGTTCGCCGTGGTGGTGGGCACCGGCATGGGTGGTGCGATGACGATGCTCGCGCAGCACGATGTGCTGGCCGCGTCCGGCGTGCGCCGGGTGTCCCCGCACACCGTGCCGATGCTGATGCCCAACGGACCGGCCGCGCAGGTCAGCATGGAGTTCGGCGCCCGGGCCGGCGCCTACACCCCGGTGAGCGCGTGCGCGTCGGGCTCGGAGGCGATCGCGTACGCCCTGGACCTGATCCGACTCGGCCGCGCCGACGTGGTGATCGCGGGTGGCGCGGAGGCGACGATAGGCGCGCTGCCGATCGCGGGCTTCGCGCAGGCCCGCGCGCTGTCCACCTACGAGGGCGACCCGGCCGCGGCGTCGCGTCCGTTCGACGCCGGGCGGAACGGGTTCGTGATGAGCGAGGGGGCCGCGCTGCTGGTCCTGGAGCGGGCCGACTTCGCGGCGGCACGCGGCGCCTCCGTGCACGCGTACCTGGCCGGCGCCGGGGTCACCTCGGACGCCAACCACATCACCGCCGGGTACGGTCCGGGCCAGGTCCGGGCATTGCGGATGGCGATGGCCGAAGCGGGCGTCGCCGCCGCGGACGTGGACCACATCCAGGCACATGCGACCTCGACGCCGGGGGGCGATGCGTTGGAGGCCGCCTCGATCACCGAGGCGATCGGTAAGCACGCGGCGGTCACCGCGATCAAGTCGATGCTGGGCCACCTGTGCGGCGCGGCCGGCGCGATCGCCGCGGTCGCCGCGGTGTCGGCGCTGCGCGACGGCGTCATCCCGGCCACCCTCAACCTGGACTCCCAGGACCCGGACATCGACCTCGACGTGGTCGCCAAGGAGCCCCGGGTGGGCCCCCTGAACGTCGCCGTCGCCAACGCCTTCGGCTTCGGCGGCCACAACGCCGCCCTGGTCTTCACCTCGGCGAACTAGGCTCCATCCGGCGGGACTTGGCGGGGGTACGGCCCCCGAGGAAACACCGCGCTCGCCCGACCCCGGTCCCCGCGTCCCGACGCACCGACCGGGGTCGTCGCATGCCCGCGCCTCGGTCGCGAAGGAAGCGGATCGAGTGGGCGGGGCGGCACGGTGCGACGCAAGGCGGGGCGCGGCGTGACACAGCGGGACCGAAGCGGACGGTGCGGGCGGAGCGAACGACCTCCGAGCGAACCGGCCCGGGGCGGCCCCACAACCGTTCCGTGCGGACACGTCGCGCGGGCGAAAATCGGGTGCGCCGGGCGCCGGTCTTCCAGCAGGCTGGGGGTCGGCACGGCCGTTCCGAAGCGAGGGACGGGGTGCCCGGAGGCCAAGCGGGAGAGGGGCTTCGGCGAACCGCCGTGTTTTTGCCGAACACCTCGCGCGCATCGGGTGAATCAGGAACGTCTCTGGCCTCATTCGTTTCTAGGCTGAAGGACATGAAGACCACGGGGAAGAACACCAACGCAGCCGGCGGCAGGGCCGGGAAGTCCGGTTCGATCGCCGCGTTCGCGCGGTTCGTGGTCTTCGGTGGCGGCACCGGGATCGCCTCCTCGGGCGCGCTGGTCGTGCTCTCCGGCACGATGCCGATCGCGGTCGCCAACGCGTTCGTGACCGTGGTCTCCACGGTGGCCGCCACCGAGCTGCACAGCCGGTTCACCTTCGGCGGCGGGCGTGCCGGGTTGCGCGCCCACGGCCAGTCGGCGCTCAGCGCGCTGGTCGCCTACCTGTTCACCACGGCCGCGGTGCTCGGCCTGCACGCGGCGGCGCCGGGCGCGGGGGTCCTGGTCGAACAGGGCGTCTACCTGGGCGCGTCCGGCCTGGCCGGGATCGGCCGGTTCGTGGTGCTGCGCCTGTTCGTCTTCGTCCGCCCCGCTGCCCGCCCGCGCCCGGTCGCCCCGGCACTCGCACGCACCCACGTGGTCGCCGCCGCATAGTCGCAACGCGAGGCGGGCCGGCGGCGGCCGTCCCGTCTCGCACGACACAGCCGGCACGGTTCGCCCGGCAGGGCCGTCGCACCCCGGGCACGGTCGACGCGGTTCGAGCGCCCCCACTGCCAGGCAGGCCGGCGGCGCCCCGGCCCGTCTCGCACGACACGGTCACCCGTCTCGCACGACACGGTCACCCGGCCCGGATGGCACGGTCAGCGCGCCCCAGCCGGCCCGGGCGGCACGGTCAGCGCGGTTCGAGCGCCCACCACTGCGAGGCGCGGTCGGTGTCCTCCCACTGCCGCACGTTGCCGCCGGGCTCGGTGCTGCCGTCCGCCACCTCCAGGAGCAGCCCGCTGACGTAGTTGACCAGCGTGACCCGGCCCGGCGCGTCGGCGTGCTGCTCCAGGATCCACTCCTGCGCGCCGAAGTTGTTCGCCCGCCACAGCTGCACGTTGGCCCCGTTCTCCTCCGAGGCCCCGGTCACGTCCAGCCGCTTCCCGCTGGTCACGTGCTCCACGTGGTACACCGCACCGCCCGCGTGCACGGCGGTGATCCGCCAGTGCTGCGCGCTCGAACCGTCCTCCACGCCCTGCCACACATTGGCCCCGCTGTGGGTCCGCCCTCCCTCGACTTCGAGGACCAGCCCGCTGTGCACATTCCGCAGCACGTACACGCCCTCGTCAACGCCACCCACGTCGCACCCCTGGTCCCGATCCATGATCTTGAACCAGTCACCCTTGCACGCCGCACCCACATGTCGCCCGCCGGCCCACGTCCCTACTTGCGCCCTCTGTTCGGGCAGTAGCCGGTCATGGCGGCGTTGGTGATGGCCAGGGCCTCGTCGTGGGTGTAGGTGACGCCCATGATGCGGCCGGCGATTTCTTCCCGGTCCTTGCCCATCTGCACCCACCCGCAGGCCACATTGGCCATGCTCAACAGGACGCCCAAGTCGGCCTTGCCGTCCACGAGTTGCGGTGCGGAGCGGCCGAGTTCGGCGACGAACCTGGCATCGGTGGGCGAGCGGCTCCCATCGGCCGGCGAGGAGTCCGGCCGCCCGGCCGATGCCGGACCCGCCGCTTCGCCGTCTTCCTTTCCCTGCACCAGACTTGCCACGAACACGGCGGCGCCGATCACCAGGACGATGGCAACACATGCCCCCACGACACGGTTGCCGATCCGTCGACGCGGCGGCGGCGGTTGATTGCTCACGGGACTCCCCACAGTCGGATGCCGCGGAGGCTACGCCCCCGAACCACCCGAACGGGCGTCCTTCACCGAGTCGTGATCCATTCCGCGCGGAGCCGCCCCCTCCGACGGCATGACGGCGCCGCCCGCTGCTCCCGTAGCGGACGGCGCCCGTCGTGTTCGGTCGGGTCACGAACATGTGACCCGACCGGGTTCCGGTGGGCTACTTGCCCGTGTAGTTCACCTGAAGTTCCTTGATCCCATTGATCCATGCGTGTCGCAGGCGTCGGGGGTCGGCGGCCTTGCTGATGTCCGGCATCGCGTCGGCGATCGCGTTGAACATCAGGTTGATCTCCATCCGGGCCAGCGACGCGCCCAGGCAGAAGTGCGGACCGCCGCCGCCGAAGCCCAGGTGCGGGTTCGGGTTGCGGGTGATGTCGAACTTCATCGGGTTCTCGAACACGTCGGCGTCGTAGTTGGCCGAGCTGTAGAAGATGCCGACCCGCTGACCCGCCTTGATCTCCTGGCCACCGAGCACGGTGTCCTGGGTCGCGGTGCGCTGGAAGGACATCACCGGCGAGGAGTAGCGCACGATCTCGTCCGCCGTGGTCTCCGGCCGCTCCGCCTTGTACAGCTCCCACTGGTCGGGGTTGTCGAAGAACGCGAGCATGCCGTGGGTGATCGCGTTGCGCGTGGTCTCGTTGCCCGCGACCGCCAGCAGCAGGACGAAGAAACCGAATTCGTCCGAGGACAGGCTGCCGTCGGACTCGGCGGTGATCAGCCGGGTGACGATGTCCTGCGCCGGGCACGCCTTGCGCTCCTCGGCCATGCCCATCGAGTACAACATCAGTTCGGCGGCGGCCTGCGCGCCGACCTCGGTGGACTCCGCGTACTCCGGGTCGTCGTAGCCGAGCATCTTGTTCGACCACTCGAAGATCTTCTTGCGGTCCTCCTGCGGTACGCCGATCAGCTCCGCGATCGCCTGCAACGGCAGCTCGCACGCGACCTCGGTGACGAAGTCGCCCGAGCCCTTGAGCTTGGCGTCGCGCACGATCTGAGCGGCCCGCTCGGTCAGCGCGGCCTGGAGCGCGTTGATCGCCCGGGGCGTGAAGCCGCGCTGGACGATGCTGCGCAGCCGGGTGTGCTCCGGTGGATCGATGTTGATCATGATGAGCTTCTGCGCATCGATGTTGCTCATGTCCATGCCCTCGGCGAACCGGATGATCGCCGTGTTCTTGTTCGTCGAGTAGATCTCCGGCTTGGTGGAGACCTCCTTGACGTCCGCGTGCCGGGTGACCAGCCAGTAGCCGTCGTCGCCGAAGTTGGAGACCTCGGGCGTCTGCGGGACCCACACCACCGGCGAGGTCTTGCGCAGCTCGGCGAACTCGTCGAGCGGGATGCGCGTGGTGTACAGGTCGGGGTCGGTGGGGTCGAAGCCGTGGTCGAGGACCGGACACGTCATGGTGGAACTCCCGTTGCCGGAGGGTGTGCGAGGTCGCCGCGGGAACCGGCCGGGGACGAGTGCCGGGAAGCGCGGTGGTGCGGTGCTGCGGTGCTGCGTACCGGCCACCGATGGTGGGCCGGTGGTGGTGGGTGCGGAGTGCTGGTCAGGTCCCGGCGACCGGGCCCGGCGCCCTGCGGCGTGGGCCCAGCAGCTTGCGGACCACGCCGCGCAGGATGCGCGCGAGTTCGTCGTCGGGCAGTTCCGGGAAGGCGGCGACGGCGGAATAGATGCCGCCCATTGCCACGGCCGTGGACACGCGGTACTCGATCGAGTCGTCGACGTCGTCGAGGACTTCGCGCACCCGTGCGGTGATCGAGGCGAGTCGGGGCTGGATGGCGGGGTGGCGTCCGATCGCGACGTCCCGGTCGAGGATGACGGCGAGGGTGCGATACCGGATGAGGAAGTCGACGTAGCCCTCGAACAACAGGCGCTGGCGGGCGGTGCTGCCGCGCCTGCTCTCGGCGACCTCCAACACCCGGTCCAGATCGTTCAGGGCCGGGCGCAGGAGGGCGTCGAGCAGTTCGTCCTTGGTGCGGAAGTGGTAGTAGAGGGCGGCCTTGGTCACCCCGACCCGGTCGGCGATGGCCTGCAGCGAGGTGCCGGCGAAGCCCTGTTCGCCGAACAGTTCCTCTGCCGCCTGGAGCACCTTGTCATAGGTGTCCTCGGGTGCCGGGATCGCCACGGGTCCCCCTTCCTGTTGGGCATGAACATACGTCGACCTCTGCCAATCGACAAGGCTGATGGGGCGTCAATTTTCATCTCGACACCGTTGTTCGCAAGGAAAGTGGCTTGCCGTTCGGCCAGGGCCGGAGGTGGCCGGACTGACGGTCGAGCAGGCCGGTGAAGCCCCTGCGAGGCGAGCGGGTCGGACCTCCGCACCGGGGTGGGCCGAACCGCCGACCCGTCGGCGTCGATCGCCGCCCGCCCGCCGCCGGGTTCGCGCCGGTAGGTTGCCGCCATGAGCGACTTCGACGCCCGCATCGAAGCGGAGCGGCGGCGGCCGGCGGACCCGGCGGCCGAAGCCGGCACGGGACCGACCGCGAGTCGACCCGCGGACTGGGCCCGGATCATCGAACGCATCGAGATCCTCCTGGCCGCGACGGCGGCGGAGCTCGACAGCCGGGGCGTCCCGGGGCTGCCGGTCATCGGCTACCCGCCCGTGCGAGGGCCGGCCCGGCTCTTCCGCCGACGGCCGACCGTCGTCGATCGGCGTCGACCGGTCCTGGACCTGTTCTCGCTCGACCGCGCGGGCCGGCCGTTCCTGGAGCGCGGCGCCGTACCGGCTCGGGAGGTGTGGCTGCGCAATTCGCACCCGGGTCGGGCCCACGCTTTGCGCGCGGCCGTGCTCCGGGCCGGCCTGACCCCGGACACCCCGACCCTGGTCGCGGGGCCGCCGATCGTGCTCGACCCGGACGAGGCCGCGCGCACCGGCCGCGCCGGCGGCTGCTTCGGCGTCGCGGCCGACGGCACGCTGCTGGTGTATCCGCCGCCGGCCGATGCCGCGCCGATCCCGCTCGTCGAGGTACTCGCGACGGTCGTGACGAACGACGCGCCGCAGGGCTGACCGGCGCGACCGGCGGCTCGTCCGGGGCCGGTTGCCCCATGGGTCTGCCGCCATAAACGCACGATCAGCGGGCGACGAGCGGACAACAAGCGGCGGGCGCTCGATCGCCCGGTCGGCGCGCGGATCAGGTCGCGGCCTCCACATACATCGGCCGACCGCTGTCACGCGCCCGCAGCGCGGCCCACAACCGCTGGGCCCGCTCCGCCGGCATCGCCGCCGCACCCCGATCCGGGGTCAGCAGATGCCAGGCCCGCAACTCGTCGGCCTGGAGCCGGATTCCGGCGAGTCGACGCGGGGTCAACACGCCACCGTCGAACAACCAGCGCATCCCACCCCGGTGGCCGTCCACCGGCGCCACCCACTGTGCGACGAGCAGGCTCGGCGGCCCGTCCAGGACGATCCCCAACTCCTCCCGAACCTCCCGCACACAGCCCGCCCACGGCGACTCCCCCGGCTCGACGATCCCGCCGGGAAACTCCAACCCCGGCTTGTAGTCGGGCTCGACGAGCAGCACACGTCCCTCGCCATCGAAGAACAACGCCCCGGCAGCGGTGGTCAACCGGCCTACCACTTCCCGATCCGTTCCCCCGTCCGCGCCGCCGTCGGTCCGGCGATCCGCAGCACTCTCCGCAAGGCGGTCCGGGGGGCCGCCCGTATGGGTGCCTCCACGACCGTCCGCTCGGGTGCCTCCGTGACTGTCCGCAAGGCCGTCCCGGTGACCGTCCGCATGGGTGCCTGCGTGGCCGTCCGCTTGGGTGTCCATGACCACGAAGTCTGACCCAGCCCGCACGCCACCGACCGAAGGGGTCCCGGCCCGACGGGCGAGGTCCGCACGACTCGGCCCGTGGGCCGTCGCGGTCGAACCCGTGGACCGTCGTGGTCGACGGGCAACCGGCCGGCGCGGTACGCGAGGTGGCAGCCGACGTCGAGGGGCTCGGCTACGGCGGTCTCCGCGTGCCGACCCCGGACAGGGCCGCACGCCACCCGCGGGGTGGCGCGAACCCGCCGCGCCCGCCATCGGAGGCAATCAACCCGCGGTCCCCCGGCCCCATCGGCCCCACCGGCCCGCGTAGGCTCCCCGCATGGCTGAACCCACCTTCGTCCCGACGGATTTCGTCGTGCCCGCGCCGCCGAGCACCCCGTCCTTTCGACTGGAGCCACTGGCCGCCCGGCACAACCGGGCCGATCTGGCCGCGTGGTCGTCGAGCATCGAGCACATCCGGGCCACCCCCGGCTTCGCCGGTCGCCACTGGCCACCACTCGACGGGCTGTCCGCGGACGACAATCTGCGTGATCTGGTCCGGCACGCCGACGACTTCACCAGGCGCACCGGCTTCACCTACACCGTGCTCGACAACGGCGGCAACGCCGGCGACTACGACGTGATCGGCTGCGTCTACATCCACCCGGACCGGGACGACCCCGCCGTCACCTCGGTGCGCTCCTGGGTTCGGGCCGATCGGGCCGAACTCGACGAGCCGGTCTACCGCGAGGTCTCCGCGTGGCTGGCCGAGCACTGGCCGTTCGAGCGGATCCGGTACGCGAAACGGTAGCCGGCGTCGATCCCGCCACCGCCCGCCCCGGCCACCTCGACCCGGCCGTCCTCAACCCGGCCGGGCCGCCGCCCACCACGGCCCGTCGTCCCGATCGGGATCGGTGATCGCGTCCGCCAACGAGGCGAAGGCGTACGTGCGTTGCGGATCCCAATCGGTACTGCGCAGCAGCCGGTCCCGCATGCCCGCCCAGCCCGGTGCCGCACCCGCCACCACCCACGCGTCCGGAGCCTGGGCGGTCAGCCGCAACGCCGGGCGCAGCCACGACGCGGCCTGCTCCGGCCACGAGACGAGGGCAGTCACCTCGCCCGGCCAGGCCGCCGCGAGCGCATGCGCAGCCGCGGTCGAGGCGCGGTCTCGCCCGTGCCCTATCGCCAGAGTCCGGCAGCCGGTCAACCGGCCCAACAGCGCGGCCAGTTCGGTGTCGGTGTGCGGCGCCGGCGGGCGGCCCTTCCAACGGGCGTAGGCCGCCGGCAGACACACCGCGCACGGCCGGAACCCGGCGGCGACCGCGACGGCCTCGTCCGCGAAGAACACCCGACTCGCGACATAGCCGCCGCGCGCGATCGCCCGCAGCGCACTGCGGCAGTCCAACCGCCCGTACAGCCGACCGTTCGTGGTGCCGCCCAGCGTGCCGGGGGTCGTGCTGCGGTAGGGCCGCCCGTCCGGTCCGATCAGCGTGTACATCACCTCACGCCGCATCGTGGAAGACCAGGCCGAGCGTGCGGCGCAGCCCGGTGTGCACGGTGCTGACGCCGTGCCGCATCGGCGCCGCCGACCAGCCGCGGGCCGAACGGATCGGTCGGTCCCGGGTGGTGAAGATCAGCCCGTGCCCCTGCGGCAGGCTGATCGCGGTGCCTCGCGACTGGGCCCGAAATCGCTGCTCGGCCATCAGGAACTCGCCGCCGGTGTAGTCGACTCCGGGCTCGTCCAGGCCGATCACCACCTGGAGCGGGAAGACCAGGTCGCCGTACAGGTCCCGGTGCAGCGCGTTCCAGTCTCCCGGTCCGTAGCGCAGCAGGATCGGCGTCGGCCGGGTCTGGCCCGCCGTGTGACACATCGTCAGCCACTCGTCCAGGGTGTCCGGCCAGGGCGCGGGCCGACCCAGGCGGGCGGCCCACGCGCGGGCGATCGGCAGCAGGTGCGGGTAGCAGGACGCGCGCAGCGTCGCGATCGGCTCCGGCACGGGCGCGGCGAAATAGCGGTACCGGCCGGAGCCGAAACGATGCCGGGCCATGTCGATGGTGGCCCGGAAGAGTTCCGGGCGGTCGTACAGCTCGGCGATCTCGCGGCAGGTGTCCGGGTCCAGGATCCGGTGGGTCAGCGCGTGGCCGTGCTCGTCCACGTGCGCGGCGAGTTCCGTGGTGGTCGCCGGCTCGGCGGCGAACAGTGTGTCCACGGCGCTCACCGCACCTGTGCCGGGAGGGCGCCTTCGTGGCCGAGCAGGTACTCCTTGCGGTCCAGGCCGCCGGCGTACCCGCGCAGCGCGCCGTCCGCGCCGATCACCCGGTGACACGGCCGGATCAGGAGCAGCGGGTTGGCGCCGATCGCGGTACCGACCGCGCGCACCCCCGCTCGCGAGGTGCCCACCCGTTCGGCGATCGCACCGTACGTGGTGGTGGTGCCGTACGGGATCTCGTCGACCGCGGCCCAGATGCGTTCCTGGAACGCCGAGCCACGCGGCGCCGTCGGCAGGTCGAAGACGCGCAGGTCGCCCGTGAAGTAGGCGGTGAGTTGGCGGACCACTTCGGCGAACGCGGCCGGGGCCGGGCGCGAATCGGCGGGCACGGCGGCGCCGCCCTTCTGGCCCGGCACGGACAGCGAGGCCAGCGCGAGCGTGCCGTCGGGGCGTTCGTCGCCGATCAGCAGCAGCTCGCCGAGGGGGCTGTCGAGGGTGGTGTGGACGGTCATGAGCGCTTCCTTCGTCGAGGCCGCGGCGGTCGCCGCGGGCACCGGCCGGTTGCCGTGTGCACTGGTCACAGGTGCTTCCGGGTTCCACTGTGCGTGATGACGAGCCCGTCGTCCGGCGGGAATCGGACATGGCGTTGAACCCTGATTCGAGCGCCGATCCGGAAGCGGGGCGGGTGCCGAATCGCATGCCGAGCGGGTGCCCGGCGGGGCGCCGAATCGAATGCCGGCCCGGGCCCCGGGCCAAGCCTCGACCCAGACCTCGACCCAAGCGCCGAGCCGAGCGCGGACGCGGGCTCGCCGCGGGGCGCGGCGAGCGGCGCGGCGAGCGGCGCGGCGGGGCCGGGGTCACGGCGGGGTCGATCCGAACGGGCCGCCCGCCGCGTCGGGCAGGATGGTCCGATGATCGAAACGGACCGTCTCCTGCTCCGCCGCTGGCGTGACGACGACCTGCCCGAGCTCACCGCGATGAACGCCGACCCCGAGGTGATGCGCTACGTGGGCGACGGCCTGCCGCGCACCCCCGAGCAGAGCGCCGCCGCCCTGGCCGGATACGAACTCACCTGGGAGACCCGTGGGTTCGGCCTCTTCGCGGTCGAGCTGCGCACCCCCGACCCGGGCCCGGTCGGTGCGCTCGCGGGCTGGGTGGGCCTGGCCGTACCGGAGTTCCTGCCCGAGGTGATGCCCGCCGTGGAGATCGGCTGGCGACTGGCCCGCCCGTACTGGGGACACGGCATCGCCACCGAGGCCGCCTTCGAGGTACTGCGCTTCGCATTCGAGTACGCCCGCGTACCGCGCCTGATCTCCATCTGCCACGTGGACAACACCGCATCCCTCGCGGTGATGGGCAAGCTGGGCATGACCGAGGAACGCCGCACCACCGTCCCCGCCCACGGCAAACCGGTCCTGGTCACCGAACTCCCCCGCGGTCGCTACCTACGCACCCACCCCTGACCCGAAGGTGAGCGGCGCCGCGGGTCATGCCTCGGATGGGCCGCGGCGGGAACGGACCGTGCCGCGACGGGCGCCGGAAGGCCGCGGCGCAATCAGGGCGACCCGAGATGCGGCGCCTGGGGCAAGGGGCAGCCATTCACGCGGCGGACGTGCACGCGGCAGACGTGCACGCCCACGAACGAACACGGCCGCCGACATCGACCGGGACCGGTCACGGTCCCCATCGATGCCGGCGGCCGGTCGTCGGTCAGCCCGAGACGCAGAATTCGTTGCCCGCCGGGTCCTGCATCGTGGTCCAGTTCAGGCCGGGTGCACTGCGCTCGGCCACCACCGTCGCGCCCAGGGCCACCAGGCGCTCGACCGCGGCCGGGCGGTCCGGTGTGGAGAAGTCCACGTGCAGCCGGTTCTTGCCGGCCCGATCCTCCGGGACCTGCTGGAAACCGAGGACCAGGGGCTGGGCCGCGACCATCACGAACTCGCCGAAGTCCTGGGCGATCTCCACGCCCAGTGCGTTTGCCCACCACGCGGCCAGCGTGCCCGGGTCGGCGCAGTCGATCGTGATCATCTCTTGTTTCAATTCCATACGCGCACGATAGGAGCCGGGTCCGACATCGCGGCCCACCTTCCTCATCGGAGTGTCGCACTGCGCACCGACACCGACGCGGCGCGCCCCGCGACACGCACCGGCCCGGCCTCGGCCGCGCTCAGGAGCGGGCGGCGATGCCTCGGATCAGCGTCCGGGCCGTGCTCGCGGCGAACTCGGCCACCGTGGGGCCGTCCTCGATGCCCATGAAGTGCCGCAGGAACGCCCGCTGGTAGCACGCGCCGAGCAACATCGCGGCGGCTGCCTCGGGGTCGGTGTCCGGGTCGATCCGGCCCCGGTCGCGTTCGACCGTGAGGTAGGCGGCGAGCAATCGCAGCGGGACGTGCGGGCCGGCGCCGATGCCGCGCAGCGCCTCGCGGTGGCGGTGCAGCAGCGCGGGTTCGGCGAACAGCGACGAGGCGATCGGCATGCTCTGCTCGTAGAACTCGGCCGCGCGGCTCGCGATCGCGGCCAGCCGCCGCTCGACCGGGTCGGTGCCGGACTCCACGGACCCACCGGAGCCACTGGAATCGCCGGAGCCATCAAAACCACCGGAGCCGCCGGCCTCCACGAAGCCCACCGAGCCACCCGAGCCGCCGAACCCATCGGATTCGTCCGGCTCTTCGGCCAGTTGGGCGAGCAGCGGGCCCAGGGGCGGCAGCCGCTCCTGGAGGACCGCGACGAACAGTTCCTCCTTGCCGGTGAAGTGTTTGTACAGCGCGGCCTCCGAGCAACCGGCGGCCCGGGCGATCTCCTTGGTCGTGGTCCGCGCGAGGCCGAGCGTGCGCATCAGGTGCTCGGCGGCGTCCAGGATCCGCTGCCGGGTGGGCACGGCCGGGCGCCGTCCGGGGGTCGGCGCCGACTGCGGCTCCCGCCGCTGGGGTTCCGGGCGGGGCGAGTGCGGCATCGAGGCGGTCGTCCGTTCGTCGTGGGCGGTGCGATCCGGGGGTTTCGAGTGGCTCCGAGGGGATTCGGGGCGGTCCGTCTCCCGGACTTGACGTAGTGGTGAGCAAGTATTCACCATGGAAGGGTGAGTGAACACTCACCCACCTCGGGAGGCAGATATGAGGCTCACCGTCCTCGGCGCGACCGGTGCCACCGGTGAACACGTCCTGCGCCACGCCGCAGCCGCCGGACACAAGATCACCGCCGTGGTCCGGGCCCCGTCCCGACCGGCCTTCGAACACCCGAACATCGAGGTCGTGCGGGCGGACGTGACGAACCCGGCCGAGTTGCACGAGGCGATCGAGGGCCGCGACGCGGTGTTGTCCGGGATCGGACCACGCAATCGCAAGAGCCCCGCCATCGCGGCGGCGGCGACCGCCGCGATCCTGACCGCGATGGCCGACACCGGCGTGCGACGCGTGGTGACGATCAGCGCGGCGCCGGTGGGCCCGACGCCGCGCGAGGACTCGGTGTTCGTACGCGGCGCGCTGATCCCGATGTTGCGCGCGGCGCTCAAGGCGGTGTACGCGGACCTGGCGGCGATGGAGGCCGAGTTGGCCCGCAGCGACGCGGACTGGACCACGATGCGGCCACCGAAGCTCACCGACGGCGCCGGCCGCGGCACCTACCGCACCCACATCGGCGGCAGTGTCCCGCGCGGCAGCACCATCGCCCGGGCCGACCTCGCGCACGGCATGCTCGCGGTCCTGGACGACCCGGCGACCTACCGCCGACCGGTGGGCATCGCGTACTGAACCCGCACCGGGATCGGGCGCCGCGCCGGCCCCGCGGTGAGATCGCCCCGAGCCGGGTACAGGCCACCGATCACCACACGAGCGGGAGGCACGATGGCTCGGCGCGACACCACCGGCGGACCCACCATCACCGTGCGCCGGGTGTACGAGCCGGCCGATCCGGACGACGGCCTGCGCGTCCTGATCGACCGGTTGTGGCCGCGGGGCATCGCCAAGGCGGATGCGCATGTCGGCGCGTGGCCCAAGGAGTTGACCCCCTCCAGCGAGCTGCGCCGGGCCTGGCACGCCGGCGGCCTGGCCGAGGAGGTGTTCCGCGCCCGCTACCGCGACGAACTCGACACCGCACCCGCGCACGCGGCCCGCGCCGCGCTGCTCGCCCGGGCGGGCGACGGCCGCCTCACCCTGCTCACCGCCGTCCGCGATCCGGACCACAGCCACGTGCCGGTCCTGATCGAGTACCTGGGCGAGGGCCCGTAGGGACGACGTCGCGGCCCTACCCGTGCGCGTGTTCCGCCGCCGGCAACATCGTCCGCGGGTCCTGGTCGGCGAACCACATCCCGATCACGATCGCCGCGGTCGCCTCCAGGTAGCCCGCCCGATCCAACCCGCCGACCGGCAGCGGCACCGCGCCCAGCGCCGCGACCAACGTGTGCGCCACGGCGAGCGCGTTCGGGTCGTCCCCGCACAGCGGCACGGCGAGTCCCGCCGCGTGCGGGCCCGCCCACAGCTCGGCCGCGCCCAGATGGAAGGCCTTGACCACGTGCGCCCCCGGCGCCGCGTTCGCGAGCGTGCGCGCCGCCGACGGCCCGCCGTCGGTGGTCAACATCAGGCCCCCCGGCCCCGGCACGATCGGGTTCGCGCAATCCAGCACCGCCTTCCCCACCAACAGGCCCGCCACCGGCGGAATCACCTCGGCGGTCGCGGCGTGCCCGACCGAGGCCAACACCGCGTCACCGTGCTCGGCCGCCTCGGCGAAACCGCCCGCCCGCGCCCCGATCCGCTTCGCCAACGCCTGCGCCCGCTCCGCCGATCGTGCCCCGATCAGCACATCGTGCCCGGCCTCGACCCACTTGGCGCCCAACGCGCCCGCCATGTTGCCCGCACCCAGAATTCCGATTCGCACCGCAGCCACCCCGCTCGCTTCGAGAGGTCGTCCCCGACCCTCGCCGTCTCCGACCCCTCGAAGCTAGGCGGGCCGATCCACACCATTCGGTAACCATCGACCGGGCCACAATGGACCCATGACCGAGCCCGGGGGCAAGTACGACGCGACTCGACGCGAAGGCGAGCACGAGGTGACCCGACGCGAGGGCGAGCACGTCAGGACCGAACACGAAGGCGAGTTCGTCGCCGACTGCCGTGCCCGGATCGGCTTCGACCTGCTCACCAACCGCTGGAACAGCGTGGTCGTCTACGCCCTGGCCCACGGCCCGATGCGGCCGGGCGCGCTGGCCGCGCAGATCGGCGGGATCAGCGCCAAGGTGCTCAACGAGACGCTGCGCCGACTCGAATACCACGGCCTGGTGATCCGCCGGGCCTACGCCGAGGCCCCGCCGCGCGTCGAGTACGCGCTGACCGACCTCGGCGAGACCCTGCTGGTCCCGTTCCGCGCACTCGGCGCCTGGTCGGTCGAACACGGCCACCGCGTCCTGGCCGCCCAGGACGCGGCGGACGCAGCGGCGAACACCGGCTGAGGAACCGGGCCCCGAGCACCGACCGAAATGAACGAGCCGGCTCCCGGCCCCGGCTTCCTGCTCCCGAGCACCGACCCGACCGGCCCGGCTCTCATTCATCGACCCGCCGGCCCGGCTCCCGATCACCGAGCCAACCGGGCCGCCGGCACGGTGGTGGCCAGCGCCGTCGCCGCGATCGTCCACGCCGTCAATTCGCCCGCGTGGTGGAAGTCGGCACCCACCGACAGGTAGAGCGTGCCGAAGGCGGCCACCCCGAGCACCTGCCCGAGCTGGATCATCGTCACCATCAGCCCGGACGCGTCCGATGCCCGCGGCAGCGGAACCCGGCGCAGCGCGAGCATCATCACCGGGCTGTACGCGACGCCCAGTCCGAAGCTGCTCAGGATCATCGTGGCGAGCAGCACCGCCAGCGGCTGTCCGCTGCCGAACCCCCACGCGGTGGCCGCGAACCCGAGCGCACCGATCGGCATCCCGATCATCGGCAACCGCCGATGCCAGGCCGCGGGCAACCGTTGCCACCGCAGCGACACCGTCGCGAACACGACCGAGGACGGGATGAAGGTCAGCCCCGCCTCCAGCGCGCTGTAGCCCAGCCCGCTCTGCACGTACAACGCGGTGGCGAACATCAGCCCGCCGAATGCCGTCATCGCCAACAGCAGCGTGGCCGCCCCCGCCACCACACCCGGCACCCGCAGCAGCTCGACCGGGATCAGCGGCGCCGCCGCGCGTCGTTCGACGATCGCGAACAGCCCGAACAGCACGGCGCATGCGCCCAGGCTGAACCAGCCCCAGGTCGGCCAGTGCAACTCGTGCCCCATCACCAGCGGGACGACCAGCGCGAGCAGCGCGGGAGCGAGCAGTGCCAGGCCCGGGACGTCCAGGCCGCGTGCCGCGGGGGTACCACCGGCCGGCATCACCCGCCGGGCGAGCACGTACAGCGCGATCCCGACCGGGATGTTGATCAGGAACACCGGCCGCCAGGACAGCCCGAACAGGTCGGCGCTGACCAGGAGTCCGCCCAACACCTGGCCGGCGACCATGCCGCCCGCGATGGTCGCCGCATACCGCCCCATCGCCCGGGCCCGGTCGGCGCCCGCGTAGGTGGCCTGGATCAGATTGAGCACCTGCGGCACCATCAGCGCGGCGCCGCCGCCCTGGATCGCGCGGGCCGCGATCAGGGAGGTGTCGTCCCAGGCCAGGCCGCACAGCAGCGACGCGGCGGTGAAGACGACCAGGCCGATGCCGAACACCCGGCGGAAGCCGTGCCGACCGCCCAGCCGCGAGCCGGTGACGATCAGCATCGCGTAGACGATGGTGTAGCCGGAGATGACCAGTTGCAGTCCCGCGCCGCTGGTGTCCAGGTCGGTACGGATCGTGGGGCCGGCGACGTTGACGACGGAGGTGTCCAGCAACGCCATGAACTGGGCGGTGAGCAGTGCGGTCAGTAGGAGCGGATGGGCGCGTCGCGCCGTGTCCGGCGCCGCGGTCGTGGTGGTCATGCCAGGAGCGTGCGGGCAGTGTGGTCCTGTTGCCGAGAGCCTGTCGATCCTGGTACCGAGAGCACCTGGCAGCGAACCACGGCAGGCACGAGGATGGCCGGATGAGCACCCACACCGCCAGCCGACGCACCGAACTGGGCGCATTTCTGCGCAGCCGGCGCGAGCGCCGGACCCCGGAGGACGTCGGCCTGCCGCCGGGCCTGCGCCGGCGCACCCCCGGGTTGCGCCGCGAGGAGGTCGCGATGCTCGCCGGTGTGGGGGTGACCTGGTACACGTGGCTGGAGCAGGGCCGTCCGATCAACGCGAGCGTGCAGGTGCTGGACGCGGTGGCCCGCACACTGGGGCTCGACGCGGCCGAGCGCACCCACCTGTACCGACTCGCCCAGGTGCCGTGGGAGATCGAGGCGCCGTCGGGGACGACGTTGCCGGTGGAGATCCAGGAGATCCTGGACGGCCTGGTCCCGAATCCGGCCGCCGTGTACAACGCCCGGTACGACGTACTGGCCTGGAACGAGGCGTACCACAAGTTGTTTCCCGGCCTGGTCGAGCAGGCGGCCGACGAACGCAACGTGATCTGGGCCACGTTCATGTCGCCCGACCCGTGCAATCCGTTCCTCGACCGGGATTTCGAGGAACCGCGGATGGTCGCCGAGTTGCAGGCCTCGTTCGCCCGGCACGTAGGCGAACCGGAGTGGGAGTCGTTCGTGCGACGCCTGGCGAGCAGCAGTCCGAAGTTCGCCCGGCTGTGGGCGCGCCGCGAGGTCGGCTCGGGCAATCGGCACGTCAAGCGGATCATGCACAACCAGCTGGGCCGGATGGAGTTCGCGGGCACCAAGCTGCTGCCGAGCGTGCCGGAGACCCGGATGATGGTGTACACCCCGGCCGACGACGTCACACGGGAGCGCATGGCCGAGCTGATGGCGATGACGACCACACACTGGTGCTGCGCGCGCTGCCGGAAGAAGTCCCGCTGGAGCCAACCCACTTCGGCACTCGCCATGACGACGGACCGGACCGACGACCCGGCGACCGCGGGCCCCACCGCCCGGCTGAGCGGGTGAGCGGGTGAGCCGGGCAACGGGTGAGCGGGTGAGCGGGTGACCGCGAGCACACCGAACGGCCCGGCCTCCGATCGCGGGCGCGGGATCGAAGCACCGACGTTCGCCGATCCGACGCAGCATCGGCGCTGGTGGGCCGCTCGGCGGCGGGCGCTGGAGCACGCACTGCGGCTGTGCACCGAGGGCCCCTCGGCCGGCGCACTGGTGCTGCGCGGAAGCATGCCGTTGATCGCGTGGTTGGGCGCGGCGGCGCGCGAGCCGGGTGATCTGGACTGGGTCGTGTCGCCCTCGCCGATCCGGCCGGTCCGGCCGGATCGCCCACACCCGCACGTCCCGGAGCGTGCCGTGGTCCAACAGTGGCCCGAGGTGTTCGCGGGCGCGGGCGCGGGTGACCTGTGGTGCGACGAGGAGTTCGACACGCGGGGCATCCGGGCCTGCCCACCGCCCGAGGGCACCGCGTGGGTACAGGTCGACACCCTTTGCGACGACCCGTACGACGACGAGTACGACGACCGGTGGGACGCCGAGTGGGACGACGAGTGGGCCGACGTGGGCGAGTCACCGCACCACGAACTCGTCGAGGCCCTGGCGAGGTGCCCCGATGCGGGCGCCGGGGTGGTCCTGGACGCCGGTCGCGCGCACTCCGAGGGTGGAGGTTCGTACGGCGACGGCGACGGCGCGCGCGGCGTGCGGTTGATCGTCCCCTGGCGTGCGGACGGGCTGCCGGAAGGCACGATCCGGGTCGACTACGCCTTCGACGAGTGGGTGCCGGAGCCGGCGCGCTGGACGGCGATCCCGCGCGCGGGCGGCGGGCCGCCGGTGGTGGCGCCGGCGGCGAGCCGGGCGCTGTCCCTGGCCTGGAAGCTGCGCTGGTTGCGCAGGGACGCGGCCGAGGCCGGCGTCTTCGCCAAGGACCTGTACGACGCGGTCCTGCTCGCCGAATCGCCGCACACCCGGCTGCGCCGGGAGCTGCTGGGTCGGGTCGTGGGCGGGGTGCCGGTCGCCCCGGGCGAGGTCGCGTCCTGGTCGGTGCCGGACTGGGACAGGTTCCGCGCGGCGCATCCGTCGGCGCGGGGGCCGGAGGCGGCCTGGTTGGCCCGGCTCGGGCACGCGCTGGGCACGATTTCGGGCCGACCCGGCCCGGGTCGCTGACCGGGTCCGGTGCGTCCGGTTCGCCGATCGGGTCCCGGCGCGCCAGGTTTCCTGATCGGGGCGGGGCGACCGGATCCCTGACCGGGCGCCGAGCGGGCAGATCCCTCTCCGGCCCCGCGAATGGGCCCGGCTCGGCCGGCGGGCGGTCCGGGCCGGGCCGGGATCGCTGCGGGCTCGGCTGCCTCGGGCGGTTCAGATGTCGTAGGCCACGGTCACCGGCGCGTGGTCGGACCAGCGCTCCGCGTAGGTGTCGGCGCGTTCGACCACGGCGGTGACCGCCGCGTTCGCCAGGGCCGGGGTCGCCACGTGGTAGTCGATCCGCCAGCCCGCGTCGGTGTCGAACGCCTTCCCCCGGTAGGACCACCACGAGTAGGGCCCGGGGCCGTCGGGGTGGATCCGGCGGACCACGTCGTGCCAGCCGGCCGCGCCGAACAACGCGTCGAGCCAGGCCCGCTCCTCCGGCAGGAAGCCGGACTTCTTGACGTTGCCCTTCCAGTTCTTGATGTCGTGCTCGGTGTGCGCGATGTTCCAGTCCCCGCACACCAACGACTCGCGCCCGCCGATCGCCGCCGTCGCCCGCATCACCTTCAGGTGCGCGACCAGGTCGGCCATGAACCGGGTCTTCTCCTCCTGCTTGGGCGTCTCCGCCTCGCCCGTGGGCAGGTACAGGCTGGCCACGGTCACCTTGGGCAGGTCCACCTCGATCCACCGCCCGGCCGCGTCGAACTCGGCCGACCCGAACCCGATCCGCACCGCGGTCGGCTCGACCCTGCTGTACACGGCCACGCCGGCCCGGCCCTTGGCCGTCGCCGGGGCGTAGTAGGCGTGCCAACCCTTGGGGTCGCGCACCTCGTCGGCGAGCTGGTCGGGGGTGGCCCGCACCTCTTGGAGGCACACCACGTCGGCCTCGGTCGTGTTCAGCCATTCGGTGAAGCCCTTGCCGGCGGCGGCACGCAGGCCGTTCACGTTGGCGGTGGAGACGGTGATCATCGGTGCAGATTAGCCCGTTTCGGGTCGGTGCGAAGTCGGGGGGTGCGGCGGCCCGGGATCGGCGGGCGGGGCGGGCCGTCGACGTCGGGCGACCCCGGATCGGCGGGCGGGACCGTACGGCCGCCCGGGCCGTACGACGGCGCCGGGCCGCGGCGGCCGTCTCAGCCGAGCAGCGCAGCGTGCAGCGCCTGCCAGGCCGCGCCGGGGCAGCGCGCGGCCACCTCGGCCGGCTCGACCCACTCGGCCGCGTCGCACTCGGACCCGGGGTCGGGCCGGGTCGGCACGCCCGGATCCGGCAGCCGCACCGTGAAGAACGCCTGGAATGTCCGGCGCGGATAGCGGTAGTCGGCCGGCGGCATGTCCAGGAGGGTGATCCGCTGGCCACCGAACAGGGTGAGGCGCTCGGCGGCCACCCGCAGCCCGGCCTCCTCGGCGAGCTCGCGCGCCGCCGCTCCGACCGGAGTCTCCCCCGGGTCCAGGTGCCCGCCCGGCACCTCCCAGCCGCGTCCCGGGCGGTCCACCCGGGTCAGCAGCGTGCGCCCGAGGCCGTCCAACGCGAGGACGAAGGCGGTGGTGACGATGTAGCCCTCGGGCGGGTCGGCACAGCGCAGTACGTCCATCCGGTGCGCGGTGGAGATCCAGGGCACGGTCAGCGATGCGAGCACGGTTGACGCCATGACCGCCATCCTCGCGGGCCGGGCGACGGCGGCCGGCCCGGGGTCGAGCCCGCGTGCCGCCCCGGAAGGCACGGCGGAGCCGATCTCGGCCGCATCGCGCCCCGCCCGACACGCGTCGGTACCGCCATCGCCGCTCCTCGACCCGTCGCCCCGCCCGACGCATAGCTCCCGGCCGCGTCCGCGCGCGTGCCCGCCTCGGTCGGCCGGGACCCCGCCCACGGCGGTTGTCCGCCGCGCCGATCGGCGGTATACCTCCGCATACGATCGATCGCCCGGCCGGCCGCCCACCCGTCGCAACGGGCCGCACCCGCACCGCCGCTCGGCCCCGCGGACCGGGCCGGCTCGGGGGCCTCAGAGGGTGCCTTACTCCGCCTTACTCCGCCTTGCTTCGCCTTAGGGCTCCTCGGCGCGGCTTAGGTATCGGGCCGGGTTCGGGGGGCGGGATAGATGCGGCATCCGCCTCATGTCCGGACCCCCACTGGGGCGAGAAGCTGTTACCACGAGCCGGGGAGACCGGGTCGAAGTAACAGAAGGTGGACACAGTGATCGAGTACGAGCTTTACAAGACCCGTCAGCAGGAGCTTCTCGCCGGTGCCGAGCAGGACCGCCTGGTCATGACGGCCCTGCGCACCCGGCGCGCCGCCGCCAAGGCCCGGCGTGCCGAGCGGGTGGCCCACGAGGTGGTGCAGAGCGCCGCCGCGGTCGAATCGGTACGCATGCGTCGGAACCTGCAGCTGCTCACCCGGTGACGGCGACGGTGACCCCCGACGCACGATCCGGACCGACCGGACGATGTCACCACCGGCCGAACGGCACGCGGCACCGCCGGACAGTGGACGGCGACAGGGCAACAAAGAAATCCCCCGGCGACCCCGAGTGGACCTCCGTCCCTCGGGGTCGCTGCACGTCCGGGCCCGGTGTTCGAACCCGGCCCACCGCGTCCGCGGCGACGCCGACGACGCACGCGTGTCGCTCGGGACGGCGCCGGCCATCGGCCGACGTCGGGGGCGGCTACCTTGGCGGCGTTCGCTGAAGGTATCGATGAGGAGACTCCGCCGATGAGCGTCGCGTTGTTCACACTCGGAGGCACGATCGCGATGGCCGGTGCGGTCGGCACGGATGCCGGTACGGTCGTCGCCCGCCTCAACGGCGCGCAGTTGACCGCCGCCGTGCCGGGCCTCGCGGATCTGGGTGTCGCACTCGACGTGCAGGACGTACAGGCGGTGCCCAGCGGGAGTCTGACGTTCATTCAGGTCCTGGACGTGGTCGCCGCCGCTTCGCGCGCGGTCGCCGCGGGGGCGACCGGAGTCGTGGTGACCCAGGGCACCGACACGCTGGAGGAGACCGCCTACCTCGTCGACCTGGTCTGGCCGCACCCGGAGCCGTTCGTGCTCACCGGCGCGATGCGCAACCCGACACTGGCCGGGCCCGACGGCCCCGCGAACGTGCTCGCCGCCGCCCGGGTCGCGGCGGCCGAACCGGCGCGCGGGCTGGGCGCGTTGGTGGTGTTCGGGGACGAGATCCACGCCGCGCGCCGGGTGCGCAAGACGCACAGTACGAGTACCGCCACGTTCCGCTCGCCCGACACCGGAGCACTGGGGGTCGTGGTCGAGGGCCGGGTACGGATCCTGGCCACACCGCCGGTACACGCGCCGCTGCCGATCCCGGAACCGGCCGCGCTCACCTCGGCCCGGGTCGCGCTGTACACGGTCACCCTCGACGACGACGGCGCGCTGCTCGCCGATTTCCCGACCGACCAACGGGGCCTGGTGGTCGCCGGATTCGGTGTCGGCCACGTGCCGGCCGGGCTGGCGCCGGTGCTCGGCGAACTGGCCGCGCACTTCCCGGTCGTACTGACCTCGCGTACCGGCGCCGGTTCCGTGCTGCGGCACACCTACGGCGCGCCGGGCTCGGAAACCGACCTGCAACGCCGCGGTCTGCTCAACGCCGGTCTGCTCGACCCGTACAAGGCACGGGTGTTGCTGCGCCTGCTCATCGCCTCGGGCAGCGACCGCGACGCGATCGCCGCGGCCTTCACCGAGCACGGATGAGTCGGAGACCCGACGAGCCGGGCCGGCGCGCGCCGCACGGGGTCGATTCGGGGTCCGTTCATCCGCCCGGACAGGACAGGAAGTGGCGGACGTCCGCCGCGAGCGCCGCCAACTGCTCGCCCGCCTCCACCACCAGGGTCACCGAGGCCGCCCAGCCGCAGCCGCCCATCCGCCGCGGTCGCAGCTCCCAGGTCAGTTCGACCCGCCCGCCGGACCGGAAGGCCGCCGTGACGGTGAGGTCGTGATCGTCGGTGTGCCAGCGGCGTTCGCCGTCCCAACCGCCGAAGTCACGGGCGAGATCGGTCAGGAAGCCGTCTATCTCCCTGGCCTCGCCGGTCCAGGCGACCACCCGATCGAGATGCGCGGCCATCCCGGGCGCCTGGATCTCGACGGTGTAATGCACGAGCCGCGATGCCGTGTAGCGCGCGGCGACCTCGTCGTCCGGGCTGACCGCGTCGCGCAGGCGAATTCGAATGGCCGGACGGTCGTTGCACCGGATGATCACGTCGTTCGGGTCGGGCGATCCGGTCGGCTCGTTCGATTCGTTCGCCGCGTCGAAGTGGGGATGCATCCGCCGAACCGTAGGGCAGAGCGCCCGCCGACGTCATTCCGGTTCCCGGCACCCGCCCCCACCCGGCTGCTTCGCTCAGCCGCGGGCGCGCTCGACGCGCCCCTCGTCCCATACCGGGCCGTCCGTCTCGCGGACCCGCCCGTCCTGGCCGAAGACCATGAAGCGGTCGAAGGAGGACGCGAACCACCGGTCGTGGGTGACCGCGAGCACGGTGCCGTCGAACGCCTCCAACGCGTCCTGGAGCGCCTCGGCCGAGACCAGGTCCAGGTTGTCCGTCGGCTCGTCGAGCAACAGCAGGTTGGCGCCGGAGAGTTCGAGCAACAGCACCTGGAATCGGGCCTGCTGGCCGCCGGAGAGGGTGTCGAAGGGCTGCTCGGCGCCGTAGGCGAGTTCGTACCGGTCGAGCACCTTCGCGGCGCCCTCGCGGCCCAGCCCGCTGCGGTGTTCGTCGCCCCGGCCGAGGATGTCGACCAGCGTCTTGCCCGCGAACTCGGGGTGGTCGTGCGTCTGCGCGAACCAACCGGGCCGCACCCGTGCCCCGAGCCGGGCCCGGCCGGTGTGCGCCACCGGCGCGATCACCGTGTCGCCCACCGGTTCGTGCTCGACCTCGGGATCGGTACCGCCGGCCGCGAGCAGGCGCAGGAAGTGCGACTTGCCCGAGCCGTTCGAGCCGAGCACCGCGACCCGGTCGCCGTACCAGATCTCGGCGTCGAACGGCCGCATCAGGCCGGTCAGTTCCAGCGCCTCGGCGATCACCGCGCGTTTGCCGGTGCGGGAGCCGCGCAGCCGCATCTTGACGTCCTGCTCGCGCGGGATGTTCTGCGGCGGCCCGGCCTCCTCGAACTTGCGCAGCCGGGTCCGCGCGGCCTGCAGCCGCGAGGCCAGACCGTCGTTGTACGCCGCCTTGTTCTTGTACATCAGGACCAACGCCTTGAGCTTGGCGTGCTCCTCGTCCCAGCGCCGGCCCAATTCCTCGAAGCGCTCGAACCGGGCCCGCCGGGCCTCGTGGTAGGTGCCGAACGAGCCGCCGTGGATCCAGACCGTGTTGCCCGCCGCGCCGAGTTCGATCGTGACGATCCGGTCGGCGGCCTGGGCGAGCAGTTCGCGGTCGTGCGAGACCAGCAGCACCGACTTCTGGCTCTCCCGCAGCGACTGTTCGAGCCAGCGCTTGCCCGGGACGTCGAGATAGTTGTCCGGCTCGTCGAGGATCAGCACCTCGTCCGGGCCGCGCAGCAGCGCCTCCAGGGCGAGCCGCTTCTGCTCGCCGCCGGACAGCGTGCGCACCTCGCGCCATTTGGCGCCGTCGTAGGTGGTGCCCAGCGCCGCCTGACAACACTGGTCCCAGGCGGGCTCGATGTCGTAGCCGCCCGCGTCGCCGAACTCGGCGAGCGCCGTGGCGTACCGCATCTGGTGCTTCTCGTCGTCGTTCTCCATCAGCGCCAGCTCGGCCTCGTCCACGGCGCGCATCGCGTCCCGGATCCGCGGCGGGGCGAGCGAGACGAGCAGGTCGCGCACGGTGGACGCGTCCCGGATCCGGCCGACGAACTGCGGCATGATGCCGAGCCCTCCCGTTCGGGCGACCGCGCCGCTGTCGGGTTTCAGCTCACCCGTGATGATCCGGAGCAGCGTGGTCTTGCCGGCGCCGTTCGCACCGATCAGCGCCACGGTGGTGCCGTCACCGACACGGAAGGACACCTCGTCCAGCAGGACACGCCCGTCGGGCAAGGTGAATCCGACGGTATTGACATCGATGTAGCCCATGGCGTGGCGCGTCCTTCGTCCTGCGGTCGGGGGGATCCGAGGGTGGTCTCCCCGGGCGTTCCGAGGGTGACAACCCTTCCTACCCGCTCCACGCCGACCGGGCCAACGCATTTCGGGCTCCCCCGCACGGTAGCGCGCCGCGAGGAGGGCACGGGACACGCCGGCAGGAGGGCCGCTGCCACCGGGAGGAGTGCCGATGCCACCGGCCGGGTGTCGATGCCACGGGAAGGAGTGTCGATCACACGGCCGCGAGAGCGCACGCGGATCGACACCTTTCGCATAGTGCAACTATTGATTCGCGCATCGCAACCTGGAACGGTGACGGCTCATCAGTTTCGGGGATATCCAAGGAGTCGCGGTGGCACACACGGAACCGCAGCAGATCGCCCGGCAGGTCGCCCTGGGCGAGCGCAGTCCGCTCGGGTTCGGGGTCTTCCTGGCCCCGTTCCATCAGGCGGGGCGCAACCCGACCCTGATGCTGGAACAGGACCTGGCCCTGGTCGAGCACCTGGACCGGCTCGGCTACGCCGAGGCCTGGATCGGCGAACACCACTCCGGCGGCTGGGAGATCGTCGCCTCGCCCGAGTTGTTCATCGCGAGCGCCGCGGCCCGTACCCGGCACATCCGCTTCGGCACGGGCGTCGTCTCGCTGCCCTATCACCACCCGCTGCACGTCGCGGATCGGCTGGTCCTGCTCGACCACCTCACCCGCGGCCGGGTCATGCTCGGCGTCGGCCCGGGTCAACTCGCCTCCGACGCACACATGTTGGGCATCGACACCGCTCGTCAGCGGGCGATGATGGAGGAGTCGCTGGAGGCGATCGTCGCACTGCTCGCCGGCCGCGAACCGGTGACCCGGGAGAGCGACTGGTTCACGCTGCGCGACGCTCGCCTGCAGTTGCGGCCGTACACCCACCCCTCGCTGGAACTCGCCGTCGCCGCGACCTTCTCTCCGGCGGGTCCGCGCACGGCCGGGCGGTTCGGCGCGGGCATGCTCTCGATCGCCGCGAGCCAGGAGGGCGGCTTCGACGCGCTCGGCACGCACTGGGGCATCGCGAACGAGGTCGCGGGTCGTCACGGGCAGACCATGGACCGGTCCAAGTGGCGGCTGATGGGCATGATGCACATCGCCGAGACCGAGGAGCAGGCGCGCCGCGAGGTGGCGTACGGCCTCGAAGGCATCCAGAACTACCAGGCCAAGGTGCTGCCGATCCCGCTGGACACCGGCACGCCACTGGCCGAGCGCATCGACCACGGCAATCGGACCGGCTCGTTCATCTGCGGCACGCCCGAGATGGCGATCCGTCAGATCGAGCGGCTGTGGCAGAAGTCCGGCGGTTTCGGCACCTACCTGTTCATGGGCGCCGACTTCGCGGACCCGGAGGCGACGAAGCGCTCCTACGAACTGATCGCGCGCGAGGTGATCCCGTACTTCACCGGTGCCGCGCACGGCCCGCTTGCCTCCCAGGACTGGCAGGTGGGCCTGTCCGGGACCTGGCGCGACCAGACCGCGCAGGCCGTCGGCGGGGCCGTGAAGGACTACGAGAACACGAAGGGGACCACGGCGTGAGCACGCGGATCGACGGCGGTGTCGGCGCGGGACGCGTCGCGGGCAAGGTGGCGCTGGTGACCGGGGCGGCGGCGGGCATCGGGCGGGCCGTCGCGCACCGCCTCGCCGCCGAGGGCGCGTACGTGGTCGCGGGCGATATCGATGCGGCCGGATTGGCGACGCTCGCCGAGGAGTTGGGCGCCGAGCGATGCGTCACCCGGTTGTCCGACGTGACCGTCGAGGACGACGTGGCGGCGCTGGTACAGGCCGCCGTGGACGAGTTCGGCGGCCTGGACATCGCGGTGGCCAACGCGGGCGGCGGCACGGCGGCCGAACTGGCCGACCACGACTACGCCACCTGGCGCCGCGTCGTCGACCTGTGCCTGAACGGCGCGTTCCTGACCGTCAAGCACGCCGGCCGGGTCATGCGCGCCCAGGACGGCCGCGCCGGTTCGATCGTCAACCTCGCCTCGCTCAACGCGGTCCAGGCCGGTCGCGGGATGGGCGCGTACTGCGCGGCCAAGGCCGGCGTGGTCGCCCTGACCGAGGTGGCCGCGCTGGAACTGGGGCCGTCCGGCATCCGGGTGAACGCGGTGGCCCCGGGCCTGATCCGCACGCAGGCCACCGCGGGCATGTGGCATGTCCCGGGCGTGGTCGAGGAATACGTCGAGAACGCCCCGCTGGGCCGGTTCGCGGAACCCGAGGAGGTGGCGGCCGTGGTCCTGTTCCTGGCCTCCGACGAGGCCTCGTTCGTCTCCGGCAGCGTGTACGGCGTCGACGGTGGCGCCCGCACCCGACGGTACCCGGACCTGATCGGCGCACTGGAGCGGTTGTCGAAGGAGTGAGCGCGGCACCGGGGCGGCCGGCCGTCGGCACGAACGCGCAGCCGACGACCGGACGGTTGTCGGGGCGTGACGGGGGGCGGATCGGCCCGTTCGGAGCGGGGCGCCCGATCGGTGATCAAGCGGCTGATCAGCGGCGAAATGGGGCGCGAGGGTTCCTCTTCCGGTTACTGACACATCGTCAAGTTTCTGTTCGGTAATGGCGCTATCGCCTCCGAATGGACGTGTCCGCGATCGGTTGGCAGCCTGGTCCGGCCGGGTTCGACCTCTTCGATCGGAGACGGTTTTCCGGCCTCGCGGAGGGGAAACCAGAGGGCACCGAACGGGACGGGAGGGGACCTGACACCCCCAGTGCGCGACGGCGCAGCCGCATCCCGTGGGTATCAAGGCGCCGGCGGTCGGGCCCACTCCCCCGTGCCCGACCGCCGGCCGCCGCGAGGCACCGTGACCGCGACAGCCGATCCTCGGTCGCCGGCGCGACCGTGCCCGCTCAGCGCACGTCGATCCCGCGCAGATGCCGCATGTCGTTGTAGCGGATCGCACGCAGCCTGCCGTCGCGAACGCGCCAGCGGGAGATCGAGGCGTTGCCCACCGGGTCGGTCCGGATCAGACGGTCGACGTCCGTCTCGGTGAGGCCCTCCAGGATGTAACGCAGCATCAGTACGGTCGCGTCGTGCCCGACGATCAGCACGTGCGCACCGGGCGCCTCGTGCCGCAGGTCGGTGAGCAGCGTGCGCAGCCGCAGCGCGACGTCGGCGAGCGACTCGCCGCCGGGTGGGCGGTAGTACAGGTCGCCGACCCGGCGCCGACGCTCGGCCTCCTCCGGGTTGAGCCGCTCGATCGCGGCGGCCGTCCGCAGTTCCAGGACCCCCATCTCGCGATCCCGCAGCCGCTCGTCACGACGCGGCGCGGGCAACAGCAGGCCCAGCCGGGCGGCTTCGCGGGCGATGATGCGCATTGTCGAACGCGCCCGGCGGTACGGCGAGACCAGGACGATGTCCGGCGTCTCGCCCTTGAGCGCGAGCCGTCGCCCGACCGCACCGGCCTGATCCTCGCCCCGCGCGGTGAGCGCGATGTCGGCGTCCCGACCGACCATCGCGGGATCGAACCCGTTCATCCCGTCGCCCGCTTCGGGCAGCCCATCCGCCGGGGAGGAGCGGAGGGCCGCTTCGGTGGCGGCGAAGGCCGCGTTGGCCATGCTCTCGCCGTGGCGTACGGCGACGATCTCGGCGGGCCCGAAGGGCGCGTTGTCCGATGTGCCGACCACGGTGCCCCCAAGCTTTGATCCCTGTCATGGTTCTCACCACCGGAGACGTACCGAAACTCCCGGCGGCGGACCCGACCATCGGGCACCATCCCGGATCCGACCGTCGGCCACCGCACCGGACCGGGTCGGGTCGGGTCGCCGTCGCCGGCCGTCGACGCCCGCCGCGCGTCGCCGTCCCCGCCTCCGCAGCGCACCCCAGGCACGGCCGCCCTGCACGATGCACCGCCGGCCGTCGGAAGATCGCATCGACCAACTCGTCGTTCGTTCATACGAGACACGGCAGGACTTGTGTGATCTTCCATCCGCGTGTCCGGATAATCTGACCGCATGATCGAACCTCGCGTCGCCCTCGTCACCTGCGCCGAGCTGCCGGACCTCGACCCGGACGAGCGCCTGCTCTTCGAACCGCTGGCAGCTCGCGGCATCCGCGCCGAGGCCGCCGTGTGGAACGACCCGGCGGTGGACTGGGCCGGTTACGACCTGGTGATCCTGCGCTCGGTATGGGACTACCCGGCGCGCCGCAAGGAGTTCATCGATTGGGCCGCGAGCGTGCCGCGCCTGGCCAACCCGGCGTCGATCGTGGCCTGGAACACGGACAAGACCTACCTGCGCGACCTCACCAGGGCCGGCCTGCCCGTCGTGGAGACGATGTGGCTGGAGCCCGACTCGACCGTGACGCTGCCCACGTCCGGCCTGCATGTGGTCAAGCCCGCGATCAGCGCCGGCTCCCTCGACACCGAGCGCTACGACCTGGCCTCGCCCGAACAGCGCGCGCTCGCCGCCGGGCACGCCACGAACCTGCTCGCGAGCGGCCGGACCGTGATGGTCCAGCCGTACCTGGAGGCCGTCGACACCGTCGGCGAGACCGCACTCGTCTACTTCGACGGCGTCTTCAGCCACGCCGTCCGCAAGGGCGCCATGCTCGACGGCACCGCCGAGACGGTCGGCGACCTGTATCGCAGCGAACGGATCGAGGCACGCGAACCCTCCGCCGCGGAACTCGCCGTCGCCGCCCGGGTACTGACCGAGATCCCGGTCGGGCCCCTGCTGTACGCCCGCGTCGACCTCATCCCGGCCGCCGACGGCACACCCACCCTGCTGGAACTCGAACTGACCGAACCGTCCCTGTTTCTCGCCTACGCCGACGGCTCCGCCGACCGCTTCGCCGACGCGATTGTGAGCGCGCTCCAGCCGTAGCCCGCGACGCGTCCACCCCGTGGGGCACGACCGACCTCGGCCGAGCGCCGGGCAGGTCACCACCCGGCCGCGGGCAAGCGGGCGGCGAGCCGGAGACCACGTCCGGACCGATGTGGACCCGGGGTCCGCCTGTGACCGTCCCACCGTTTCGGCCTGCGGCGCCGACGACCGACGGAAGTTGGCTGATTCCACGATGGGGATTCCGCGACGTCCTGCGCTCGAATGGGGGGATCCGCGCGGGGGGAATCAGCGCGCCTGACGACAGGGGAGGACGAGAGCCATGGCGAACGGCAGTGGCGAGGTCACGGAGGAGCAGGTCCGAGAGAAGGCCGCCCGGTTCCGGGCCGCACTGGAGGGGCGGAGGATCGAGGGCTTCGACGCGGCGGCGGCGCTCGACGTGGAGGCGGCGGCGCGCCGGGCCCTGGAGGCACGGGCCAGGCCCCGCGTGGCGGCGCGCGACGTGCTCGGCGTGATTCGGCCGGCCTGGGAGGAGGAGGCGGCGAAACAGGGGCTGACGGGCGAGGCCCTGCGCGCGTTCGCCCTGCAGATCCTGGCGGACGACGGCCCCATGGCCGCCTGCGAGATGGACGGCCTCTGGTACTCCATCCATCTCAACAAGGCGGCCGTCGAGCTGATCGAGAACTCGTCCGAGCTGTTCAACAACGTGCTGGAAATGGCCACCGAGATCTTCGAGGATCTCGAGCTGATCCTGATTCCGCTGGAGGCCTTCGTCGACGCCGAGTCGAACGCGATCAAGGCGGTCGCCGACCAGAGCAACGGCCAGGTCCAGCTCGAAGGCTACTGGCCCAGCCCGTTCGCCATCCCCATCCCCGACCCGGACTTCGTCTGGGGTATCGGCAACATCACCGACCACTGGAAACGCGACCTGGGCGAATAGACCCCGGCCCCGGTAACCCCCGCCCCTGCCTTGTGCCCACGGCGGAGGGCCGGGACCGGGGCACTCCCCGAGGCCGCTTCGTTCGAGCGGCCTCGGGAGCGGTAACTCAGGCGGCAACCAGCGAGGCGCGGATCCGACCGACGACTTCGGACCCTCGAACGACACGAGCAGCCGATCCGTGTGTGGCCCACCCGGTCGGGGGGACGATGGGTCCATGAAGCGCGACATTTCCCTCGAATGGGACAGTGATCCTGCGATCGGGGAGCGGCATGCCACCGAGGTGTACGCGTCGGGGGGCCTTCCCGCCCCGACGCCGCCGTCGCGGACCTCCTCGACCGCCGACATAGACGCCGATGTCGATGTCGATGCCGAGGTCGACGCGAGCGGGTCCGGCGATCGGATCGGTACGGTCACCGCACGTCGCGCCGGCCGGCTGCTCGGCTGGGTGAGCATCGACGGCGACGGCGAGGCCGGCGTCGCCGCCCAGGGCGAGCGGGCCGATCGACTCGCCCGCCGATTGGTTCGGGGGTCCTACGCCGGGGACGCGCCCGCGACCGCCGAGGAACGGGACGCGTTCGTGCTGATGTACCGGCGCGCCGCCGAGCAGGCCCGCGCCGTCGGTGCCCGGGTGCTGCATTGGAGCGGCACCGACACCGGGCCGGAAGGCACGGCCGCCCGCGCGCTCGCGGCCCGGGTCACCGGCGAGATCGCCCGGATCTGGACGGTGGACCCGAACGGCTGGTGGGCACCGGGCGGACTGCCCGCCGTCCGGGTACGCACGCTGCCGCCGCCCCGGGTCGGCCTGATCGGCGAGGGCGCCGAACTCACCGTCTCGGTCGAGGACGACCGGGCGTACCTCAACGCGGGCGAGGCGATCACCGCACCCGGCGTCGCAGCCGACATCCTCGGCGCCCTGATCGCCGAACTGGTGGAGTCGATCCGCCGGAACCATCCGGACGTGCGCGAACTCGCGGTGTTCGAGTTCGACGGCGACACCGAGGGCGCCGTACGCCAGGCCCTGCCCCTCGCCGGCCTACGCATCGAACACCGGGTCCTGGACTTCGAACTCGCCCTCGACTGACCCCGGATCCGACGGCCCGCGCCTCCGACGCGCGTACGACATCGCCACGGCCGCCGCCCCGTCACGTCCTGACGTAGGTCGCGATGGACATCCCGCCCGCGAGCACCGTGCCGCCCGTGCGGGTGAACGCGGTGACGTCGAACCCGCCGGACAACATCGGGATCCCGGTGCCGATCAGGATCGGGTAGGTCTTGATCACGAGTTCGTCGATCTCACCCATCAGGCTCCCCGCCAGACGCGCGCCGCCGGCCAGCCAGATGCCCTTGCCGGTCGGCTCGGCCTTCAACTCGCGGACCTTGGCGACCGGGTCGCCGGCCACCAGGGTCACCCCGGGATCGGGGCTCTCGGTGATGCTGCCGGTGACGACGTACGTGCGCAGGTGGCTGTACGGATCGGCGAACCCGGCCCGCAGCCCCGGTTCGTACGTGGCCCGGCCCATCACGACCGTGTCGAAGTGCCGGAACTCGGCATCGGGCGCGACCCCCACGTGCGGGGCGACATGTGCCGGGATCGTCTCCGGATACTCGGCAACGAGGTGCGCCAGGACGTCCTCGCCCACCGGAAAGAAGTCGACATTGCCGTCCCTGTCGGCAATGAAGCCGTCGAGGGTCGCGCCGATGAAGTACGTGAGCTTTCGCATGCGGTCTCTTTTCCTGTCTGGCGATGTGTGCTGACGCCGTCCATCAACGACTACATTTATAGTACTTCACATGTAGTGGTCGCAACGATCCAGCCTCCGAGACCGAGCGGAGGCGCCGAGAGGTAGGCGGAGCGGAGCAAGGGACGAGGCGGCCCAGAGCAAGGCACACAGCGTGGCGCGGGGTGGCGCGCCGGGCGTGACGCGGAGGCAATGCCGGGCGGAACACGTGGCGCCCGGCGTGGTGCGCGCCCGGAACGGGGCGAAGCGGCGCCGACGTACAGAGCAAGGCGAATCGCGACATGCCATGCCGCAACGGCGCAGCAACGCGGGACGGGATGCAGCGCGGGGCCGAACAACGGCGCAGCGGGGCGGAGCACGGGCCGTGGAGCCAGGCATGGCGGCGCGGTGGAGCCGAAGTGCTGTAGAGCCGGGCAAGGCGCGGCGGAGCACGGCGCCGCCAGGCCGGGCGGCGTAGCCCGGCAAGGCATAGCCGGGCGCGGCGGAACACGGCGCGGCGTAGCCCAGTGGGGGTTACCAGGGGCGTGTTTCAGGACCCGGCAAGGGCTGGAGGGTCGGCCAGGTTTTGAGCAGGTGGTGGTGCAATCGGCGTGCCAGGATGGCCAGTTCGTGGAGTGGTTCGGATGTCGTGGCGGCGACGACGTCGAGCCGGTGGACCAGTCGCTCGCGGGCCGAGACCGGGCCCCACGTGAAGTCCGCGACCGGGACGCGGGCCAGTTGGTCGGCCTGGTCCCGGTGCGCCCGTTCGACCAGCGCGTCGCCGCGGATCAGCCAGCCCGCGCACGCGTCGGCGATCCCCGCCTCCGTGTCCGTGGCCTGCCCGGTCAACGTCCGCCATGTCGACGCGTATACCGCCTCGACCTCGGCCAACGGCGCTCCCGTCACCGACATCGCACACCAACAGGTCGGGAACGCGACCCGGAAGTAGGCCAGTTCGACCAGACCGTCACCCAGCGCGGCCTGTTCGAAGTCGACGAAGCGCACCCCGTCGACGGTCCGCAGGTCGTTGCCCGGACACGGGTCGCCGTGCAGCAGGGCATACCGACCGGCCGGATCCAGTCGGGTGAGCAGCGCGGCCAACTCGTCGGGTGCGCCCGGCGGGATCGGTACGCCGAGGGTCGTGGCCAGCGCCAGGAACGAGTCCGCGTCGGCCTCGCTCGGCGGTCGCCACGCGGGCAGTTCCGTGGCATCCGCCGGGCCGGTGAGCGCGTGCAGTCGGGCCAGGGCCTCGGCGTGGCCGGGCATCCAGTCGTCCGTCCGGCCCAGGTCGTCGAGGTATTCCAGCACCATGACGCACCCGTCGGGATCGGCGCCCAGCACGCGGGGGCCGACTGGGCCTCGGGCGGCCAGCCGCAGGCCCGCGACCTCGCGGGCGAACCGCTCGGGCGCGCCGTACCGGTTGTCGCCCGCGTCGGTGATCTGCTTGACGATCGCCCGCTCACCGCCGAACTCCACCTGCCACACCCGTGAACGCGGGCTGCTGTCCAGGAGTTTCGCCTTCTTCGGCGGGCCGAACACGGCCCGCAACGTGTCGCCGATCGGCACCTGAAGCGTCATGGAACAGTCACCATAGCCAGGCATGGTCGAACCGCCACCACCGACGGCCCCGGATCGGGCGGCCCACACCCGCACCCGACCACCCTCGCCGACACCTGCCCCGCGCTCCCGACGCCCGTTGCAGACGACGCAGTCCGCGCAGCCCCGCGCGGCCTCGCGAGAACCCACACCCCGGGCACCCGCACCCCCGGTCACGGGTAGTCGAAGAACCTGATCCACCACGTCGGCCCGTCCTCGACCGTGTAGTGGTCCGCGAGCCGGCTCGTCCCGTCGTACGTCGTCCGCAACAGATCCTCCGGCACGACCCGATAGCCGAGGTCGTCGAGCGCGGCCTCGACCCGTTCCCGGTCCGCCGGCGAGACGTACGCGGGCGCCGCGCCGACGGGGTGATCGTCCGGCGCGTCGACGCTCGTGGCGACCAGGTCGCCGAAGTTGCTGACCACCAGGGTGATCCGCCCCGTCCCCGCCAGTGCCGCCGCCGGAACCACGATCGCCCCGTGTCGACTGGCCGCCCGGGCCGTGCCCTCGACCGGACAGCGACACCCGAAGTCCGCCTCCAGGCGCTCGACCAGTCGGTCGAAACGCTCGTGCGTGGCGACCGGGTCGTAGTCGGGCGGAGCCGTCAGATGCTCCGGGTCGTCCAGGGCACGCAGCAGTGCCCAGGCCTGGTCTTCGTCGAGCAGCGTCATGAGTCAGCCGATCCGTGCGGTCCGAGGCGCCTGCGCATACCCCGGGCCGCGGCCGAACACACCCGGCCGCGCCCGGCGGGCATGCGCCGGCCCGCAACCGGGCCCGCCCGCCGGCGCCGGCGCACGCACCGGACGGCGAGTGGGCACACCCGGCCGGCCTCCCTTACGAACCCCACGTCAGCGCTCCAAGCGATCCAGCGGATTCCCGGAGATCCGCTCGGCCCATCCGCTCCGCATCAGTTCGGCCGCCGCACTCGTCGGCTTCCGCGCGGCCTGATCGCGCGCGGCATGCAGGAAGGCCGGCGCGAACCCGGCCCGCGGCACCGCCGTCAGCAGCGCCGCGGCGAAGTCCGGATCGAAGGAATCCAGTGCCCGCCCGGACACATCCGCCCCCACCGCGATCTGGAGCAGATGACTCTCCGGGTCCACCTCCGCCGGCACCGCGTCGCGCATGTGCAGCACGATGATCTCGGCCAGCCGATCCCGGCGCGACTCCGCCCAGCCCGCCCCCGCCGCGAAGACCCGGGCCAGTTGCGCACCCGCCTCCTCGAACGCGAGCGTGTGGCTGTCGAACGGGGCGGTCAGCGACAGGTCGTGCAACAGCGCCGCGACGTAGAGCAGTTCGGCGTCGAACCCGATCCCTCGGGCCGCCCCCACCGAGGCGGCCCAGAAGTACGACCGTACCGAGTGGTTGCGCAGCCCGATCTCCGCGTATTCCGCACAGACCCCGTACGCGGCCCGCGCCGTCGCCGTATCCGGCGCCTCGACTCCGCCCACCTCGGCGATGAACATGTCCGCTCCCCCACGATCGTCGACCATCCCACCGGAACGCCCGCATCCCGGAACGCCCGCATCATCGCAGCCGACCGCCCGCCCACTCCAGTGGAATGATCTTGTCCTCGCAACGATCCACACCGACCCGGCGACCCGGTCACCATCGCCCCGGCTTGGGGTGACCCGGGGCCGTCCGTCACGCTGTGCTTCGTGTATCCCTTCCAGATCTGGTGGTGAACCCGGCATGACCGACTTGGATCCGGCCATATCCGAGTCGGCCGACCCCGAGCGGGTCGACCGATCGGCGCTTCAGCGGCGGACCGTGCGCATCCTGATCGCCGCGCAGGTGGTCGGCGGCGTGGGGATGGGGTCGGCGCTGACCGTCGGCGGGCTGCTCGCCGAGGACCTGTCCGGATCCAAGAGCTGGTCGGGCCTGGCGACCACCGCGATCACCCTGGGCGCGGCGGTGTTCGCGATCCCGATGTCGCGGGCGGCGACCCGACACGGTCGCCGGGTCGCGCTCACCGCCGGCTGGGGGCTCGCGACGCTCGCGGCCGGCGGGGTGATCCTGGCGGCCGTACTGGAATGGTTCCCGCTGCTGATCGCCGCGCTGCTCGTGTTCGGCGCGGGAACCGCCGCCAACCTCCAGTCCCGGTACGCCGCGACCGACCTCGCCGACGACGCGGGCCGGGCCAAGGCCCTGTCGATCGTGGTGTGGTCGACCACCGTGGGCGCGGTCCTGGGCCCCAACCTGAACGAGCCGGGCGCCGTGATCGGGCGCGCCCTCGGCCTGCCCGAGCTGGCCGGGCCGTTCCTGTTCTCGATCGTGTCGTTCGCCGGCGCGGGCGGCATCCTGTGGGTCGCGCTGCGCCCGGATCCGCTGCTGATCGCCCGCGCCGACCTCGGCGACCGGCAACAGCCGCGCGGTGACCTGCGCGGTGCGCTGACCGTCGTCCGCCGGGCGCCGCGGGCGATGCTCGGGCTGGCCACGGTGGCGTTCGGACACGTGGTGATGGTGTCGGTGATGGCGATGACACCGGTACACATGAAGGACCACGGCACCGCATTGACCCTGGTCGGGCTGACCATCAGCCTGCATATCGCGGGCATGTACGCCCTGTCGCCGGTGGTCGGCTGGGCCGCCGACCGGTTCGGCCGGATCCCGGTGATCCTGGGCGGCCAGTTCGTGCTGCTGCTCGCCGTGCTCGTCGCGGGCACCTCCGGCCACTCCACGTGGCGCACCATGGTCGGCCTGATCCTGCTCGGCTTCGGCTGGTCGTGTTGTCTGGTCGCCGGGTCGGCGCTGCTCGGCGAATCGGTGCCAGCGGGCGAGCGACCGGGGGTGCAGGGCGTGTCGGACCTGCTGATGAACCTGGCCGGTGCGGCGGGCGGCGCGGCCTCCGGGTCGGTCCTGGGCCTGGCCGGCTACGGCGGCCTCAACCTGGTGGCCGGCTTCCTGACCGCCCCGGTCCTGTGTGTCGCGGCCGGCTTCGCGTTGGGTCGGTCCCGGCGCCCGGCCGGCTGAGCCGTCCGAGCCCTCGCCGGCGCGCCGCCCCGGATGGCCCGCCCCGGTCGTGTCCCACCGACGAGCCCCATATGTTTGGACAAAATGTGCCAAATGGTCTCGGGCTTCCTGTCCGAGCCTTCCCGGAAGGGGCAACCATGGTGCAGCGGGTGGTCGTCGTCGGAGCAGGATTCGCCGGGTTCGAGACGGTGCGCAAACTGGAACGAACCCTCGGGCCGCGCGAGGCCGAGATCGTGCTCGTGAGTCCGATGGACTACATGGTCTACCGTCCGCTGCTGCCCCAGGTCGCGGCCGGTGTACTGTCCTCGCGCACCACGGCGGTACCGCTGCATCGGATGTTCAAGCGCACCCACGTCCTGCCCGGCGGCGCGATCGGCGTCGACCTCGCGGCCAAGGTGTGCGTCGTCCGCAAGATCTCCGGCGACATCACCAACGAGCACTACGACAAGCTCGTCCTGGCCCCGGGCAGCGTGACCCGCACCTTCGACATCCCGGGGCTGACCACCTACGGGCACGGCATGAAGAACCTGGCCGAGGCGGTCTACCTGCGCGACCACGTGATCGCCCAGTTGGAGATCGCCAACTCCAGCACCGACCCGGCCGAGCGCGCGTCGCGCTGTCAGTTCATCGTGGTCGGCGGCGGCTACGCGGGCGTGGAGACCGCCGCGTGCCTGGAGATGCTCACCACCAATTCGCTCCGGCACTTCCCGCGCCTGGACCCGGCGCAGGTGCGCTGGATGATCGTGGACGTGGCCCCTCGACTGATGCCCGAACTCGGCGAGAACCTGGGCAAGGCCACCCTGCAGATGCTGGCCAAGCGCGGGGTGGACGTGCGGCTCGGGATCAGCGTGCAGGAGATCACCGAGGACTCGGTGACGCTGACCACCGGCGAGAAGCTCCCCTGCCGGACGCTGGTGTGGACGGCGGGCGTCACCGCGAGCCCGCTGGTGGGCACGATGGGCACCGAACTGGTCCGCGGCCGGCTCGCCGTCGCCGCCGATCTCGCCGTGCCCGGCCACCCGGACGTATTCGCCCTCGGCGACGCCGCGGCCGTGCCCGACCTGGCCAAGGGCGACGGCGCGATCTGCCCGCCCACCGCGCAGTACGCGCACCGGCAGGCCAAGATCGCCGCGGCCAACGTGGTCGCGTCGCTGCGCGGTGGGCGACTGAGCCCGTTCCGGCACAAGGACCTGGGCCTGGTCGTCGACCTCGGCGGCACCCAGGCGGTGGCCCGGCCGCTGGGGTACGAGATGCGCGGCCTGCCCGCCCAGGCGATCACCCGCGGATACCACCTGATGACCGTGCCCTCGATCCGGGCGCGCACCCGGGTGTTGTCCAACTGGGTGCAGCACGCGTTCGCCGGCGACGACCTGGTCCGGCTCGGCTTCATGTCCGATCTGGACGGCCGGATGGGCAACCTGGAGAAGACCGACGCCTACCTGTCCATGAACGAGATCGCCGCCCGCACCGGATCCCGCGCCGCCCACCCGTGAGCACACCGCGGGGGCGCACGACCCGAGCCGGGGGGCGCGCCGCGGGCACCGAAGCGCCGTACCGGGTGCCGACACCCGTTCGGGCGGGTACACGGGGGCCATGAGCGACGAGCGCACGGCGGCCCGCCTGCGGATGGCGCTGGTGGAGCGGCTGCGGCTGACCGGGAGCGTACGCACCGAGGCGGTGGCGAACGCGATGTCGCAGGTGCCGCGCGAACTGTTCACCCCCGGGGCCACCTCGCCGGCCCGCTCCTACGAGGACCGGGTCGTGGTGTTGTCCACCGACGAACGCGGGCTGCCGGACAGCACGGTCAGCCAGCCGGCGATGGTCGCGCTGATGCTCGAACAGCTCGCCGTGCGCCCCGGGATGCGGGTGCTGGAGATCGGTACCGGGAGCGGGTACAACGCGGCCCTGCTGGCTCGGCTGGCCGGTCCCGAGGGCGAGGTGGTCAGCGTCGAGGTGTCCGCCGAGCTGGCGGGCTCCGCCGCACGGCGCCTGGCCGGGCTCGGCACGCACGTGGACGTACGGGCCGGGGACGGCTGGGCCGGGGTCGCGGACCGGGCGCCGTTCGACCGGATCGAGGCCACGGTGGGCGTGCCGGATCTGCCGCCGGCCTGGGTGGAGCAACTCGCGCCGGACGGCGTCCTGGTCGCCCCGATGTGGCTGCGACCGGGCCTGGAGTTGGCGGTCGCGTGGGAGCGGACCGCCGACGCGACGCTGACCAGCGCGTCGGTGGCCCGCTGCGGGTTCCTCCAGCTGCGTGGCCCGCACGCCGGGCCGGGCCGGACCCACGCGCTGACCGGCGACCTCGCGGTGATCGGCGAGAATCTGCCGCCGGCCGCCTTGGACGTGTTGCGCGACCTGCTCGACCACGGCGCGGTGGACGCGGGCCCGGCGCTGGGTCCGGTGGACGTGCGGCTGACCGGATTCGCGTTGGCCGAACCGCGCTCGGTGTTGTTCCTGGGGCATCCGGGCGATGCGATGACGTGGGGCCTGTTCGACCCGGAGCGGCCCGCGCTCGCGGTGCTCGTCCGGGACCGCATCCAGGTCTACGGCGACCGTGACGCGGCGGTCGAGCTGTACTACGGCGTGGCCGGCGCGCCGGTGGTGAACGCCGACCGGCTGCGCCTGGAGGCGGTCCCGGCGGGCACCGCCTTCCCGGACGCGGCGGAACCGGCCGCGCGCACGTGGACGGTGGAGCGGGAGCACTACCGGTACCGGCTGACCGAGACGTGAGCCGGAGGCGCCGCGCGCCTGGGCCCGCGCCCGCGTCGGAACGGGGGCGGGCGGCGGATCGCGGGTGCCCGGCTACTTGGGGGTGCGCAGCAGGCAGAACTCGTTGCCTTCGGGGTCGGTCAGCACGTGCCAGCTCTGCTCGCCCTGGCCGACGTCGGCGGGCTTGGCACCGAGGGCGAGCAGGCGGGCCAATTCGCTCTCCTGGTCCGAGCCGATCGCCGGGCTGACGTCGATGTGCAGCCGGTTCTTGACCGCCTTGCCCTCGGGGACCGGCACGAACAGGATCGTGGGCAGCGACCCGTCGGGCGCGTTCAGCTCGATGTCCTCACCCTGCACGGTGAGGTCCCAGTCGAGCACTCGACGCCAGAATTCGGCGAGGGTGGGCACGTCGTTCGCGTCGACGACGAGTTCGGAGAACACAGCGGGCATGACGGCACCTCGGTACGGAGTGGACGGCGGAAGCGGGGCCGGTGCGGATCGCTCACTGGGGCGGCAGTGCCCGGACCACCTGCCCGAATCGCGCGGACCCGGTCAGTGTGGCGTGCTCCGGCCCCTGCCAGTTGACTTCGAGTTCCTCCAGGATGCCCTCGTGCCACCAGAACATCCCGGTGGACAGGGCCTGCTGGTCCCGGGTCAGCCCCTGGGCGGTCTTCAGCACGAAGCCGGCCATGCCCACGGTGCGCTGCGAGGTCAGCGGCAGCGCGAGCAGGCAGTTGTCCACCGGCAGCGACACCAGCGCACCCGCCCGCAGCGGGTCCCCGATCGCCTCGCCGAGCCGGAACAGCTGGGCGGAGCCGGGCCAGCCCTGGCCGAGCAGCGAATGCAGCGTGCTGCCGGTGGAGATGTCCATCGGCGTGCCGCCGTAGCGTTCCATCCGCAGGTTCGTCGCGGCCTGGAGCCAGACGTCCTCCACCGCCATCCCCCAGTGCTGCACCATCGGCGTCTCGACCGTGACGGCGGCGCCGTCCGGACCCTTGACGCACGCCACGGCGACGATCTCGCCGCGATCGCCCAGCGGCCACACCATGCCCTGCATGCCCAGGTGCGGGCCGGGTCGGCTGATGATCAGTCGCAGATCCTGGCGGATGCGATCCGGCGGCGCGCTCATCAGGACGCCGCGCACGTCCTGCCCCCAGGCGGCGTTCTGCTGGTTGCGGGACTGGCGACGAAACAACGCCACGGAAGGCTCCTCGTACGGGGTGGCGGGCGGGCCTGACAAGTCATAGTCAACACCCCCCGGCCGGCGCAACATCACCCCGGCGGGCCGAACCGGCGCGATCGCGGCCGGAGTCGGTCCGCCGCGCCGCGCTTCACGCCTGGCGGGTCGGGAGGATCACGATCTGGCGCAGGTTGACGTGGCGCGGCCGGGTTGCCGCGTATGCCACCAGGTCGGCCACGTCGCTCGCGGCCAGGCTGCCGATCGCATCGAACATGGCGCCCAGTTGGCCCGATTCACCCAGGTCAACGTTGTCGATGTGCGAGCCGAGTTCGGTGTCGGTCAGGCCCGGCTCGATGTTGGTGACCCGCACGTCGCGCGGGCCCAGTTCGCTGCGCAGGGACGCGGACAGGTGGGTGAGCGCGGCCTTGGTCGCGCCGTACACCGCGTAGTTCGGGAAGGTCACGTGGGCGCCGATCGAGGAGATGTCCACCAGGTCGGCGGCCCGCCCGTCCGCGGCGGCGGCCACCAGGTCGGCGGTGAACGCGCGGATGATCCGCAGCGCGCCGGTGACGTTGGTGTCGATCATCCGGGTCCACTCGTCGATCCGGCCGTCGTCGAGCGGGTTGGGCAGCATCACCCCGGCCGAGTTGACGACCAGGTCGACCCGGCCGAACTCGGCCCGGATCCGGGCCGCGCCGGCGTCCACCGAATCCTGATCGGTGACGTCGACCGCGACGGCCAGGGCGGTGCCGCCGGCCGCGGTGATCTCGGCGGCCAGGTCCTTGAGCCGGTCCTCGCGGCGGGCGAGCAGCGCGACGTGCGCGCCGTGGGCGGCGAGCAGCCGGGCGGTCTCGGCGCCCATACCGCTGGCGGCTCCGGTGACGACGGCGATCCGACCGGCAAGCGCGGTGTAGCTCATGGGAAGACTCCGGTTGGAAGCGGTGGGCGAGGCGTGTTCCCCGCCGACCCGGCCAACCTTGCCCGCGCCCGCGACGCACACCCAGAGCCCACGTTTTCCTGGGTCTGCCCGTACCACCCTCGGGACCGGTCGGCGGGGGAAAGCGCGGGTGGGGCGCGGTGCCGGGCACGGTATTAGAGTCCGGGCATGAGCAATGCGTCGTTCGAACAACTGGGTGACTTCCTCCGCGCGTGTCGGGCCCGGGTCGGGCCCGAGGAGGTCGGGTTGCCGGTGTTCGGGCGCAAGCGTCGGGTGGCCGGGTTGCGGCGCGAGGAGGTCGCGCAGCTCGCGGGCGTGAGCGTGGACTACTACGTGCGGCTGGAGCAGGGCCGGGGACAGCACGTCTCGGACGCCGTGCTGGATGCGATCGGGCGCGTGCTGCGGCTGGATCCGACCGAGTACGAGCACATGTGGGATCTGGCCCGGCCGACCCGGGCGAGCGCGCGGCGGGTCGCCCCGTCGACGGCCCGGCCGGGGGTACAGGTGCTCCTGGACCGGATCGACGCGCCCGCGTTCGTCCTCGGCCCGTGCATGGACGTGCGGGCCTGGAACGCGGCCGCCGACGCGATGATGGGGCTGAGCGCGATGGCGCCGCACGAGCGCAACATGGCGCGGCACACGTTCCTGTCGCCGGACGCGGGTCGGTTCTATCCGGACTGGGAACAGGTCGCGGCCGACACGGTCGCGTTCCTGCGCCTGGAGGCCGCGCGGCACACCGCGGATGCGCGGATGGCCGCCCTCGTCGAGGAGTTGTCGGCCGGCAACCCGCGCTTTCGACCGCTGTGGGACGCCCACCAGGTGGCCGAGAAGACCCACGGCACCAAGCGCCTGCGCACCGCCGACGGCGGCGTGCTGGACACCGCCTACGAGAGCCTGTCCTTTCCCGGCGACCCCGACCTGCTCCTGATCGTCTACACCACCGCACCCCGCACCACGCACACCGCCGCCGAGTTGTCCGTGACGGCCGACCGGCCCTGAACCCGGGCGACGCCGCACCGGCACTAGCCGCTCAGCTCGCGCTCCAGGGGCACCCGGAAGCGGGGGGTCACACACGTGCCGGCCAACCACGAGGTGTGTCGGGCGGCTTCGGCCTCGATGGCCTTGTTCGCCTCGGGTGGGAGGTCGACCAGTGCCTGCCAGACCACCTCTCCGTCCGCCCGGGTGGCCCACCCGCCGACGACGCGGCCGTTCCACCACACGGTCGGGCCGATGTTGCCCATCCGGTCGAACAGGCGCTCGCGCAGGTCGGGCGTGATGTACCAGTCCCGCTCCTTCCAACCCATCGGCGTGGCGTCCAGCGCGGGCAGCAGCGCCGCCCACGGCTCCGGCGTCGGGCCCGGCTCCTCGTCGCCGGGCAGCACGTAGCCGACGCTCCCGTCGTCCAACGCGACCTCCACCGCACGCACCGCCGCGAGTGCGTGGCGGGTGTCGGCCACCGTCCAGCCGGTCCACCATTTGAGGTCGTCCGACGTGCCGGGCCCGAACGCGGCCAGCCACCCGCGCACCAGTTCGGCCTTGGCCTCGGTCCGGCCGATCTCCGGCAGCGGCGGAGCGATGGTGTACCGGAACCGGCTGGACAACCACGAACCCTGCGGCCTGGCCCGGACGATCCGGCCCTCGCACGAGAGGGTGAACAGCAGCCGCGTGGACACCCCCTGGTTCGCCTCGTACGGCTTGCCGATCGCGACCCGGATCTGGGTGCGCAACTGCGGTACCACCTCGCCCAGTTGCATCGCCGTCGCCTCGCCCAACTCGGTCAGCGCGGCCACGGTGGCGGTCTCGACCTCGTCCAGCCACGCCTCGTCGTAACCGCCCGAAGCCAGGAACTGGAGCATCACCCGGCGCTGCGTGATCGCGACCGCGTCGGTGCTGGAGCGCTGGACCACGTGCACGATCTCGCGCGGCACCACGTAGACGGTGCGGCGCATGCCGGGCATCCGGACCAGCGACTTGTCGTCGTAGAGCGCACGTTCGACCTCGGCCGACGACGGTTCGGCCAGGCGCGCGCAGGTGGACACGTACACCGTGGCGGGGTCGGTGGCGTGCAGCAGGAGCACGGCGCGGGCCGCGTCCTCCGCGTTCGCGGCCCGTGCGCCCGGCGCCAGGCGATGCCGAATGCCCAAACGCGCTCGTCGTTCATCGTCGCTGATCCGTGGCAACGCAGAGGTCATGAGCCGACCATAGGGGTCGGATGCGACATGTGGCCGGGAATCATACGGCGCGGCGATTCCGGATCGCTTTACCGTGACGGGGTCGGTACACGGAAGAATCGAGTACCGATCGGCACGTACCGAGTTCCCCGTACCACCGCACGTCCGTGTGAAGGAGTCACCATGCCGTCTGCGGGATCGTCCCGGTTCGATTGGCGTCGAATGACGCTCGCCCGTAGAGCGGCGAGCGCGGGTGGTCCGCGCCCGCCGAGGACCGGGAACGGTCTGGTGATCGGGGCGGTGATCGTCGGCGCGATCGTGATCCTGGCGTGGTGGTTGTTGTCCTCCGGGGGCAGTGACAACGGCAAGAAGTCGGCCGCGGCGACCGCGCTGCCCAATGCCTCCGGGGCGGCGAATCCGTCCGCGCGGCCGAGTGGGTCGTCGGTGCCCTCGCCCACCTCGACGGTCAAGCTGGCGGTCATCGCACGCCAGGCGATCGGCCTGGAGATACGCGAGAAGCCGGGCGGGGGCAAGACCGTCGCCGAGGTGAGCGCGGGCACCCGACTGACCGCGACCTGCCGGGCCAAGGGTGCGAACGTGTACGGCTGGCGCGGCGGCAAGAGCGACCAGTGGGTACTCGTGACCACCGGCCAGGGCGTCGGCTACGCGCCCGAGGCCTGGTTGGAGACCACCGGCTCGGCGAAGGATCTGCTGCCCGTCTGCTGACTCGCGGGCGCCGGCCCGGGCCGCCGGGCGGCCCGGGTGAACCGGGTGGACCGGGTGAACCGGGTGAACCGGGTGAACCGGGTGAACCGGGTGGACCGGGCCGCCCGGCGGCCCCGCGCCCGCTCGCGGCCGATCAGCCACGGGCTCAGGGGGGTCCGTGCGACCAGCCAGGCGAATCCGGCGGATGCGAGCGCGACCACGGCCGCCAGTACGGCGGTGTCGACGGCGGGGGCCCACGGCAACGCGGCGACGAACCCGTTCAGTTCCAGCAGCCGCAGGATCATCGGGTGGGCGAGGTAGACGCCGAAGGCCAGTTGCGCTCCGCGTGCGGCGGCGCGCCGACCCGGGATCGGCGTCCGGGCGCGTTCCCAGCGGGTGGCCACGGCGTACAGCGCGAGCACCGCGACCGGCCCCCACAGCAGACTCACCGGCTGGGTGGCGATCGACGCGGTCGCGGTGTCCCGGCCCGCGGCCACGGTGTGCCGGTACCACGCGTAGGTCAGTGCGAGCATCGCGAGCGTGCCCACGCAGATGGTCCGGGTGTGGCCCAGGACCCAGGCGTGGAAGGCGTCCAGGTGTACCGCGACGAGCGCGCCGGCCAGCACGAAGAAGCCGTAGGTGGGCAGCAGCATGCCGCCGTGGATGCGATACCACTCCAGCGGTCCGCTCAGCGGCGTCTCGTGGAACAGCACCACCAGCGCGGCGAGTTGCCCGATGCCGGCGACCGCGAGCAGCAGCAGGTGCCGTCCGGCGCAGGCCCGGACCAGCTTGAGCAGGAGCGGGAGCAGGACGGCGATCTGGAGCGAAACGAGCAGGAAGTACAGGTGGTACCAGGAGCCGCCCCAGACGATGCCGCCGCGCAGATCGGTCAGCGCGCCGGGCAGGTCGTGCCGGATCCGCGTGTGGTCGCCCAGCACCCAGTAGGCGGTGGACCACAGCAGATACGGCACGCCCAGGAGCTTGAAGCGCTTGCCGAGGAAGGCGCCGACCCGCAGCGGGCGACCGTAGGCGCTGTGGAAGAGCACGAACGTGCTGACGAAGAAGAACACCGCGCGCGTGGCGTGCAGGACGAGTTGGGTGAACGCGGGGCCCTCGCCCGGGAACGGGTAGGTGACGCCGATGACGTGCACCACGATCACGCACAGGAAGGCGATGTCACGGATCAGGTCGATCCGGTGCAGGTGCGGCCGGCGGCCGGCGGCGTGCGGGCCGGTCGTGGTCGGGCCGGTCGTGGTCGGGCCGGTCGTGGGTTTCGGCGCCCGGGTCGGGCGGCGTCCGCGGGTCCGCCTGTCGTCGAAGGAGATGGCCATCAACAAGCGCCTGCCCCGAACTCGGCGATCACCTCGCCGCGGGCCCGCCGATTTCGCCGGGGCGCGGCCGGCGGTCGCGCCCGCCGTGCGGGGTGCGAGCCGGATCGAACCGCAGGACGCGGGGTGCCACAACGCGGAAAGTCCATGTAGGCAGCATGGACGTGCTACATGAGTGAATGATTAAAGCCGCCCCGAAGCACCCTTGACGTTGTGTCAGGTTCGGGCAAAGTCCGCCGACGCGCGGAGAACGCGCGTCGGCGGCGGGATCACCGGGAAAGGCAAGGGGTCGATGCGAGTCGCACGCGGTCGGCCCGTCGTCGGGTCGCCGTCGGCCTCGGCGGGAGCCCGGCCGCGGCGGGCACGGGTTGGCGGCCGCTCACCCGCCCGGCTGGGGATCCGGGACGAACACGGCGCGGTCCCGGTGGAAGGTCATGGTGCCGGCGGTCGAGCCGTCCCAGCCCAGTCCGCCGGGTTCGTAGCGTTTGCTGACGGTGGCCCACCACAGGTTGGAGGTCATCACGTGACCGACCTCGTCGAGGTAGGCCCGCATCCCCGGTTCGCCGCCGTGCGGGCCGGCCAGGATGCGGTCGCGCAGGTCGAGGAACTTGCGCTCGGTGGCGTCGATCAGCCCGCAAATCTTGTTCATCGCGCCTTCGAGGTCGAGCCCCTCGGCCTCGCCGAGGTAGTAGACCAGGTTCACCCGGTCGTCCATGACCAGTTCCTTGCGGTACGAGACCAGATCGTTGATCAGCGTGTATCCGTCTATCGCGGTGTCGTGGAGGGCCACCATCTCGGCGGTGCGAAACGCCTCCTGGGACAGTGCCACACCCGGCACGCCCTCCTCGGCGAAGCCGAACAACCAGCGCACGCCCAGACTGTGCCGACGGTCGTCCATGTACGTGTCGTAGTCGGATATCCCGGCGTCGCGCCAACTCTCCAGCTCGGTGGTGAAGCCGTGGGCGAAGTCCTCCATGTAGGACACGAAACGAATCCAGCGGGCGGGCGGCATGCGTTCGCGCAACCAGGAGAAGTCCTCGCGCAGCGGGGTGGAGCCGTCCCCCCAGCCGAGCAGGTCGGACATGAAGCGGCCGAAGACGTTGCGGGTGGCGAACGAACTGCCTCCCAGGCCCGCCTTGTCCACCAGGCTGTTCTCGATGCCGATCAGGTAGTTCATCACCTTGGCTGTGGTCAGGGCGAGTTCGTAGTCGGCGTGCGGAACGGACAACGACACCAGCAGCGTTCCGTCCACGTTCTTGTCGATCCGAGCGGCGTCGCCGGCGTAGGCGAAGCCCAGGTGCCGGTGCGCCCACCAGCGGGATTCGCGCATCAGCCGGTCGGTCTCGGGATGGAACGTCATCGGCAACAGGTTCGCGAGCTTCGGCAGATGGAAGCTGATCGGGAGGTCGACGACGGTGGGTGTGCTCACGCCGGGCTCCTTTCGCCGGTCTGCGTCGGAGTGTTCCTGCCCCCGCCGCGCAATCCGGCGGTGCCGGGCGCGGGAGCGCGCAGAGTCGTGGGTTGCGCCGCCGACACGCCTCGGCCCCGCGGGGTACCCGAACGACGATGCGCGCGCAGGGCCAGTCGATTGCCGAGGTGCCCCAGGGCCAGCAGGGTGAAGTGGTCGGCCAGACAAGGGATCACGTACAGGAAGGGTCTGGTGCCGAGCATGTCCGGTACCGACTCGATCCCGCCGTCGCCGCGTTGTGCGGCCAGCAGGTGCTCGACGCCGCGCGCCACCGGGCGCGGGTCGCTCTGCCGACACAACGCGATCAGGGCGTAGGCGGTGCTGATCGCGTCGCTGGGGTCGCCGGGTTGCTGGCCCCAGCCGCCGTCCGGGTTCTGCCCCTCGCGGATGGCGACGAGCGCCCGCTTGACGGTGGCCCGGTAGGCGTCCGGGCCGCAGGCGTCGATGGCCAGCAGGGCGCGGAAGATCGAGTGGTAGCGGCTGCGGCTCCAGTCCGGTTCGAAGGTGCCGTCGGGGTGTTGCGCGGCGGCCAGGAACCGGCGCCCGGCGGTGATCCGTTGCACGTGTCGTGACGCGCGTACGCTCAGCGCGTTGACCGCGGCGGCGGTCATGCACGCCTCCGACGGCGCACCGGTGATGTACGTGGGGAATCCGCCGTCCGGACCCTGATAGGACCACAACGCGCGCAGGCCGAAGTCGATGGTGCGCCGGTAGCGCACCGGGTCGGTGGCGTGCAGGAACTCGATCGCCACCGAGGTGTCGTCCACGTCGGCGAGCGCCGCCGCGTCGGTGTACGACCAACCGCCGTCCGGCCGTTGGCCCGCCGCGAGGTGGTCACCGATCCGCCGGCGAACCTCGTACGGCGCACCGGAGGCATCCAGCGCGACGCCCGCGGTGACCGCACACCACGTGTCGGTGTCGGTCACGAACGGCACTCCGCCGTCGGCACGTTGGTGGGCCAGTGCCTTGGCCACGCCGTTGACGAGCAGCGCATCCAGATGCGGCCGGTCGGCGAGCGCGTGCAGCACCAGCAGGTGCACCAGGATGTTGCCCTCCCAGACCCCCGGGCCCTGCTGGGTGTCCACGAGCAGGCGCAGTTCGGCCGGGGCGATCTCGTCCGCGTGACCGGTGAGGTCGGCGAGCGCGACCTTGAGCGCGACGGTCTGCACGTGCGCCCACGGGTGCAGGTTGCCGGTTTCGAACGCGTTCGGGTCGAACGGCCGGCGGGCGGCCCGGCGCGGTGGGCCGAGCAGGGACAGCACGGTTTCCAGCATGACCCGCTTGCGGGCGTTGAGAAATGCCGGTGCCCGGCGCAGAAATCGGTCGAGCAGGTCGCCCGCGCCGTGTTCGGAGGTGTCGCCGACGTGGCGTAAAGCAATCGTTGCGAGCAACCGGTCCAGGGGTTCGGCGCCGGCCAGGCAATCGGTCAGGAAACCGGCGACCCGGCGGTGGTGATCGGCTTCGATACCGGTGCGCTCCAGAAGGCGCAGCAACAGTGCCGATTCGAGCACACGGCTGCGGCACGGACCGCGCACCGCGCCGTCGGGACCAACCGAGTCGGCGACCCGTCGACGCAGCCGGGCGGTGGCCACCGGGAGTTCGGGGACGAACAATTCCGCAGGCCACCCCGGCAGTCGGGTCTCTCGCACGCGCATCGGTCAGCGCCTCCCCCACACGTCCTGTCGCAAGCTGTGCCGTCGTGTCCGGTGTACCCGGGTATGGCGCCGAGCGGAGAAGGGGTGCTGCGGTTGGGGTACCCGGCGCGGAATGCACGCCCCGGCGGGTGGACGACGCCCATCGCCCGAACCGGGTGTGTTCTCAACACGAAATCACCCGAAGGCGTGAATGCGGAAGCCTGTACTCGTTTGTTGTCTCAATTGGTGAGTTATCGCCATCAAATGTGCTGGAAATGAACGGCTATGGACGGCACTTCAGTCCGCCGGAAGCAGCCCTTCGAGCCCGGGCGCGGTCCTGGTGGGCACGAATTCGACAACGTCGTACGTCGCCACGCCCTCGCGGCGGAACGGGTCCTCCGCAAGCACGGCGTCGAGCGCGGCCCGATCCGTGGCACGCGCCAGGATCACTCCACCGGTACGGGGCACCCGACGGCCGGAGGTCAGCAACGTGCCGGTCGCGTAATGCCGGTCGAGCCATTCGAGGTGCCCGGGCAGCAACGCGTCGATGTCCTCGAGGGGGGCGACGTAGGTCAACGTGATCACGAACATGTCCCCGATCGTAGGACGTGCCGCGGCCGGGCGAGGGCGGGTCGTCCGCATGCGGCACGAATCACGCTCGGGCGGCGCCCCGACCGTCCGCGTTCGCGAAGGGCGATCCGCTCCCACACTCGATGCCGGCGGCACCGTGGAACCCCCGTAGCGCCACGGATTCGGAGCCCCATCGTGCGGATTAGTCTCATGATCACCACAGGCCGGAAGGGACACGCCGATGAACACCGAAGCCACGACCGCGACCGTCGCCGAGACCGAGACCGACGCCGAACTCGCCGGGCAGCCCGTCGGCTACTGGACCGGGCTCGCGCACCGTGAGGTGATCGCCTACATCCGCAGCCGGCAGGCCGAGCTCGGCCTCACCCAGCCGCAGTTCTGGCTGCTGCGGCACCTCTCCACCGACGACCTCTCGCCCGACGGCGAGCCGCGCTCCGTGGCCGACCTCACCGCGGCCATGAGCGAGTACCTGCTGCCCGGCGACGACCTCGCCGCCGAGTCGGCCGCGCTCGTCGCCCGCGGTTGGCTCGCCGAGACGCCGGACCACCTGCTGGCGGCGACCCCGGAGGGGGAAGCGGCCCGGCTGCGGGTCAAGGCGATCGGCCCCTCGGTGCGCGCCCACATCCACGACGGCATCTCGGACGCGGACTACGCCACCACCGTGCGCGTCCTGCGACGCATGATCGCGAACGTCGCCGGCCCCGCGGCGGACCGGTAGCCCGCGGCGAACGGTAGCCTTCGCGGGGAAATGCCTTGTTCGAGCCGGGTCGGGTGGGCCATTCTCGGCGCATGATCACTCCCGAGACCAAGAGCTGGACGTGGGTCCTCGAGTCGGCCTGTCCCGACTGCGGCCTGGACACCCCGGCCGTCCCGCGCGCCCGAGTCCCCGCCCTGACCCGCGCGAACGCCGCCGCATGGCACGAGCTGCTCGTCTCCGGCGGCGACGAACTGCGCGTCCGGCCGAACCCGGGCACCTGGTCTCCGACCGAGTACGCGTGCCATGTCCGCGACGTCTTCGTCCTGTTCGACGAGCGCCTGCGGCTGATGCTGACGCAGGACGGCCCGGACTTCGCGAACTGGGACCAGGACGCGACGGCCGTCGAGTCGCGCTACGCCGAGCAGGACCCGATCCGGGTCGCGGCCGACCTCGCGACGGCCGGCGCCACGCTGGCCGACGCGTTCGCGGCGGTCGCCGAGGACCAGTGGACCCGCACCGGCAACCGCAGCGACGGCACGACCTTCACCGTCGAGTCCTTCGCGCGCTACTTCATCCACGACCCGATCCACCACCTGTGGGACGTCACCGGCATCCGCGCCGACTGACCCCGCTGCGCCCGCCGCCGACCCGACGGGTGGTGGGCGGCGGGCGCGGGGGTGGCCGGATGGGCCACCGAGCCCGAGTCGGCCGAGCCGAACAGGGCATGGCCGCATGGCGGACGAGCAACACGAATGCGAAGCACCGGACCGAACCCCGCCCGCGTGCCGGACGGACAACACGTGCCGACTCTTACCGGGTCCGACTCACCGCCCGACGGGATCGGCGACGTCGGATCCGGGAGGTCGGCGGCCGGGGTGCGCGCGCTGTAGGTGATCACCGGCGGGCGGGTGAGCAAGAACAGCCGGTAGGGGGCGAGTTCCTGCTGCCGCTCGGCGACCCGGCGCGCCATGTCGATCTGCGCCGTCGGGTATGCCACCGCGCCCAGGTCGACCCGCACCGGCGCGGTCGGGGTCGTGGCCTGTCCGGGCAGCGCGCCGACCTCCTATACCGCCGCCGAGCCGTCGGCCCGGCGCCAGCGCATCGCGGTGGCGAAGGACAGGTCGACGAAGTCCGCGCCCGGGAAGACCGCGCCGTAGCGGGCCCGATACTGCGCGCGGGTCAGGTATTGGTCCGACATCAGGTGGTCCAGCCATGCCGCGCCGGTGCGGAAGCGGTACAACCACCAGGCGTCCCGGGCGCGCATGTGACGAAGGTCGCGGGCCAGTTCGCGGGCGGCACCGGCGATGTACTGCCGGCGCGTCGCGGCGGGCACGGTGGCCACGTTGTCGACCAGGACGATCTCGCCGCCGGGTCGGACCAGCGACTTCAGGTGCGCCAACGCCGCGCCCAGGTCCGGGAGGTGGTGCAGGGTGCCCATGCTCAGCACCAGGTCGAAGCCCTCGCCGTCGTGTACGTCGGTCAGCGAGGCCACCTCGTAGCGGATCCGCTCGTGCGGGCGGCGCACCCGGGCGACCTCGATCAGTGGCGCGCTCACGTCCGCGGCCAGCACGTCGGTGTAGGAGCCGGCCAGGGCCAGTGCGTGGCGGCCGGAGCCACAGCCGGCGTCCAACGCACGGTCACCGGTCAGTTGCAGCCCGGCCAGCCACTCGCCCAGGGGGTCGCACAGTCCCGCATAGCGGTCGTAGTCGCCCGCGAAGGCGTCGAAGAGCCGCGGATCGGCCTTGAGCGGTTTCATTGACTTGGTCAAGAATGGCTTGCGTGTCCCGAACCACGTGCGGGTCCCGAACCAGGCCCGCACTGCGGACCGGGCACGCGCCCCGAACCATGGGCGCGACACCGAACGTGTCGCGTCGGCCGGTTCGTGGTCGACCGCCCGGTCGACGATCGGGCGACTCGTCCCGATCGGCGGCACCGGAACCGGATTCGCACTCTTCGGTTCCCCGGTCGCCCGGTCCGACACCGTGCGACTCGAAGCCCTTTGCCCCTCAATCATGCCGAGGATGACGCCCCCATGTCCTTCGTACTCGTCGACAAGCCCCGCCCCCATGTCACGCTCATCACCCTCAATCGACCGGACCGCATGAACGCCATGGCCTTCGACGTCATGGTCCCCTTTCGTGAGGCTCTGGAAGCCGTGAGTGCCGACAACGATACGCGTGTCGTCATATTGACCGGTGCCGGGAGGGGCTTCTGCTCCGGTGCGGATCTGGAGAATTCCGGCCGGATCCCCGGCATCAAGGGCCTGACCCGCACCAGCATCGCCCGCCGTTCGATGGAGATCCTGGACGACGTGATCCTGGGACTGCGCCGGATGCACCAACCGGTGATCGGCGCGATCAACGGCCCGGCGATCGGCGGCGGCTTCTGCCTCGCCACCGCCACCGACATCCGAATCGCCGCCGACACGGCCTACTTCCGGGCGGCCGGCATCAACAACGGACTCACCGCGAGCGAGCTCGGAATCAGCTATTTGCTCCCCCGGGCGATCGGGTCGTCTCGGGCATTCGAGATCATGTTGTCCGGACGGGACGTGGACGCGACCGAGGCCGAGCGGATCGGACTGGTGTCGCGCGTGGTGTCGGGCGAGAAGTTGCTCGACGACGCGTACGAACTCGCCGAGCGCATCATCGGGTTCAGTCGAGTGGGGGTGGAAGTGACCAAACGGTTGCTGTGGTCCGGCATGGAGGCGAGCAGCATGCACTCGCACATGGACCACGAGGGGCACGCCCAGTTGTACGTGCGACTGACGACGGAGAACTTCGAGGAGGCCATTCGGGCCCGCAAGGACAAGCGACGACCGGAGTACAAGGACTGACGGGCATTCGGACGGACCTTCAGCCGAAAGACTGACGGATATTCAGCCGGATGCCGGCGTGACGTCGACCCGATGTCGGTGTCACATGTCCGTAATTACTTGGTCCGGACTTCACACGTTGAGTGAATGTTGAACATGTGTTGACCGGGAACGGGCAAGCTCAGGCTCATAGTGCGGCGGTCCGGCCGGATCCGGCGGGGCCGCCGGCCACACCACGGGGGTGTGAGCGAGATGCGAGGAGAGTTTCCGTGCTTCACGGAGGGAACGACGAACTGGCCGCCGTCACGGCACTGCTGCAACGGACGCGCGCCGGTGACGGCGGAGCGATCGTGCTGCGCGGGGCCGCGGGGGCGGGCAAGACGACGCTCCTGGGCGAGGCGATGTGGCAGGCGAAGGGGATGACCGTGCTGCGCACGGGCGGACCGCGCGGCGGAGGCGCCCTCCCCTACACCGCACTGCGCCAACTGCTGGCCGGCCTGCACCCGAGAATCGGTCGACTCCCGCACACCCGGGCCCAGGCGCTGCGCACCGCGCTCGGCCTGGCTCCCGGCGCGGCCGATCGCGGCGTGGTGGCCGCGGCGGCCTGCTCGCTGGTCCTGATCGCCGCCCGGGAACAACCGGTCCTGATCCTCGTCGACGATGCCCACTGGCTCGACGCGGCCTCGGCGGCGGTCGTCGCCTACATCGCGCGGCGCGCCGAGGGTGTGCCGATCGCCGTCCTTCGCGCGACGCGGGAAGGCGCGGGTGCGGACGCGAACTCGGCAGCGGCGAAGCCGGCCGGGGGCGCGGGCGCACGGGTCGCGAGCGAGGTGGACAGCGGGATCGCGAGCGGTGCGGGCGCGGCGGAGGCGCCGGCATCGACGGGCGCGGCGGGCGAAGGCGCGGGCGGGGGGATCGCCGGCTTGACGGGCACCTCGGGCACCGCAGGCGAAGGCACGATCGGAGCCATGGTCGGCAGCGCGGCCGACAGCAGCGCGACCGGCGGCAGCGGGGTCGAGCCCGGTGCAGCCGAGCGGGCAGCCTCGGATCGCAGGGTCGGCGACAGCCCGGCCATGGGCGGGGCGGCTTCCGCCGGCCGGCCCTCCGGCCCCGACACCGGCGCTGACACGGGCACCGTTACCGGCATCGACGCCGACACGGCCACGGCCACCGTCAACGACACCGACACGCCCACCGACACCGACACCGATCGCACAACCCGCGCAACGGAGCCCGTGACGAGCCACCCGGCGTCGGACACCCGACGCGGTCGGCCGGAAGCCGGCCCGGCGGACGCCGTGTTCCCGGTCGCCGACGGCGCAGAGCGGGCAACGGCGGCCGCCGGCGACGGAGTCGGCCCCGCAGGCAGGCGACTCCCGGACGGCGTCGGGCCTTTCGACGCGGTTGCGGCAGCGCGACCGGCGACGGAGACGTCCCGGGGCGCCGCCGAGGCCGGGGGGCGCCGGCCGGGTTCCGGTGCGGCGGTCGCGGGTGGGGACGTGCCGTTCGCGGCGTTGCCCGAGGATGCGCGTCGGCTGCTTGCGTTGGCCGCGCTCGAACCGGCTGCCGACCTGGACCAGTTGGCCGTCGCCGGCCGCCGGATCGGCATCGGGCGGAGCGCTCGGCTCGCGGTGTTGCGGGCCGGGCTGGTCGACGCCGCCGAGCACCGGGTGCGGTTCCGGAACGCGGCGGCACGCGAAGAGGTGCGCCGCTCGCTCACCCCCGCGGAGCGCCGCTCACTGCACGGAGCACTGGTCTACGCCGCGAGCGGTGCTCTCGCCTACCGGCGACCGTGGCACCTGGCCGCGCTCGCCACCGGCCCCGACGCCGACCTCGCCGCCGCCCTGGAAGCCGGCGCCGGCCGCACCCGCCGCGAGCTCGGCGCGGGCGCCGCCGCCGCGACCTGGGAGCAGGCCGCCCGACTGACCTCGGACGCCCCCGTGGCCCGCCGCCGTTACGTGGCCGCGGCATACGCCGCGTGGGAGGCGGGATTCCCGGCCCGTGCCCGCACCCTGCTCGACACCGCCGACGCCACCGACCTGGCCGGCGTCGTCGACGAGGGCGCCTCGGCGCACTCGTCCGGCACCGCGATCCGGCTCCGCGCCGCCCTTCGGCACGCCGAAGGACACCGCTCCGAAGCGGGAGCACTGCTCTTGGAAGCGGCCCATGGCCGCGCCGCGCTCCTGCTCGCCGCGACCGGCGCCGCATGGGAGGCGGGCGACCGCGCCCGGACCACCCAGGCCCGCGCCGCCCTGTCCGCCCTCCCCCTGGCCGACGACGATCCGCTGCGCACCGTCGTGGCCGCACTCGGCGCCGACGGCGTTTCGCCCGCGATGGTTGCCCCGGCCACCCGGGCCCGGCTGTACGGCCTGGGCATCGCGCTGTGGGAGGTCACCCCGCTGGCGGTCCACGCGGCGGCCACCGACCAGGCCGCCTACGAGGTCCTCCTCGACGAGGCCGCGGTACTGCGCACCCACGGCGCCCGGGGCGCCCTCGCCGCGGCCCTGATGCCGCTCGCGGTGGCCGGCGCGCTGTCCGGGCGGGCCGTGGAGGCCGAGACGCACGCCGCCGAGGGCCTGCGGCTGGCCCGCTCCACCGGGCAGGGCACGCTGGCCGCGTGGTTCCTGGCCGCGCTCTCGATGGCCGCGACCACCCAGGGCCGGATCGCCGAGGCGCGCGACGGCGCCTGGCAGGCCCTGCGGCTGACCGGCACCAAGGGGCTCACCCCCGTCGGCGCCTACGCGCTCTACGCGCTTGCAGTGGTCGAACGCGCCGAGGGCCGCACCGAAGCCGCCTGCGAACTCCTCGCCAAGGCACTGGCCGCACCCGCCGGCGCCCTGATGGAGGTGCGCATCCGCGCCGAACTCGCCACCGCCGGCCCCAACCGCTCCGGCGTCGCCGCCCTCCCCCCGCGCCCCACCCACCCCAACACCCCACCGCTCGCGCTCACCGGCCGCATCACCCGCACCCCCCAACTCGCCACGGGCAGCGCCTGACCCGGCCGCCGGACCGACGAATCCCACCCCCGCCCCGGCCCCCGCCGGCGCACCCCCGCCCGAGCACCCCCGCCGGCACATCGCCCCCGAGCCCTCTGCGGCCGGACCGTCGCCCCGCACGCACGGCGACCGTCCGCTCGCCGCGCCCCGAAGCGGACACATCCGGCGCCGCGAGCCCCGCAGAGACCGCGACCCGGGCCCGCGAAACCCGTCGCAGCAGACACACCCAGCGCCGCAAGCCCCGCAGAGACCGCAGCCCGGGCCCGCGAAACCCGTCGCAGCAGACACACCCAGCGCCATAAGCGCCCCACGCGCCCCGACCCCGGCCCCCCGAGACCCGTCGAGGCGGACACCCCGTGGTCCACCGCGACGAGTCCCCCGGCGCGGCTCGCCCGATGGCGGACTTGTTCTGCGGACACCTGGGTAGATCGTCGGCGTGACGGAACGCGGCGCGATCGAGGACTGGGACACCCGGCTGGGCTGGATGCGCGCGCTCGTGTCGGACGACGAGATCGCGCACCGACGCGCCCTGGACCGGTATCTGGAGGTGACCCGGGACACCCGCGAGGCCCGCGCCGCCTACGACACGATCGTGCTGCGGGTGCCCCGCTCGGTCACCGCCGAGGAGGCGGCCTGGCGGCGCTTTCGCACCGCGTGGCTGCGCACGCCCGCCGCGGCCCTGCTCGCCGAGCCGCCCGAGCCCGCCGAGGTGCCCGACTGGGGCGGTCTGCCGTACGCGCTGACCTATCTGGAATGGGAGGCCCGGTTTCCGGTCGAATGGACCCGGCATGCCAAGGTCTGGAGCACCAAGCAGCGGCTGATCCGGCTGCTCGCCGTCCCCGGCCACCACGCCCCGGCCCGGGCCCGCCTGATCGACCTCGTCGAACTCGTGCTGTACCGCCGGCATCGGTGCAAGGACCGCGAGTACTCGCGGATCGCCCGCGTGGTGGACGGCGAGGACCTGCGCGCCCGGTTGGCGAAGGCGCAGGTCTCCGGCGAGCCGTGGACCCGGGATCAGGCCGGGCACGTGTTGTGGCTGTTGCACAACCCGCAGATCCCGATCACCCGCACGAACTGGTTCCGCTGGATGTCCGCCACGGCGACGGACACGCCCCGGGCGACCCTGCCCGCCCCACCCCGCACACCACCCCCCGACCACCCCGACGCCCCTTCCCCACCACCTCGTTGACGAGCCGTCATTCGCCGTACAGCACATGCTTTCCCGCCATAGGTTGTGCACCGACAACTTCGGCGACAGCGGCAACAGCCTTCCGGGGGACGACATGGGTCGAGCCGACGACATGGGCAGCACACATCGCATCGAGGCGTTCGGCCGGCGGCATATACCGCATGCATCCGCCGCGGAAACGGAGGCCACGACCCGGTGACCGCGGAACCGGACACCGACCACCCGCCGCACGTCCTGGTCGTGGACGACGACCCCTCCATCCGGCGGGCCTTGGAGCGTGGCCTGCGCCTGGCCGGGTACCGCGTCACCCTGGCTCCCGACGGCGGCCGCGCACTCGAACTGATCGCGCCCGCACCGCCGATCGTGCCCGCCGCGTCGATCCCGCCCGGCACGCTGGACCCGCAGGTAGTGGTCCTGGACGTGGCCATGCCCGGCGTCAGCGGCATCGAGGTGTGCGCCGCGCTGCGGGCCCGGGGCGCCGAGACGCCGGTCCTGATGTTGTCCGCGCGCGACGAGACCGCCGATCGCATCGCGGGGCTGGAGAGCGGCGCCGACGACTACCTGGTGAAACCCTTCGATCTGCGCGAACTCGACCTTCGATTAAGGGCGTTACTCCGCCGGCGCCCGACGGTCGGCGCCGGCGAGCCGGTCCTGCGGGTCGGCCCGGTCGCGGTGGACGTGGCCGCGCACGTCGCGACCTGCCACGGCGCCGCCCTGGAGCTGACCCGTCGTGAGTTCGCGCTGTTGGAGGTCTTCACTCGCAATCCGGGCCTGGTGCTGACCCGGGATCAACTGCTGGACCGGGTCTGGGGCTACGACTTCGACGTGCGCACGGACGTGGTCGACACCTTCGTCAGCTACCTGCGCCGCAAGTTGGAGGCGGGCGGTCGACCCCGCGTGCTGCACACCGTGCGCGGGGTCGGCTTCGTCCTGCGTGCCTCGGGCGGTTCCGGATGAAGCTCTCCACCCGGGTCGCACTGTCGGTCGCCGTCCTGGTGCCCCTGCTCGTGTTGGGCGCGGGAACCCTCGTGGTGCGCTGGGCCCGACACGACCTGATGCAACGTCAGGAGCAGCAGCTCCAGCAACGGGCCGACCGCCTGACCCCGCCCGCACGGATCCTGGCCCGGGCCGACCTGGACGAGCGCCAACAGGCGATCCGCACCCGCCAGTACCGGATCCTGGGCCTGGCCCTGGACGTCGGCCTCCGCCTCGACACCCCGGAGGGGCCGCTGTTGGTGGGCCCCCAGCCGCCGGAGGATGCGCAGCTGCCCGCGCGTGCGCCGTCCCCGGTGACGGTGCACGCGGGTGGGCGTTCGTGGCGGATGGTGACCCGGCCACTGCCGGGCGGCTCGTTGTACGTTTTCGTGCCCTCGGGCGAACCGGCCGCGCAGGCCGCGCTGTTGCGCCGCCGGGTGTACGTGGTCACCGCGTTCACGGTGCCGCTGTCCGGGCTGGCCGGACTCGCCGCCGGCGCCGCGGCCACCCGGTCGCTGCGCGCGCTGCGTCGCCGGGCGGCCCGGCTGGATCCGGACGACGGCGCGCACGACGCGGTGCACGTGCCGTCCGGCGTGGTCGAGGTGGACGAACTCGGCCGCACCCTCGACGACGTGCTGGGCCGGTACGCGGCGCAGACCGCGCGCACCCGGGAAGCGCTGGAGACCGCACGCTCGTTCGCCGCCACCGTCGACCACGAACTGCGCGGCCCGCTCACCGGGATGCGTACCGATCTGGACGTGCTGGCCACCTATCCGGATCTGGCCTCGCCCGAGCGTGAGGACGTGGTCGCGGACCTACGGGTGGGCCACGAACGGGTGTTGTCGGTGTTGACCGCGCTGCGCGCGCTCGCCCAGGGCGATCTGGTGGACGCATCGGCGTTCGGGCCGGTCGAGTTGGGCGAGATCGCGCACGCGGCGGTCCGCGCCGCGCCGACCCGCAGGCCCGGTGCCGAGGAGTCGACCGACCCGGAGACGTTCGACGTACGGGTCGAGGCGCCGCACGAGGTGGTCGTGTACGGACTCGCACCCGGGCTGCGCCTGCTCGTGGACAACCTGGTGGGCAACGCGCTGGTGCACGGGGCGGGTCGGGTGCTGGTGAAGGTGCTGCCCGGGATGGACTGCGGCGTGGTGTGCGTGGACGACGACGGGCCCGGCATCGCACCGGAATTGCGCGAGGTGGTCTTCGAGCGTTTTCGGCGCGGCCCGGACAGTCCCGGCGCCGGACTGGGTTTGACCCTGGTGGCCCAGCAGGTCGCGCTGCACGGCGGCCGGGTCACCGTCGGGGTACCGCCGTCGGGACGGGGCACCCGGATCGAGGTGGTCCTGCCGCTGCGCGCCGACCCGGTCGCGGCCCGGGAGCGCGCCTGGTTGGGCATCCGGACCCCGGGGCCGGCGGATCCGCCCGCGCCCGGCACGTCGGACCCCCGGCCCGCGTCGGCCGTGTCCCGCACGCGGGCCGACGTACCGAAATCCCGCGCGGCGCCCCGGTCCGCCGGGAAAATCCCTTCCCCGGCGACCCGTTCACAGGAAACCCACAAGGAACGGCCCTAGCCTCGCGCTACGCCGTGCCCGCCCGGGGTGGGGCGGGCACGGCGTTTCGGGGGAGGTCGCGCATGCGTGTATTCGACCGCAGCGAAAGCACGGCTCCCACCGATCCGGTGCCCACGGGGGCGCGGCTTGGCGCGCCCTTGGCGTATGCGGGAACGCCCGGTGGCGGCGGCCACCGGGCGCCCGCCCCGTGCTCGCGGCTGCTGCGGCGGGACCCGCAGCCGGCCACGGCGCCGACCAGGTTCGACGGCGACCCGAGCGGCACGGGTTCGATGGCGCGCATCCCCTGGTGGAGCGCGACGGACGAGCGGCACATCCGGCCGGGGGCGGCGACCTGCCTTCGGAACGACCGGGCCACGCCTTGGCATTCGGCGCCGGAGTGGCGGCGGCGGAGCACCGTTACACGGGTGCGCAGGGCGTGGCGTGCCGCCCGGCCGGTGAGAGCGGTCGGGTGACTCGCGGACTCGCCGTGCCCGCGGCGACGGCGGGCATCCTGGCGGCGCTGGTGTCGGCGATCGTCGCACTGGGCGTGGACGGTGCGGACGAGACCGCCTACGGCACGCACGAGGTGGGCACCATCACGCCCGCGGCCGGCCCCGGACCGGCCGCGTTCACCTCGATCGTGCTCGGCGCGCGAAACGCGGTCGACTGTACGCGGGCCGACGTGCGGGTCGAAGAACCGGCACTGCCCTGAGGAGATCCGCCCCGGGGGCCGCCGCGGCCGATGCCGAGGTCGGCCCGAGGACGGTGTGGGATGCGCGGATCACGGAGGGGGCGATCCGGACATCCCACACCGCTCCACGGCGCCGGCGCTCGGAGCCGGCCGGCGCTCAGAGCTGTAGGTAGCGCAACACCGCCATCACCCGACGATGATCGGTGTCCGAAGGCGGCAGGTCGAGCTTGGTGAAGATGTTGCCGACGTGCTTTTCCACCGCGCGCTCGGTCACCACCAGCTTCTTCGCGATCGCCGCGTTCGTGCGGCCCTCGGCCATCAGTCCGAGCACCTCGTGCTCGCGCGGGGTGAGCGTGCTCAGGCCGCCGCTGCGCAGTCCGGCACCGAACAGCTGGGTGACCACCTCGGGGTCCAGCGCGGTGCCGCCGGCCGCGACCCGCTCCAGTGCGTCGGTGAAGTCCCGGGTGTCCACGACGCGTTCCTTGAGCAGGTAGCCGACGCCCGCCGCGTTGCCGCCGAGCAGTTGTGCGGCGTACCGGGTCTCGATGTACTGCGAGAAGACCAACACCCCGATGCCGGGGTGGCTTCGGCGGATGTCGATCGCGGCCCGCAGGCCCTCGTCGGTGTGGGTCGGCGGCATCCGGATGTCGACCACGCACACGTCCGGTTTGTGCTCGACCACCGCCGCCCGCAGGGCGTCGGCGTCCGCGACGGCGGCCGCGACCTCGTGGTCGCGGTCGAGGAGCAGTTGAACCAGGCCGTCCCGCAGGATCGCGGCGTCTTCGGCAATGACGATGCGCATGGGCTCGATCGTCCCATGCCCCGACCACCCCTCGGTCCCGATATCCCGGTCGGTACTCACCCGCCGGCCGGCAGTTCCACCGTCACCTCGGTCGGCCCGCCCGGTGGGCTGACGATCCGTAGCGTGCCGTCCACCGTGCGTACGCGTTCGACCAGGCCGGTGAGGCCGCTTCCCTTGCTCGCGTTCGCCCCGCCGCTGCCGTTGTCGGTGACCGTCATGCGCAACCGGCCGTCCCGGACCCGTACATCGACCGTCGCCGCACTCGCGCCGGAGTGGTGTGCGACGTTGGTGAGCAGTTCGGCGGCGCAGAAGTACGCGATGGTCTCGATCGTGGCGGGCGGACGCACGTCGATGTCGGTGTGCACCTGCACCGGGACCGCGCTGCATGCGGCCAGGGTGGCCAGCGCGGCGTCCAGGCCCTGGTCCAGGACCGGTGGGTGGATGCCCCGGGCGAGGTCGCGCAGTTCGACGATCGCCTCGCGGGCGTTGCCCAGCGCGCTGTCCACGAGCGTGCGGGCGCGGTCCACGTCCATCGGCCGCTCGGTGTCCTCGGTGTCCAACTTCTCCTTGGCCATGCTGAGGTTCATCGCGAGCGCGACGAGTCGGGCCTGCGCGCCGTCGTGCAGGTCGCGTTCGATCCGGCGCAGCGTCGCGGCCGAGTCGTCGACGGCGATCGCCCGGGTCTCCTCCAGATCGGCCACCCGCTGTGCGGACTTGGTCGGCCCGAGCAGGGCAGGGATGAGCAGCCGATCGAGGTGGACGACCCCGCGGACCGCCCAGGGGGCGATGAGCAGGATCGGGATGGCGGACAGGCTCACCAGCAGCGCGAGCGGCCAGGTGTCGAAGTACAGCTCGTTGATCTGTATTCCCGAGCGGCGGTCGACGCCGTGCGCGTCGGTGGTGTGCGGGTCGAACACGACCAGGAGCAGCGGGTACGCCAGCATGACCAGCCCGTAGCACCAGAATGTGCCGGTCACCAGGAGCGTCAGCACGCTCAGCGGGAATTTGAGCACGTGGTAGGCGATCGCCCGCCAGCCCTCGGCGTTGCCCAGCGAGGAACCCAGCAGCCCGAGCGGGCCGCGCTTGGGCCGGAACGTGCGCAGCGGCGGCGTCTCGACCCCGAGCATGGCGCGCGCGAGCCCCCGGTGCACACCGCCCCAGGCCCGTGCGCCCATCACCGCGAGGGCCAGGATCGGCAGGCCGACGAGGGTGACGGTCAGCGCGACCCCGAAGACCGCGAACAGGAAGATCGCAGCAAAGCCGAACATCGCGAGCGGGAAGGTGAGGATCGCGTAGCCGGCCTCGGCCCACGTTCGTCTCGTGAACGGGGCCTTCAGGAACGTGTGCATGGGGGCATCCTCGGGGGCGTAACGGTCGTGATGGTGGAGTGTGCTCATGCTCCCCGGCGCGGGGCACCCGGATCGAGGGTGACACCCCCCGACCTGGTGGTTCGGTTTGCCCCACCTCTCATACCGGATTCATATCGGATGATTCGCCCACGCGATGACCCGCCCCGGGGATTCACCGCGTCTGCCGCCGATTCCCGGTCCGTACCGCCAGGGCCACCGCGTCGGCCAACCGCTCGGTCTCCTCGGCGGTGAGGGTGGACACGGTGATCCGCAGGCCGGGCGCGGAGGTGATCCGAAATCGCGAGCCGGGGGCGACCGCCCAGCCCCGGGCGAGCAGGCCGGCCACGGCGGTGGTCTCGTCGGGCACCTCGATCCACACGTTGATCCCGGTCCGACCGACCGAGGCCACTCCACGGGCGCGCAGCGCGTCGATCAGTCGGGTACGGCGCACCCGGTACGTCTCGCGCGCGAGTCGGATTTGTTCGGCCACGTCGGGGTCGGTCCACGCGTGCGCGATCGCGTGTTGCAGGACGTGGCTGACCCAGCCGGGGCCGAGCCGCTGCCGGCCGCCGATCCGGTCGACGGTCACCGCGTCGCCGGTCAGGATCGCGCAGCGCAGGTCCGGCCCGTAGGCCTTGGACACCGAGCGGATGTGCGCCCAGTGGGTGCCGACACCGGTGAGGGTGTGCAGGTCCAGGCCGGAGATGTCGTTGCCGTGGTCGTCCTCCAGGAGCACCACGTGCGAGTGCGCGGCCAGGATGGGGCGCAGTTCGGCGGCCCGTTCGGCCGACACACAGGCGCCGGTGGGGTTTTGCGCGCGGCTGGTGACCACGAACGCGCGGGCGCCGGCGCGCAGCGCGGCCTCGGTCGCGGCCGGGTCGGGGCCGTCGTCGTCGACCGGGATCGGCCGCGGGGTCAGGTTCAGCGCGGCGAGCAGGTCGAGCAGGTTGCCCCAGCCCGGATCCTCGACCGCGACCAGGTCGCCGGGCCGCAGGTGCGCGGTGAGCGCGCGCTCGATGCCGTCCAGAGCGCCGGAGGTGGCGGCCAGGTGGGTGGTGTCCACGCCGCCGGCGCGCAGCACCACCCGGGCCGCGTCGGCGAACGGCTCGTACAGGGCGCCGTGCAGGTAGAGCGGTCGCCAGCCGCTCGGATCGGGGAAGGCCGGCGACGGCAGCAGGGCGGGGTCGGGCTCGCCGTTGGACAGGTCGCGGGTGCCGGGTGGCACGCCGGGGCCCAGGTCGTCGCGCCGGGTGGTCGCCGGGCGGGCCCGGATCCGGGTGCCGGCCCGACCGTGGGTCTCCACGATGCCCCGCTCGCGCAGGGTGCGGTACGCGGCGGCGACGGTGTTGGCGTTGACGCCCAGTTCGGCCGCGAGTGCGCGCACCGGCGGCAGCGCGTCGCCGGGTGCGAGTTCGCGTGCGTGCAGGTCGCGTTCGACGGATGCGGCGATGTCGGCGGCGGTGCGACCGGTGATGGCCATGGTTCTCCTGCGTCTGGGCGTCGCGCTGCGGGGTGTGGCTGCGGGATGCCGGGGTGGCGGCTTCCGGGGGTGGGATGCGAAGCCGGGATCCGGGAGCGGATTCCGGCCGCGGGTTCACATCCGGCGGATCGTCGGATTATGCCGTTGACATCCTCCCCGGAGCCGGCTCTATTGTACTACCCCAATCACCATTTTGAACTAGTACAAAGGATCTTCGGATGACCGACTACCCCGTCACCGCGGCCACCACCCCGCATCGGCACCGCGACCGCATGAGCTACGACGTCGAGGCGGTACACGCGATCCTCGACGCCGGCTTCCTCGCCCACGTCTCGTTCACCCTCGGCGGCCTGCCGCAGTTGCTCCCGCTCGCGTTCGGCCGCGACGGCGAACGGCTGTACCTGCACACCTCCAGCGGCGGACAGCTCGCCCTGGCCGCGCGCGCGAGCGGCGCGGAGGGCCTGCCGGTGGCGGTCTCGGTCACCCACGTGGACTCGGTGGTGCTCTCCCGCTCGGCGATGCACCACTCGATGGACTACCGCTGCGTGATCGCACACGGCCCGCTGGTGCATGTCACCGACCCGGACGAGCAGTTGCACGCCTACCGGGTGATCATCGACCACCTGGTCCCGGGTCGCGCCGACGACGTCCGCCAACCCAACCCGAAGGAGAACGCGCAGACCGCGGTCTTCCGACTGGAACTGGACCGGGTCGCGGCGAAGATCCGCGACCACGGCCTGGCCGAGGACCCCGACGACCTCGACCTGCCGCACTACGCCGGCGTGGTCCCGCTGACCACCACCCGCGGCCCGATCCGCCCGGACCGGGACCAGGAGATCCCGCCCTACCTGGCCGAGTGGCTCGGCGCATCCTGACCCGGTGCGGACGCGATGCGGCTCAGTCGTGTTCCACCCGGGACGCGACTCGACAGGCGGCCGCGGCCGACAGCACGAACACGCCCGCCACGATCGCGAGTTGGGTGATCGGCAGGTCGACCCGGTCGTGCTTGGCGGCTTCGGTGACCACCTCCAGGACGCGCGCCGCCGGGCTGCCCGTGACCACCAGTGCGGTCAGGGTGGCCAGCGCCGCGAGCGGGACGGCGTACGCGGGGCGCCGCATCAGCGGGCGGTTGGTCAGCGCGCCGATCGCGACGCCCGCCAGGATGGTGACGAGCTGGGCCACCGCTCCCGCGGCGATCGCCTCGCCCCGACTCACGCCGTGCGTGGCGTGGTTGGCGATCCGATCGGTCGAGGCGACCAGGGCCGCGGTGCACAGCGCGGCGAGCACACAGGTCAGGACCAGGGCGATCAACAGCGCGGCGAGATGCGCACGGCCGGGTCCGACCGCGGCCGAGGTGGTGTGTCGGGCCGCCGCGGGCTCGACCGTGACGGACACCCGCGTGAGCCACACCGCAATCGGCATGATCGCGGCGGCGGCCCACCCGAACGAGGCAAGCAACGGGTCGCCGCCGGCCGCGCCGATGGCCATCACCGCGGCGTAGACCAGCGCGGGCGGCACCCATCGATGGGACCGCAACACCAGGGCGGCCTGATATCGCACCACGGCGGAGATCACGCGCCGTCTCCTTCCCGGTGCACCGCGCGCACGCTCACCCCGGGCACGGCGGTGAGCAGATGACGCAACAACGCGTTGGAGTGCGCCGTGGTGCTGTGCAGCCGAAGCACGCCCGGTCGCGTCTCCTCGCGGACGGGATCGCCGGGCAGGCGGTCGAGTTCGGGCCGGTGGCCGCTGTCGATGTCGATCACCACCCGGATCGCGTTCGCGGTGGAGATCGCGGGCACGACCGCACCCGCCTCGACCCGGTACGTGTCGGTCACCTCGTCCGCCAGGCGGCGCGGGTCGTGATCGACGAAGACCACGGTCGCGCCGGCCTCGACCCGCTCGACGACACAACCGTCCAGGACGTCGCGCGAGGGGGCGTCGAGTCCGGTCCACGCCTCGTCCAGGACGAGCAGATCCGGTTCGGCCATGAACGCCTGGGCGACCGCCACCTTTTGGCAGGTGCCCTTGGACAGCCCGCGCAGCGGCGCCCGTACCTTGTCCGCGAAGTCCAGCCGCTCGGCCCAGTCCTCGGCCCGCCGCCGGCTCTCCCGGCCGGTGAGACCGTGCAGTCGGCCCAGGTGGGTGAGGTATCGCAGGGCGGTGAGCGGCAGTTCGGGCGGGAATCGTTCGGGGACGTAGGCGGCCGAGCCACGTTCGGTGACGCTGCCGGTGGTCGGTTCGCAGACCCCGGCGACGACCCGCAACAGTGTGGACTTGCCGCTGCCGTTGTCGCCTTCGACCCGGACCAGCCCACCGCGCGGCAGGTGTAGGTGCACTCCGCGCAGCACCCATGGGCCGCGCAGGGCATATCGCTTGCCGACACCCGTCAGGTGCACCGCCGTCCCCCTTCACCGGAACCTCGGCAGCAGACCTTACGGCAGGACGAGGTCGGCCACATCGCACCGGCGCGCACAACGGGTGTGAACCACCGTGCGGTTGGCGGGAGTTCGGGGGGCGCCCGGGAACGCACCCGGGCCCGCCGATTTCGCGGCGGGCCCGGATGTACGCGCAGTGCGGTTGTCGCGTCGGCGTGGTGCCCTGACACCTTGCCTTGGCGTTCGTGTTGCCGTGTTGCCGTGTTGCAGACCTACAGGTCGGTCTTGGCGAGCTTCGGCGCGGCGGCGGTCTTCAGGTCCGCCTCCGCCGGGTTCGGTACCGGGTCGGGGAGCTTCCCGCAGACCGCGTCGGCCGGGCCGTGGCCCCTGCCCTTCGGGGTCTTGCCGGTGACCAGGTACTCGTTCAGGTAGTCGTCCAGGCAGCTGTTGCCGCTGAGCGAGATGCCGTGGTTGCGGCCGCCCTGCTCGACCACGAGGGCCGAGTCACGGAGCAGGCGGTGCATCGTGACGCCACCCTCGTACGGGGTCGCGGCGTCGTTGGTCGCCTGGAACAGCAGGGTCTTGGGCAACCTGTCGTTGGCGACGTTCACCGGCTTGAGGCTCGACGTCGGCCAGAACGCGCAGGCCGCGTTGAACCAGACGTTGTTCCAGGTCAGGAACGGCGCCTTGGCGTAGGTCTTCACCGCGTCCCGGTGCCAGGTCGCCCAGTCCTTGGGCCAAGCCGCGTCCCGGCACTGGGTGGCCAGGTAGCCGCTGTTGATGTTGTCGTTGCCCGGGCTCGCCGCCGCCAGATCCTCGTACGCGGTACGCAGCGGAGCGGTGACGTTGTCGACCACGTATCCCGAGAAGCCTTCGGCCAGTTCGGCCCAGGTCGAGTCGTTGTAGCCGCCCTGCGCGAACGCGTCCTCGACCTCGGCGCCGCCGACGACACCCTCGGCCGGGTTCTTGCTCAGCTTGTCGCGCATCGTGTACCAGGCCTGCTCGACCTTGGCCGGGTCGGTACCCAGGTGGTAGTTCGCGTCGTACTTGGCGACCCAACCGAAGAAGGCCTTCATGTTGTTGTTGAAGGCGACGTCCTGGGTGAGCTGGCCGCCGTACCAGATGCTGTCCTTGCTCGGGTCGACGATGCTGTCCAGCACCAGTCGCTTGACCCGGCTCGGGAACAGCTTGGCGTAGACCGCACCGAGGTAAGTACCGTACGAATACCCGAAGTAGCTGATCTGCTTGGCTCCGAGGGCGGCGCGGATCGAGTCCATGTCCGCGGCCGAGGCCGGCGTGTTCATGTGCTTGAGGAAGTCGCCGTACTTGTCGCCGCACGCCTGGGCGTACTGGTACACCCGCTTGATGTTGGTCAGTTCTTCACCGAAGTTGTCCGGGACGGTGTCCGGGCGGACCGGGTTGTTGAAGCCCGGTACGCAGTCCAGGTGCGGCTCGCTGGCACCCGCACCGCGAGGGTCGAAGCCGATCACGTCGAACTGCGCGGCCACCTCGGGGCGCAGGTTCTTCGCGACGTAGCCGGCCAGTCCTCGACCCGGCGCACCGGGGCCGCCGGGGTTGACCAGCAGCGGGCCGAGCGACTTCGCCGCGGTGTGCGGAATCCGGGACACCGCGATGGTGATCTGCCGACCGCCGGGGTTGCTGTGGTCCATCGGGACCTGGAGTGAACCGCATTCCAGCGTCGGGTAGTTCGAGCTGCCGCAGTTCTTCCAGGCAATGGGGGTGGATGCGGACTCGGCCTGGGGTGCGGGCGAGTCGTCCGCCAAAGCCGGCGGCGCGAGGGTCAGGAGCCCGCCCACCAAGGTAGTGGCGGCTGCGAACGCGACGAGAGTGTGTCTCTTCACGTGGGTGTTCCTCCATGTGACGGATCTGTCACGAGTGACATCGACGCCGCAGATGCTGCCGTGTCGATGACCGGTGCGACGAGGGGGCGGTCGACTCGAAGCGGGAATCCTTGCCAAGCGGAGTGGTTACCATTACCCAGATTTTGGGTTTACCACGCGCCGCGCCCGTTTGGCCGCATATGTGGACGATTGTGCAAGGAGTCGGTCGACTGCGCTCCGTGGCCGACGCGCGTAGCGGACCCGGAGGTTTGGCGTCGGGTTGCTCGATCGTCACCGGTGTTCGATCCGTCCTGGATCCCTTTGGGTATTCCACCGGCGGCGGGCCCCGAACCACCCGCGCCGCGGGAGCGTGATCCGCGCACGGCTGACGGTGAACCGGCTGCATGGGTCGAGCGCGCCCCGGCCGCGCATGGGACGCGTCCCGCGCCGGTCGCCGAGGAGCCCCGTCCTCGGCGACCACGCATGGACCGGACCCGATCCCCGCCGAGCCCGGCGGGGATCGGGTAGACCGGATCTGGTCAGCCCAGGTACGGCGGAGTCTGCCCCCAGTCCCAGCGCGGCATCGGCGACTCCGGAAGCGGCGGCGGGTTGGGCCCGGAGTACAGGATCGCCATCCGGGTGCCCCACTCCAGGTAGTACGCGAGTACACCGCGGAACTCCGGGTCGGCCGGCAGGTCCACGTCGTCGGCCGTCTCCAGGAGCAGTGCGACCCACCGACGGCGCTGTGTCTCGGTGATCCCTCGACCCAGGTGCCGCGAGGCCATGTGCCGGTGGCCGCCCAACTCGGTGCTGTACCGGGACGGGCCGCCGAAGACCTCGCCCAGCCAGGACGCCACGTGCTCGGCATGGTGCGGGTCCATGTTCGCGAACACCGGGGCGAGGATCTCGTCCTTGGCCACCCGCTCGTAGAACGTGCCGAACAGTCGCTCGAACGCGGGCGCGCCACCGGCCCACTCGTACAGCGTCGGGGTCGAACCGCCCTTGCCCACCACGTCGGTCACCGCGTAGTGCCGCATCTCCTCGATCGCGGTGACGTACGGCCGGATCGCGGCGAAGAACGCGGCGAAGTGCTCGCCCTTGCGGAAGCCGTTGAGGTGCGCGTCCGTCGAGGTCCAACGGATCCGCAGGATGTAGGCGGACGCCTCCTCCTGACATCTGCTCAACTCGTAGTCCACACACTCCGGCGCGGCCGCGAGCGACTCGGCCGCGCGTGCGTACGCGGCCTCGAACTCGGCGCTGTCCGCTTCGGCGATCGTGTAGCGGATGTATTCGACGATCATGAACGGTCCCCCATGCAAGACGCTGGTTCGATCGCGTCAACCATAGGCATGATCACCCGCCGGCCGATCATCGACGCGAGATGATTTCGCCGACCGCGTAAGGCAATCCACCCCGCCCGACCACCGATCGCCCGCGCCCCCTCCGCGCACCGCCGAACCGGTCCGCGCAGGCCCCAGGCGTGCACCGACCGCCCTCAACCCCTCGCGAGAGCGGCATCGGCCGGCGCCACGTCGAGCACCGCCTTCCCCGCCACCCGTCGTCCCGCGAGTGCCGCGAACGCCTCCCCCACCCGCTCCCACGGCTCGCGCAGACCGATCTGGACCACGAGTTCACCGGAGGCCACCAGCCCGACCAGCGTGGCGAGATCGGCCCCCGGCTCGCTCGCGTCACCGAACGAGCTCAGCGTCCGAGCCGCTCCCACCGCGAAGGTCGAATAGGGCGGGAACACCGCCGCCTCCCCCGAGGCCCAACCGATGCTCTGCACGACGCCTCCGGGCGCCAACTTCCCCCAAGCGGTCACCAGTTGGGGGCCGCCGACGGTGTCGAGCACCAGATCCAACGGCTCGTCGACCCCCTCCGGGCCCACCACGACCTCGGCCGCGCCCAGTTCGGTCAACCCGGCGCCGCGTTCCGGTGTACCGACGGACGCGATCACCCGCGCGCCCGCCCGGGCCGCGAGTTGTACCGCCATCCGCCCGACGCCCCCGGCCGCACCGGTGATCAGTACCCGCCGACCCGCCACCGGACCACTCGCCCGCAGCGCCCGCAGCGCGGTGAGCCCGGCCACGGGCAGCGCCGAAGCCACCGCCGAATCCACGGAGTCGGGCAATTCCGCCAGCGCGTCGACCCCGACGGCGACCCGCTGCGCCCACGCACCCGTCACACACGCCACGACCCGACTACCGACCGCCGGCCCACGTCCGTCCGCCGCCGCCCGGACCACCACGCCCGCCGCGTCATATCCCGGCACCGTCCCGGCCGGCCACACGCCCGTACGCACATCACCATGGTTGACCGACACGTGCCGCACCTCGACCAACACCTGACCGGCCCCGGTTCCGGCTCGGATATCTCGGCCTCCCGGATCCCACCCGTCGCCTCGGGATCGACCACCAGAGCACGAACGGCCATACCTGCCCCCTCGATTACCCGACCGACCACCGATCACCTCGATCGCAGACCGCCCGGCCGCACGGAACCACGAACACCACTCACCACCATACGGACCGTCAGTCCGGATAGCCGCGAGTAATATACGGACTGCCAGTCCGATTGTTCAAGAACCCCATCCTCGAAGAACACTGCGGAAGCCACCCGCACACCCCTGCCGAGTCACCCCTGTCCGTCGAGCCCCGTGCGACGACCCCTCCCAGGAGCCCCTGTGTCCCAGCCGGTTCACGAGCGCGCCGATGCCACGCGCAACCGCCGCGCAATCCTGAAAGCCGCCGAAGACCTGCTGGCCGAACACGGCTTCGAGCACGTCTCCCTCGACAAGGTCGCGGCGGCGGCGGGCGTCGGCAAAGGCACGGTGTTCCGCCGTTTCGGCAACCGCACGGGCCTGCTCCGCGCCCTCCTCGAGGAACGCGCCCTCGTACTCGGCGAGGCGATTGCCGACGGCCCACCACCTCTGGGCCCGGAAGCCCCCGCCGAGGTACGCCTCCCGGCCTTCCTCGACGCCCTCGCCGAACTCGCCGCAGGCAACATCGTCCTGCTGGCCGCACATGAACGCGCCTGCGCCGAGGACAAGTACACCGACCCGACCTACCTGCGCTGGCACGCTCACATCACCAACCTGCTCACCCACTCCCACCCCGAGCTGGACGTCGACTTCGTGGCCCACACCCTCCTCGGCATGTTCGACGCCGACCTGGTCCGCCACATCACCGACAACGGCGGCCCGGCCCGCCTCACCACCTCGGTCCGTTCCCTGGCCACCGCCCTGCTCCCTCCACCCACCGCCCCCGGACCCTGACCCCCCACCCTCTTCGTGCCGCGATTGCTTCCTAGACTCGGCGGCATGGACGTCGGGGCAGCCGCGCATACGGACGAGACCATCCACGCCGGGAGTTCCAGGAGACCCACCGGCACCGACCGGGGAGGCGCGGGTGTCGGCGGCGGTGTGCCGGCCGTCGGGACCGCCGCGTCCGCCCTCGTCCCCTTCGTTCCCGCCGACCTTCCCGATGTGCTCGACTTCCTGGTTCGGGCCGATCTCACGCTCAGTGGGCTCGATGCGGCCGAAGTGCGCTTGTGGTTGCTTCGGGACGGCGGCGGCAGGGTGTGCGGCAGCGCGGGGTAGGAGTTGTCGGCCGCCGGCGATCACGCACTGATTCGTAGCGTCGCGGTGGATCAGGATGCTCGGGGCGCGGTCTGGGGCTCGAACCGGCTCGCTTCGTACTGGGCCGCGCCGCCGCGGCCGGTGCCCGGCGGGCGTGGTTGTTCAGCCGGCGGTCGGGTCCGTTCCGGCAGCGGTTGGGCTTCGAGCCGGCCGACCGTACCCGACTGTTGGCGGTCCTGGCCGACACGCACCAGGTGGCCCTGTTCCGCGCGAGCGGCCGACTGGGCCGCGAGGTGGCCTGGTCGCGCGATCTCGACCCGGGCGCGTCGCATCCGATGCCCGCCCGATGACGCCGTGAGCACCGGAGCCCGTCCCCCGATCCCGCCGGGCGCGACGCGGCGGGATCGGGATGGACGGGCCCTGGCCCGGCCCAATTATCGGGCCAACTGCGGGACGCGGGCGGATCGGACGTGCGCCCCGCAGAGTCACTCGGACATTTGATCACTCCGGCGTCCAACCATGCGATCCGGTGGTCTCTCGATCCACTCGATCGCCCGGCAGCCGAGCCGATCGCCTCGGCGGCGTCCGGTCCCGACCGGGCCCGAGGGCCCGAACACCCCGGACCGCAGGCCCGTCTTCCTCAAAGCTCCGACCGGATCCGGCAGAATCCGGCAAGCGGCGGTGACCTGGCCTCCCCGTTCCTTCAAAGCCTCACAACTCCACAACCCCGCCGCCCGGCCGCGCACGCGGCTCGGCCGGTTGCGGATCACGATGCACGAGACCCTACGATCCGGCTTCGCCGTCCGCGACTCCGGGTTGTGCCCCGAGCAACAACCCGCTTCGCCAACGCGTCGGTTGCGCACGAAATGGTCATGCCGGCGGCACGAAGCGTCGGCCCCATCGGGGCTCGGCGTCGTTCATGATCGACAGGCAAAGGCTTGATTGTGCACGCTCGAACCGGCTCCCGTTCGCCGGGATACGTATAGCCGCGGCAAAGAATGCAATATCCGGAAGTCCCGCATCCGGTTGGTTTGCGGCCATCTCCTCGGCGGATCTCGGGCGGGGCCTCCGTGGGGACTCTGCGGGGCTTCTGCGGAGCCTCGGCAGATCTTCACAAATCGCCCGATCACCACTCGGGCGTCCCGGTGCCCGCGTCGCGACACCGGTACACCCGCGCCAAGGCCGCCGCCGCCGCGCGCATCGCCGACCGCAGTTCCGGTGGCCCGAGCACCTCCGCGTCGCCGCCGAACGGGAGGAGGGTCGTGATCGCCGAATCGACCGACTCGATCGGGAGGACGACCTCGACCCAGCCGTCGGCGTCGGGCCGGGTCGCGCTCGTGCGAGCCGCGCGTACGACGACCGGCTCCAGCACGTCCACCAACCGCTTCATCGCGCTCGGGGACACCCGCACGGTCGCCGACGCGCGATGTCGGCGGCGGTCGAACCGGTCCAGGTAGTCCTCCCAGTACGTCGCCAACGCGAACCCGACCGGTCGCTCGAACGTCTCCGCGCGGGCCTGGACATCCAGGATCCGCGACACCCGATAGGTACGGATCCGGGCTCCGTCTGCGCCGCCGTCCGGCGAGCCTCCGGCCGGACCACCCCCGACCGCCTCCACGCCCATGCCCGGCCCCGAGGCCGCCCCGGCCCCCGCCCCCGCGTCGACGGGCGCCTCCCGGTGTCCCGCCACGAGGTACCAGGCACCCGCCTTGAGCACCACGCCGTACGGGTCCACCACCCGCGTGTTCTCGTGCGGCTCGGCCCAGCGGAGGTAGCGGATGCGCAGCCGTCGCCGGTTCCACACCGCATCCGCGACCTCGGTCAGGTGTGGGGTGTGGTCGTCGGCGCCGTACCAGGCGGGCGCGTCGAGGTGGAAACATTCGGCGATCCGCCCGGCGCGGTCCCGCAGTTCGGGCGGGAGCGCGGCCATCAGCTTGAGGTGTGCGGCGGTCACCGCGGTGCCCAGGCCCAGATCGGCGGCGGCCGTCGGCAGACCGGTGAGGAACAACGATTCGGCCTCGCCGGTGGTGAGGCCGGTCAGCCGGGTGCGGAATCCGTCGAGCAGTTCGTATCCGCCGCGATGGCCCGGATCCGCGTACAGCGGCACCCCGGCCGCGCTCAACGACTCCATGTCCCGGTAGATCGTCCGGACCGAGACCTCCAGGGTGTCGGCGATCTCCCGAGCGGTGACCCGCCCTCGGGTCTGGAGCAGCAACAGGATGGAGACCAGCCGACTCGCCCGCATCCGGCGAGTCTGCCCGACTCCACTGACACAACGTGTCAGTGGAGCGCGTCTACGTTCCGCCCATGAACGCCATTCACCCCACCGACGAAACCGTCGACCCCACCTCCGCCCCCGCCCCGACCGACATCGACATCGACGACTTCGTCGACCGCTACGTGGCCGTGTGGAACGAGCCGGACCCGGACGCCCGGCGGGCCGCCGTCCAGGCGCTGTGGGCGCCGGACGGGATGGAAACCATCTCGTCCGGACGGCACATCGGCCACGACGCGCTCCTGGATCGTGTCACCGATGCCTACGAACAGCTGGTCGACAAGGGCGGATTCGTCTTCCGCGCGGCCGGGGACGCGGTCGGTCATCACGGCGCCATCACCTTCACGACCCACATGGTTCCGGCGGCCGGCGGCGACGTGGCATGGACCGGGCGGGTGGTCGTACGACTCGGCCCCGACGGCCGCATCCGGCACGACCAGCAGTTCACCGTGCCGACCGACCCGACGCCCGGTACGTATGCCGTCGTCGCCGAATTCGTCCGCCGCGTCGGGTCGGGAGACCCGGAGCGGATCGCCGAACTCTTCGCCGACGGCGTGGACTGGCTGCTCGACTGGCCGGCCGAGGGCCACCCGTCGACACCGTGGATCCGGCCGCGTTCGACCCGCGCCGACGTCGCCGCGCACTTTCGCGAACTGGCCGCGGCGCACACCGACGACCGTCCGCAGGAAGCCGACGAACCGGGCACCACACCCGACCTGCGGATCCTGGTCGACGGTCCGGACGCGGTGCTGCTGACCGAGATCCGGCGTACGGCCGCGTCCACCGGTACGGCCTTCCGGGCGCGGTGCGCGCTGCACGTCACCGTCGAGGCGGGCCTGATCAGCCGCTACCACGTCTACGAGGACAGCCTCACGGTGGCCCGGGCGCACACCGCCGCCGACTGACCGGGTCGACCCCGCCCGGCCCGCACTCCGCCGGCGGCGGGCACTCGCAGCCCGCCGTCGGCCCGGCCGCTATCCCTTCAGCGCCTCCGCGAGCAACGCCGTGGCCCGCGCCCAGGCGTCCTCTGCCGCGGCCGGACGGTACGTATCGCGCTCCTCGCACGCGAAGCCGTGCGGCGTGTCCGGGTACACCACGAACTCGTTCCGCACTCCGGCCTCGGCCAACAGCCGCGCGATCGAATCCCGCTCGGCGGCCGGGTAGAGGTGGTCCTCTCCACCGATCAGCACCAGCACGGGCGTGTCGTACCGCGCGATCGACGGAGTCAGCGTCACCGTCGGCTCCGGCCGCCCCAAGCCGATCTCCGTGCCGGTCAGCCAACCCGGATAGAACGCGACCAGGGCCGCCAACGGCACCTGCGTCGCCGCGTAGTAGGCGATGTGCCCACCCGCGCTCAACCCCACCATCGCGGTGGGCGCATCGTCGCCGAACCGCCGGCCCAACTCCGCGATGGCCGCCGTGACATCGGCGCGCACACCATCCCGGGTCAGCCCACCGACCAGGTCGAGCCCGCGCGCCCGCCCGTCGAGGTCGGCGGGCAACTCGATGCGGCGGCCCGCCCGATGGTAGAAGTCCGGTACCAGGGCCCGGTATCCGAGCCCGGCGAGCATGTCGGCGACGCCTCGTACATAGCCGGTGATGCCGAACATCTCGAAGCCCACGAGCACATTCGGATGCGGTCCGGGCCCGTCGGGCCGGGCCAGATACCCCGACATCGGCGCCGGCGCGCCCGGCACGTCGATCTCGATCCACTCGTCGACAGTCTTCACACTCACGCCTTCGTTCCCCTCACCCTGGGCGTGCCGTCGGCGCCCCGCTCGATGCCGAACTTGGTGGCCGACACGACCTCGTCGCGGCGGCCGGCGATGGCCCGGCCGTGCAGTTCCTCGTTGTGGCCCGAGCCGTAGCTCATCGCCGTGTCCAGCAGCGTGACCCCGAGATCGAGAGCCGCCCGCACGAGCGCGATCGACTCCTGGTCGTCGGCCGCTCCGTAACCCTGCGACAGGCCCATGCACCCGAGGCCCAGAGCCGAGACGGTGAGCCCCTGTCGTCCCGGGGTTCGCGTCTTGATGGTGGTCATGTCGACGACCCTAGACAGGCCCCACACTGGTATCCAGAGACCGCTTTTACTGGTAACAGTGGTACCAGGATCAACCGGATCTCAAGCAGATCCGACCGCTATCGAGCAGAACCCATCGAAATCGATCAAGGAAACCCGCAAGGAACCGCCAGGATGCCCACCGCTCCGAACCCGGCGCCGCCCGACCATTCCGGCCCCGGTCACCCCGGCCCCGATCGCCCCGGCCTCGATCACCCGAGCCCCGATCCCCCGGCCCCCGACCTCCCGGCCGCCGATCCCCCGGCCCCGCATCGACCCGCCCGCGCACTGGCCGACTTCCTGCGCTCTCGCCGGGCCCGGCTCCAACCCGTCGACGTCGGCCTCCCGCCGGGCACCCGCCGCCGCACCCGCGGGCTGCGCCGCGAGGAGGTGGCCGGCCTCGCGTCGATCTCGACCACGTACTACACGTTCCTGGAGCAGGGCCGCGACGTGCGCCCGTCCCGCCAGGTCCTGGATTCGCTCGGCGCCGCGCTGCGGCTCGAACCGGCCGAACACGCCCATCTGATCCACCTCGCGACGTGCGAGCCGACCGCCGCGCCCGTCGGCGCGGCCGCCGAGGTACTCGCCCCCGGCGTCGCGGCGCTGGTCGACCGCCTCGACCCGGACCCGACCTACGTCACCGGCCGCCGCTTCGACGTGCTCGCCGCCAACCACGCGGCCCGGGCGCTGTGGACCGACTGGTCGCTGCTGCCGCCCGAGGAACGCAACATCGTCTGGTGGACCCTGGTCGCCCCCGAGGCGCGCACCCGGCTCGTCGACTGGGAGGTCGAGGCCGTCGGCGCGCTGGCCCGGTTCCGCGCCGCCGCGGACCACCACCCGGGCGATCCGGCCTTCGCCGACCTGATCCGCCGGCTGCGCGCCGCCGGGCCGGAAGCGGATGCGTGGTGGCCCCGACACGATGTGAGCGCGCTGTCCTCCGGCCGGAAGCGCCTTCGGCATCCGCTCCTCGGGCGCCTCGACCTCACCCACGTGGTGCTGCAAGTGGCCGACCGGCCGGACCAGAAGATCGTCACGTTCACCGCCGAGCCGGCACAGCGGGAACGGATCGCCGAACTCGTCCGCACCGCCACCCGGCAAGCGGACGATCCGTCCTGACCCATCCCGGGCCGGCCACACCCGGAGCCGACCAGGCCGGGACCGGAGCAATCCCGGCCCCGGTCAAGCCGCGCGCCGCACCGCACCGATCAAGCCTGGAGCTGCCGGGTCCGGCCCCCTTTCGAGTCCGGACCCGACCAGGCCCCCGGCCAAGGCCAAGCCTCGGCTCCTACCTCCCGAACACCCGCTCCCCGCCCACGAACGTCTCCGACACCCGGGTCGCGCCGATCTCGCTCTCCGGGGCCGCGAACGGGTCGCGGTCGAGCACCACGAGGTCCGCGTGGTTGCCCACCACGATGCTGCCGGTGTCGTCCAGGTGGTTCGCATACGCGCTGCCCGCCGTGTACGCCGCCAGCGCGGTGTGCAGGTCAAGCCGCTGTTCCGGGAGGAAGACCGGCGCGTCCGCCCCGTGGATCCGCCGGTTCACCGCCACGTGGATGCCCTGGATCGGGTCCGGGCTGGACACCGGCCAGTCGCTGCCCGCGACCAGCGTCGCACCGCTGCGCGCCAGCGCGCCGAACGGGTACTGCCACCCGGCCCGCTCCGCGCCCAGGAACGGGATGGTCAACGTGTCCATCTGCGGCTCGTGGGCGGCCCACAACGGCTGCATGTTCGCACTCGCGCCGAGTTCGCGGAACCGCGCGATGTCGGCCGGGTGCACCACCTGGAGGTGGGCCAGGTGCGGCCGGGTGTCCTTCCACCCGTTCGCCGCGCGCATCGCGGCCACCGCGTCCAGCGCCTCCCGGACCGCGCGGTCGCCCAGCGCGTGGAAGTGCACCTGGAAGTCGTGCGCGTCCAGGGCGGTGACGTACCGCCGCAGCGCCTCCGGCTCGATGAAGCTGATCCCGCTGTTGTCGGAGGCGCACCCGCACGACGTCAGGTACGGGCTGAGCATCGCGGCGGTGAAGTTCTCCGCGACCCCGTCCTGCATGATCTTGACGGTCGTACAGGACAACCGTCCGCGCGTACCCGCCTCGCGCCGAGCGAGCAGTTCGTCGATCTGCTCGATCCCGCGGTCGCGCTGCCACCACAACGAGCCGACCACGCGCGCGGTCAACAGCCCGCGGTCCACCGCCGTCAGGTACGCGGCGCTCGCATCGCTGATGTTCGCGTGCGCGCCCAGGAGCGCGTCCTGCCACGCGGTGACACCCAGCGAGTGCAGCAATTCCTGCGCCCGGAGCAGGCCGGCCAGTTGGTCCTGGGCGGTCAGCGGCGGCAGCAGCCGACCGATCAGATCGGCCGCCCCCTCCTGGAGCACGCCGGTCGGCTCACCGTCGGCGTCGCGTTCGATGCGGCCGTCGGCCGGGTCCGGGGTGTCCCGGGTGATGCCCGCCAGCCGCAGCGCCGCGCTGTTGGCCCACGCGCCGTGGTGGTCCCGGTTGGGCAGGAACACCGGCCGGTCCGGAACCAGGTCGTCGAGCATCGACCGGTGCGGCAGGCCGCCCGGGAACGCCTCCATCGACCATCCGCCGCCGGTGATCCACTCGGCGTCCGGGTTGGCGTCGGCGTATGCCCGCACCGCCTGCCGGTAGTCGGCGAGCGTCTCGTGCTCGGACAGGTCGCACTGACCCATTTCCACGCCGCCGCCCACCGGGTGCACGTGCGCGTCCTGGAAGCCCGGGATCAGCAGCCTGCCCGCCAGATCGACGACCTCCGTGCGATCACCGATCAGGTCGCGCACCTCGTCGTGTCCGACCGCGATGATCCGCCCGTCGCGCACGGCCACGGAGCTCGCCCGGCTGCGCGCCGCGTCGACGGTGTACACCGCGCCGCCGGTGAAGACGAGGTCGGCGGCCGCGGAGGAGGCGGACCGCGCGGCGGCGGAGCCGACGGTGCCCGCGGGAACAGGGGCCGCGGCGGAGGCGGCGGGGACGGTCTGCTCGGTCGTGCTCATACGATTCCCTCGGACTTGAATGCGTCGAAATCGGCGGCGTCGTTGTAACGGTCCATCGGCAGCTCGATCGCGTCGCCGTCGGTGCCCCGGCCCGTCTCGAAGTAGGGCGACTTGCGGACGTACTTGGCGTAGGCGGCGAAGCCCAGCCCGCTGACGATCACCACCACCGGCACGGAGAACATGAACCAGCCGTTGTCGGGGCTGAGTTCGAAGCTGTCGCTCATGGTCAGGTAGTCGTACGCAAGGTAGGCGCCGACGCCCAGCAGGGCCAGTCCGCTCAGCCCGGGGATGACCACCGCACGCACGCCCTCACGCCGGTCGGTGCGCAGGGTCGGCCGGAAGCGAACCGCGCAGGCGATGGCGGTGAGGCCGTAGTAGAAGGCCACGATCAGGCCGATCGAGTTGACCGCGGCCAGGATCATGTCGTTGAGCTTGGGGATGCCGATCGCCAGGACGGCGGTGCCGGCGGCGATCGCCATGATCAGCAGCGTGCCGACCGCGGGCGATCCGAAGGTCGGGTGGATCCGGGTCCACACCTTGCCGAGCGTCTGGTCGCGGCCCATCGCCAGCATGCCGCGCGCGGTGGGGATGACGCCGGACTGCAGCGAGGCGATCGCGGAGAAGATCAGCGCGAGCAGCGGCAGGCTCGCCCACGGGTCGGCGGCGAGGTGCGCGCCCAGGAAGGTCAGGCCCTGCGGTCCGTTCTCGGCCAGTTCCGGAGCGGTCATCACGCGCTGGAAGGCGATCGCGCCGAGCAGGAACATGCCGAGCATCACGAACAGCGCGATCAGTCCGCCGCGGGCCGAGTCCTCGGGGTTCCTGGTCTCCTCCGTGACGCTGAACGCCGCGTCCCAACCCCAGAAGAAGAACACCGCGAGCACCAGGCCCTGTGCGAAGTCCGAGGCCGAGTCGATCTCGAACGGGTTGAACCAGGAGAACGAGAACGGCTGCTCGCCGGAGGCGATCGCCCAGACGCAGAAGATCAACAGCACCGAGTACTCGAAGACGAGCAGATAGGTCTGCAACCGGGTCGCCTGGTGCACGCCGGTGATCGCGAGCACGGTGACCACGACCAGGACGACCAGGCCCAGGACGGTGCTGAGCTTGGTCGAGTTCGGGTCCAGGGTCAGCCCGGCGAACTCGTGCCAGCCGGCCTTGTTGGCGAACTGGAGCAGCACCGAACCGGTGATCGCGCTGGTGTACGCGAGGAAGATGATCGATCCGGCGAGGGCGACCCAGCCGGTGAGGAATCCGGAATACGGGCCGATCGACTTGCCGACCCAGACATAGCCGCTGCCGCAGTTCGGCTCGACCCGGTTGAGTCGGGCGTACGCGCCGGCGATGCCGAGCATGGGCAGGAAGGCGATCAGGATGATCGCCGGTGTGGCCAGGCCGACGGTGGCGGCCAGGCTGCCCATGCCGACGCCGATGCTCGTGGTGGCCGCCGTACTGGACGCGGCGACCGCGATGCCGTCGACGACACCGAGCGACTTGCGCAGCGCGGGCGGTTGATCGTCCCGGGGCAGGTTCGTGGACATCGGCGCTCCAAGGGAGGCTAAAGCTGACAGGGGGTGGACGCCGATGAAACAGCCTGCGTCAGAATTACGTCAATGGTGTTGACATAAGATCTGCGCGAGCACGATGCCGCAGCGGACGGCGACATGGGTACCGAGGACATCGGTGGGCGGACCGAGGAGGCTTGGGGACCGAGGGCCGTGGCTCGGGGACCGAGACAGCGGCTCGGGGACCGGGCGGCCGGGAGAGATCGGGCACGGCGCACGCCGAGCCGGCTTCGGAGGAACGTGTGGAGCGCATGGAGCAGGTGGGCCGGGGGGATCGAGCGGACCGGGTGGTGAGTGAACGTCGCCGACGCCGGCCGACCAAGTCGGGGACGGTTTTGTCCGAGGATGTCATTGTCGATTGTGCGGTACGCCTGATCGGGCACCAAGGCGCGGAGGCGCTGACCGTGCGCAAGCTCGGCGCCGCGCTCGGATGCGACCCCACCGCCATCTACCGGTATTTCCGCAGTACCGACGACCTGCTGCTCGCGATCGCCGACTTCCTGATCGGCGAGACGCTGATCGGCTACCGACCGGGCCCCGACTGGGTGGCGTCGCTGCGCGAACTGGGCCTGCGGGTGCGCGAGGGCTATCTGCGCCACCCGCGCGTGGCCGCGATCGCGGCGGCCCGGGTGACCCGGCGACACAACGAGTTCCGGGCCGTGGAGATGGGGGTCGCGCTGCTGCTCTCGGCGGGCTTCTCCCCCGCCGACGCGGTCCGCTACTACCGCGCGTTCATCGACACCGTGCTCGCGCACGCGGCCCTGGAGGCGTCCTACACCGCACTCGCGCCCGAGGTGCGCGAGGCCGACGACCGATCCTGGGAGGAGACGTACAACACGCTGCCCAACGCGGACTATCCGGCGATCGGCACGGTCCGCCGGCACCTGGCCGAGGAGATGGCGGGCAGCCCCTTCGAAGATGTGCTCGACCTGCTGCTGGAATCGCTCGCCCGACGGGTGTGAACACGGCCGCGCGGAGCGGCACCGATCACCCCGATCCGCGGTCGTGACGAACTTTTGACACTGCGTCAACGGTGCAGGTGGGTACACGCGTCGTGGGGGGTGCCGCAGACTCGATAAGGTGGCGCGTGTTTCCAGACCTCACCCACTCCCACGGGGGATCCGTGCTGATCGACAAGTTCATGCATGGCGTCGTGGCGCCCACCGCGAAGGCGATCTATCGCCCGCAGACCGAGGGCCGCGAGAATGTACCGATGACCGGCCCGGTCATCATCGCCAGCAACCACCTGTCGTTCGTTGACAGCGTCGCGATCCCCGTGGTCATGCCGCGCAAGGTGTCGTTCCTCGCGAAGGCCGAGTATTTCGACGGCCCCGGGCTCAAGGGCCGGGTCAGCAATGCCTTCTTCTCCGGAATCGGCGCCGTCCCGGTGCCCCGAGGCACGCACAGCGCGGCGAAGGCCGCCCTGGAGACCGCGCTCTCGGTGCTCGAACGCGGCGACGCGTTCGGGATCTACCCCGAGGGCACCCGCTCCCGCGACGGCCGGCTCTACCGCGGCCGGACCGGCGTCGCGTGGCTCGCGCTCGCCGCGCGCTGCCCGGTGGTGCCCGTCGGGATCATCGGCACGGACCAGGTCCAGCCGATCGGCTCGAACATCCCGAAGTTGTCGCCGCGCGCGCTGATCCGCTTCGGCGAACCGCTCGACTTCTCGCACCACTACGAGCGCAAGGACGTGGCCCGGGCCCGGCGCGAGATCACCGACGAGATCATGGAAGCGATCCAGAAGTTGTCGGGTCAGGACTACGCGGGCGTGTACAACGAGACGCCGGCGGAGGTCTGAGCCGCTTGTCGGGCGCCTTCGGCGCCGGGTAGCGAGGCACCGCCGACGCGCCGGGGGCGGGTGCGGGTCGTCGGGGTGGTGCGGTTACGTGTGGAGTTCCTCGATCAGTCGGGCGTAGCCGTTCGAGCCGTGGCCGGCGGCGATCGCGCGTCGGGTGTATCGGCGGTAGAGCTCCGGAAGCGCGGTGTCGATGCCGCGTGCTCGGCTCGCGTGTACCAGGTGGTCCATCGTCGCCAGGTGCACGTCCAGTGTGGCGTCGTCGCCGGGGTAGGTGCCGGCGTCGATCTGCGCGGCGTACTCGCCGATGAAGCCGGCCACGGCGTGGCTCAACCAGCGGTTGGCGATCGGGGTGAAGTCGGCCGCCCTCACCCCGTCCGCGCCGACCACGGCGGAGCCGTGCAACCAGCCGGTCAGCGCCGCCCACATCAGCCCGAGCAGCGCGGTGTCGTACAGGCTCGCGACGCCGGCGTCGGCCCCCAGGTCGACCGGGTCGCCGAGCGCTCGCAGGGTCGCGGCGTGCCGGGCGAACGCGGCCGGATCGCCGCTGTAGAGCAACATCGAGTCGGGCGAGCCGATCCCGGGCGGCGTGGACATGATCGCGCCGTCGAGGTAGGCGACTCCCGACCGAGCCGCCCACGCGGCGGTCTCCCGGGCCTGTTCGGGTGAACCCGAGGCGAGATTGACCAGTGTCCGCCCGGCGAGTGCGGCCTCGTCGGCGGCGAGGATCGTGTGCATCGCGTCGTAGTCCAGGACGCAGACCACGATCAGCGGACTCGCCGCGATCGCCGCGCCCACGGTGTCGGCGCGCACGGCGCCCCGGGCAACCACCTCGTCGGCCTTCGCCGCGGAGCGGTTCCACACCGTGGTGGGATGGCCGGCGGCGCGGAACGCCTCGGCCAGCGCGCGGCCCATCGATCCCAGTCCGATGACCGTCACGGCTTCGGTTTCGGCTTCGTGCTTCATGTTCGTCCTTCGTTCGTGGCGCCGGGCACTCGTGCCCGTTCGTGCATGGGTCGCGCCGCTTCGCCGCCCTCGGCGGCCGGCGTTTCCGGCGACGCGAACAACCCTCGCAGCGCCCGGAAGGCGCGGACAGTGGCAGGAATGCCTGTGAGCGAAAAATTCGTGCCACCGATGCTCTAGTGCCGCGCCCGGCAACGTTTGCCCCGTCGCGGTGTTCGGTGCGGTGCATCGGCGTGCCGCCGGAACGTTCTCGTACTGGAGTACTCGGACGTTTCGGCGGGGCGGCGAGGTGCCGTGCCGGGCGCCGCGACGGGGTGAACGTTGCCGGGCGCGGCACTAGGCTGTCTCGTCATGCACGACCGACCTGCGCACGCCCGCGCGACCGGACCGGGATCCGTCGCCGTCGCGGTGATCGACGACACGGACATCCCGCCGTGGGACATGTACGAACTGGCGCTCGCGTGTGCGGTGTTCGGCACTCCTCAGCCCGAACTCACGGATCGGTGGTACGACTTCCGTGTCTGCGCGGAGCGGCCGACTCGGTCCGGGCCGACTGTGGCCGAGGCCGGCGACTCCGGAAGCGGGAACGCGAACGGGAGCGGATCCGGTTTCGGTTTCGGGATTCGCACCCCATACGGATGGGACGCGTTGGCCGGTGCGGACACCGTGATCGTGGTGGCCGTGCCGCAGGAATGCGTGGATCACGACCGCGAGTTGCCCGCCGGATTCCTCGCCGCCCTGCGCGCCGCGGCCGACGCCGGGGCGCGGATGGTCTCGCTGTGTACGGGTGCCTTCGCACTCGCCGCCGCCGGGCTCCTGGACGGCCGCCGGGCCACCGCACACTGGGCGCACACTGAGGATCTGGCCCGCCGTCATCCCAAGGTCACCGTCGACGACAGCGTGCTGTACGTCGACGACGGCGCCGTGCTCACCAGCGCCGGCATGACCGCCGGCCTGGACCTGTGCCTGCACATCGTGCGTACCGATCTGGGCGCCCACATCGCCAACCAGCTCGCCCGCCGACTGGTGGTCCCGGCCCACCGACCCGGCGGCCAGGCCCAGTTCGTGGATCTGTCCGTCCCCGCCACCGACGACGAGGGCCTGGCCCCGGTGCTGCACTGGGCCGGCGCCCACCTCGACCGTCCGCTCACCGTCGACGACCTGGCCCGCCGCGCCCGGATGAGCCCGCGTACCTTCTTCCGCCGCCTCCAGGCCGCCACCGGAACCACGCCGCTGCAATGGTTGCTCACCCAGCGCCTGGCCCGGGCCCAGTCGCTTCTGGAGACCACCGACCTCCCCATCGAGCAGATCGGCGAGCGCAGTGGCCTGGGTACCGCCGCCAACCTGCGCCACCACTTCGCCGCCCGCCTGGGCATCTCCCCCGCCGACTACCGCCGCGCCTTCACCTCGCCCACGGCCGACCGACCCCGCCCCGCCACCACCGGCTGACACCCGCCTGGGCGCCGCCGGAGCGGCGGTTGCCGCCCGATCGCGGTCGTTTCAGGCCCAGAAGTCCTCCGCCGCCGTCATGTCCTCGACGCACTCGTCGAGATCGGTGATCTTCTCGCCGACGATGCGGAAGACGATGCCGCCCATCTGGTCGAGCAGTTTGCCCGCGCGCTTGCCGGTTGCTCGGTGTACCGACATCACATGGCCGCGACCGTCGACGAAGAGGTGTCGCAGCTCGACCCGGAAGGTGCCGTCCGTCTCGGTGGCGAGCTGTACGTAGTAGTCGAGGATCGCTTCCACGCCCTTGACGTCGCCCGACAGCCTGTGGTTGCCGGGTACGTGTTGCGTGCAGTCGGTCGTCATCATCGAGCGCAGGGTGTCCAGGTCGCCGCAGGAGAACGCCTCGTACCCCTGACGAATCAATGCGGCGTGTGCATGTTCAGCCATGGCATTTCGCCACCTTCCACACCAAACACGGATAAATGGCTGACGACTCCACCCTGTCACTCCACACGTCGCGGGTCCACTCCCTCGCGGATCCCTTCGGTCGGCGGTCCACTGCTCCGGCACCGCGCCGAAGAGCCGGTCCCGAGCCCCGAGCCCCGTCCGAAACGCGGCTCCCCTCCCGGACGACGCGGACGCGCCATCCGGTCGGGCGAGTCGTCCGGCTCGCTCATCCGATGCGGAAGGTGCCCCCGGGCGGAGCCGGCGACGGGGTGGCCGTGCGATCCGTCACCGGCGCGACATCGCGCGAGAACACCCGGGCCTCGATCCCGGAGAGCACCCGGGCCGGCGTGTCGTCGCCGGCCGTTCGCCGGGCCAACTGGGACACCGGCAACGTGATCGCGGAGGCGACGACGACGAGGTTGCCGAAGCGCCTGCCGCGCAGTACGCCCGGCTCGGCCATCAACGCCACCTCCGGGAACACCGCCCGCAGGGTGGCCACTTGCGCCCGCGCGAAGTCGAGGTCGCCGCCGTCGGCGATATTCGCCGCGTACACCCCGCCGGGCCGCAACACGCGGGCCACCTCGGCGGCGAACTCCCGCGACGTCAGGTGCGCGGGCACCTGGGCTCCCCCGAACACATCGGCTATCACCAGATCGGCCGAGTTGTCCGGCCGCGCCGTCAGCTCGGCCCGGGCGTCGCCCGTGCGAACGTCCATCGTCCCGCCCGTCGGCAGCGGCAGGTGCTCCAGCACCAACGCGACCAGCTCCCCGTCGAGTTCGGCGACGGTCTGCGCCGAGCCGGGCCGGGTGGCCGCGATGTAGCGGGGCAGCGTCAGCCCGCCGCCGCCCAGATGCAGCGCGGCGATCGGTGCCCCCGGTTCGGCCACGAGATCCACGACGTGGCCGAGGCGCCGCGTGTACTCGAATTCCAGGTGCTCGGGCTGGTCGAGATCCACGTACGACTGGGGCGAATCGTTGAGCGTGAGCAACCACGCGCGGGGCCGGTCGATGTCGGGCATCAGCAACGCCGCACCGAGATCCGTCGCCCGCCCCACCGGAATCGACTCGGTCGGTTCTTGCTGGTCGTCGTACATGCATCGATTGTCTCGCAGCCGCAGCCCCCGCTCCGCCGCCCCGTCCCGATCACCTTGGCATGATCGTCGGGGGCAGCGGCAACAGGCACCACGGAGCCGCGGCACCGCGGCACCGATGGGCACCGCAGCACCGACCAGGCATCACGAAGCAGGAACATCCGGGAGAGCAGCCATGCAGTTCACCAAGCTCGGCCACGCGTGCGTACGTCTGACCACGGACCGGGGCACCATCGTGATCGATCCCGGCGCCTTCAGCGAAGCCGATGCGATGGTCGGCGCCGACGCCGTACTGATCACCCACGAGCACTTCGACCACGTCGTTCCCGACGCGCTGCGGGCCGCCGCCGCGGCCGACCCGGACCTGGAGATCTGGACGAATCCGGCCGTCGCCGCGCAGTTCCCCGATCTGGCCGGCCGCATCCACGCGGTGACGCACGGCGACACGTTCGAGATCGGCGGCGCGCAGGGCGTGGCGGTGCACGTGTACGGCGAGAAGCATGCCGTGATCCACCCGGACATCGCCGTCATCGACAACGTCGGCTTCCTGATCGACGGCCGCCTCTTCCATCCCGGCGACGCGTTCACCGTTCCCGAGGAAGCGGTGCCCACGCTGCTGGTGCCGGCGGGCGCCCCCTGGCTCAAACTCGGCGACGCCGCGGACTACGTGCGAGAGGTCGACCCGGCACAGGCGTTCCTGATCCACGACGGCATCTACAACGACGCCGGGCTCGCCCTCGCCGAACGCCTTCTGGGCCAACTCGCCGGCTCCGACACGCGTCCCGTCCGGCGCTTGGTCCCAGGGGAAGGCACCTCACTCCCCGGAGCCTGACGCCGCACACCGTGCGTACGCCGGCCGTCGAGGACCGGCCCGGTCGGTTCCCGGCGGAACACACACGGGCGGACCCGGCTCCCGAACTCCTCCGTCGTTCCCGCGCACCGACGTCGTGATCTCATGGTGCGAGCCTCCGAGAACAGGACATCGGCGGAGAGTCAGTCCGTGGACCGTGATTCCTCGAATTCGACAGCGGCAGCGGTGCCGTCACCGACACCCGCAGTGCCGTCGACGCCCGTTTCCGTATCGGCGTCGGCGCCGAACCTCCTCCCCCATCACCGATCCGGCACCGCGGCCGTACCACGCCCGTGACGTCGAGGAGATCCGGCAACTGCGGGAGTACAGCGCGCACATCGTGGCTCTGGACACCCGGTTCGGCGCCGGCGCCATCCTCACTCCCGCGGTCCGCTCGGCGCGCGCGGCGCCCTGACCGGCAGGCCGTCCCGGGACCGGCTGTCCGCCGTCTCCGAAGCCCACCAGATCGCCGGCCGGCCTACGACGCCGATCGACACGCGTTGTCCCGTCGACTGAGCACCCGGGCCGTCCGGACGGCGCGTCTGGCCGGTGATCGCTCCGCCGAACGGTTCGCCCTCTCCCGACTCGCGATGCAGGCCATCCACCTGCGCCGCCCGGACGAGGCGTTGCGCATCTGCGACACGGTCCTCGACGACGCCCTGCCGTCCGGCGTGCGGACCCTGTTCGTACTGCGCCGGGCCCGGGCCCTCAATCAGTACGGCGAACACGCCGCGGCCCGCAGGCTGATCGGCGAGACGTACGGCCGACACCCGGAAGGCGTCGGCGCCCGGGATCCGGACTGGGCCTGGTGGCTCGACACCGCCGAGATCACCTGGCATCACGCGATGATCCACGCCGACAACGGGCAGTGGACCCGGGCCATCCCCCTGTTCGAGCAAGCCGCCGCGGGACGCGTCCCGGACACTCGCACCGCGCACAACGACCATGCCTACCTGCTGCACGCGCCGGCCCGAACCCGCAGTTGGCGCGACGCCGGCGACCTCCTGGAATCACACATCCTCCCGGCGCACACCACGGTCGCCTCCGGCCGGATCACCCGGCTCCCGGCGGATACGGTCCGTCTGTCGGCACGCCGTCCGGCCGCGCCCGTGGGTCGCGACCCGGCCCACGACCTGACCACGGTCCTGCGCGGCGCCGACGTACCCGTCCGGCCGTGAACCGCGACCGATCCCGGCATCGGTAACCCGGAGGTTAACCACGGTTCCGAGATCGGCCGTTGTTCGAGCCGAGCGCGGACGACAGTCTTGGGACATCGAAGAACGGGACGGCGGAACAACGCGGAAACCGCAGGCCGATCCCGATCAAACACCTTCATTCCCAAGGGAGTTCGTCATGGCCGCCGTCGACCACACGCTTGCCGCCCCCGCCCCTTCGATCGCCGCCGCCCGGGACACCGTCGGCCGCTGGCTCACCGCCGGCGCCGCGGCCAACATCCTGATGGCCGGCACCTACGTCGCCTTCTCCACCGTCGTGATGCCGCTTCTCGGCACCAAGGACGACGCCGACTTCGTGCACTCCATGCAACAGATCAACACCGGCATCGAGAACCCCCTGTTCTTCACCGTCTTCACCGCCGCCCTGGCCGCACCCGCCATCGCCGCCCGGAAACTCCGCAAGCACGCGAACACCGCCACCGTCATGCGCTGGACCCTGACCGCCCTCGCCCTCTACACCACCACCGTGCTGACCACCTCCGGCATCAACGTCCCGCTCAACCAGGCACTCGCCCACGCCGGCGACATCGACCCGGCCAAGACCCGCGCCGACTTCGAGACCACCTGGAACATCTGGAACGGCATCCGCGCCGCCCTCTCCACCGCCGCCGCCGTCGCCATGCTCAAGGCCCTCCGCCTCCACCGTCGCAACCGCGTCTGACCCCACCGCCCCACCCGGACCGCTCGCCGCCTTCGATCGCGCCCCGAACGACCGGGAAGCCGGCACTCCACAGGTGCGCACCGGAACCGGCAGCGACGCCGGCGCGGACGAGGGCCTACCGGGCACGGACGCCCGCGGGCCCGCTCAGGCGAAGCGGATCTCGTGGTCGTGCGGGGTGGTGAAGGCCAGTAGGCGAGTGGCCTCGTCGGTCAGGGCCGCCTTGGCTGCCCGGGTGATCGGGTGGAAGGGCTGCATGTCGAGGACCAGGGGTGGGCCGGCCGCGCCGGCGGCGGGAGAACCCGCCGAGACCGGCTTGCCGGCTCGGGTGAGCCGCCACACGCCCGCAACCAGGCCGTCCACCAGGAAGGTTGCCCGGATGATGCCGTTGACGGTGAAGACCCGTCTGCGATGCTCCTCGGAGATGATCCGGGAGCGGTCGGCGTGCGAGAGCAGGATGTTGTCGAATTCCGGGAGGAACCGAACCGGAGTGGGGGCGTCTTCCGGCGGCAACGGAGCGTCGGGGAGATCGAAGAGTTCGCGACCGGCCTCGTCTCGGTAGACGGCCAGGTTCGGACGGAGCCGATCGACCACCTCGCGCAACCGGCCGAGGCCGGACCAGGTCTGCATGTCCGCGACGGTGGCCGGGCCGAAGGCCGCGAGGTAGCGCAACAGCATGGCATCCGGGGCGGTTTCGGCCGCCAGTGGCCGATCGAGCCAGTGTTCGGCCGTGGTACAGGCGGATTGACCGCTGCGGCCCCACAGCGCACGCGGCGGGACCTGGACCAGGGGTGCCCGGCTGCGCAGCGCGTGCGCCAGAACCTTCGGGTCCTCGCCCGGGAAACGTTCGGCGAGCGCAAGCCCGAGCGCCTTGGCGGTCAGCGGTTGCTCGGACATCAACTCCCGCCCGGCAGCGACCAGTTCGGCTACATCGACCTTCGAGTCGCCGAGCCCGTGCAACTGGTTGCGATACAGGTCCGCGTCGTAGATCGGCTGCACGACCGGCCGCAGCGCGAGACAGTCGGCGGCGGTCACCAGGTGCACCGTGCCACGCATCAGGCCCAGCCGAACGGCCCGGCGGTCGGTCAGGAGATCGGCCAGCTCGGTCGGCACGAAGTCGGCGAGGCGGGTCCACAGGCCGACGTACGGCGGGTGCGGAGCCTGGGCCTGCATGCCGACCAGGTGCGTGAGCGCCGCCTCCGCCGAGATCGCGTGCCGCCGGGTCAACAACTGACGTTCGAGCAGTGCACGGTTGAGTCGGCGAACGCTCAGGGTGGTGGTCTCCATGCCCGAAGACTAGGAGGGAATGCGGACGGAAACCTGCCGCATTCGACGCCAGGCTGAGCGCATGGACACGCTGGAGAGTACGACCCGCCTGCTTCGCCTGTTGGCCCTCCTCCAATCCCCACCCGAGCGGCAATCCCGGCCCGAGCGACCTTCCTCGGCCGGGCGGCGATCCGACCCCGCGCCGCAGTCGCAACCGCAGCGCCGCGACCGCGCCGACCGTCCCGTTCCACCGGATCCCCCGGTCTGGCCCGGCCCCCGACTCGCCGCACGCCTCGGCGTCAGCCCCCGCACCGTCCGGCGCGACGTGCAGCGGCTGCGCGCGGCGGGCTACCCGGTCCGCACGATGTCCGGCGGCTATCGGCTCGACGCGGGTGGCCCGCTGCCGCCGCTGCTCCTGGACGACGACGAGGCGGTCGCGATCGTGACGGGCCTGCGTACCGCGGTCGGCGGCACCGTCGCCGGGATCGAGCCGACCTCGGCCCGGGCGCTGGCCAAGCTCGAACAGGTGCTGCCCGCCCGGCTGCGCCACCGGATCGAGGCACTCGACGCGGTCACCGTGGCGCTGCCGGTGGGCGGCGGGACGGTGGCCGCCGCCGACCTGACCGCGATCGCGGCGGCCTGCCGCTCCGCCGAGACGCTGCGCTTCGACTACCGCACCCACGACGGCCGCGAGGCGGTCCGCACGACCGAGCCGCACCGCCTCGCCTGCACGGGACGCCGCTGGTACCTGCTGGCCTGGGACCTCGACCGGGCCGACTGGCGTACGTATCGCGTGGACCGGATGCGATTGCGCACGCCGACCGGCCCGCACTTCGCGCCGCGTGCGCTGCCGGAGCGGGACGTCGCCGCGTACATCCGTGCGGGCATCTCCACCCGGGTCTTCGCGCACCACGCGACCGTGCTCCTGCATGCCTCGCCGGAACTGGCCGCGGCCCGGATCGGCGCGACCGACGGTGTCCTGGAGGCGATCGACGCGGATACGTGCCGGTTGACCACGGGGGCCTCCTCCATCGACGCACTCGCGGTCCATCTCGCCTTCCTCGACCTCGACTTCACCGTCGAGAGCCCACCCGAACTCACCCACCGGATCGCCCGGTTGGCCGAACGCTGGACCCGAGCGGCGGGCTGACACCGCAGCCCGGCGACCCACGACGGCCGGGGCCGCGCGCGGGCACCCGCAGCCCCGTCGGCCGGCCCATCCACCGGCCGGCCGACGGCCGGGGCCTGCCTGCCGTTCGGCCGACATCGGCGCGCCGAGCCGACCTTATTTGACCGTACGTTCTTGAATGACCTAGAGTCGTGCCCGTGGCCAGGACCAAGGAATTCGATCCCGACGCCGCCTTGCAGTCCGCCCTCGAACTCTTCTGGGAGCGCGGCTACGAGGCGACCTCGATGGCGGACCTCGTGGCTCGCCTCGGCATCGCCCGGGCGAGCATCTACGCGACGTTCGGCAACAAACACGACCTCTACCTCGCGGCGCTCGACCGCTACCGCGAGGGCCGCAACCCGGAGTTGTTCGAGGAGTTGTCCCAGCCCGGCCCGGTGCTGCCGGCCGTTCGGGCACTGGTCGAGCGGTTCGCCCGCGAGGCGTCCGAGGAGCCGAGCCGATTCCTCGGCTGCTTCCTGACCAACACCGCCGCCGAACTCGCCGCGCACGACGCGGGCGCCGCGCGGATCGTCGAGTACGGCTGGAGTCAGATGGAGACCAATCTGACCGTCGCGCTCACCCGGGCCAGGGCACAGGGCGAACTGGGCCCGGACCGGGAACCCCAGGCACTGGCCCGCTTCCTGCTGGTCCTGCTCCAGGGGATGCGCGTGGTCGGCAAGGCCGGCCCGGACTCCGTCCGCCTGCGGGACGCGACCCGACAGGCACTCGTACTGCTCACCTGAGCCACGCACGCGCCGCGCTCGCCACCGGATCGGAATCGAAACCGGCGCCGACACCGACACCGAACCCGGCGACTCGATGTCATACGCATGCCCTTATTCCAGAACGATCGATCTGTAAAAGCTATCGGCAACGGGGGTACCGGCATGACGGACGCGGGCACGAACACGGGGACACCCCCAAGCGCGGGTGCAGGTACAGCTACACCTACAGCCACAGGCACGACCACCCGCCTCGATCCGCCGAGCGTCCCGCACGCCGCCCTCGCCTTCGCCGTACTCGGCACCGTGCAGGCCACGCTCATCTTCACCATCACCGTCATCGGTGTGCCGTTGCCCGACATCGGCCGGGAGTTCGGCCTGGGCTCGGCCGACCTGGTGTTGCTCAGTGCCGCCTACGGGCTGCCGTTCAGCGGACTGCTGCTGTTCGGCGGCCGGCTTGCGGATCGCTACGGCGGACGCCCGATGTTCACGGTGGGGCTGGTCGTGTTCGGCCTCGCATCCGCGGTCGCCGCATTCGCCCCGGGTTTCGCCGTGTTGGTCGCGGTTCGCTTCGGGCAGGGTGTGGGGGCCGCGTTGACCGCGCCGGCGGCGATGGTCGTGCTGCGCGGGGTGTATCCCGAACCGGGAGCGTATCGACGGGCGATGGCGACCTGGGGCGGCCTGTCCGTATTGGGCGCCGCAATCGGCAACCTCGCCTCGGGCGTGCTCACGACCTGGGTGTCCTGGCGCTGGATGTTCGCCATTCCGGTCGCCGTGGCCGCCCTGGCCCTGTTCCTGACTCCGCGTCGCCTGCCGGGCGGGAAGCCGACGTACGCCGGGCCCACCGCCGGCGCGTCGGCCGAGGCCGGCGGGCGTCCCGGTCCGGATCCGCTCGGCGCGATCCTGGCCACCGTCGGCATCACCCTCGCGGGATACGGCCTGACCGTCACCGGCGACCACGCCTGGACGTCGGCGGCCGTAGTCGTCCCGCTCGGCGGCGGCGTGATCCTGCTCGCCGCGCTCCCGGCCGTCGAACGGCGCGTCGCCGACCCGCTCCTCCCGCCGGGCTTCGTCCGCGATCCGCGCCGGATCCTGGGGCTGGTCGGGGTATTGCTCGCGGCCACCGGTACCGGCCTGATCAGCTTCCTGATCTCCCTCCACCTCCAACAGGACCGGGGCTGGTCACCGCTCGCGACCGCCGGCGCATTCGTACCGTTCACCCTCGCGCTGGTCGCGGGCGGTCGAGCGGCCGGGCCGCTGATCGACCGGTTCGGTCCGAGCCGAATCACCGTGGCGGGCCTGCTGGTCGGCGGCGTCGGCCTGCTCCTGCTCACCCGTCTGGACGAGGGCACCCGATACGCCCCCGACCTCCTCCCCGGCCTGGTCCTGCTGCCCGGCGGCGCCGCCCTGATCTTCGCCGGCACCGCCGTCCTGACCACCGGGGGCGTTCCCGCCCATCAGGCGGGCCTGGCCGGCGGCGTGCTGAACACCGCAATGGAACTCGGGCCCACCGTCGGCCTGGCCGCGCTGATGTCGGTGGCCGCGACCCGCGGCGACGTGATCGCCGGCTACGCCTGGGCCTTCGGCACCGCCGGGGCCGTCTTCCTCCTGGCCGCGCTGCCGGCGGCCGGCCTGGCCCGGAACCGGGACGGCGACCACGAGCACGGCTCGACCCGCGGACCCGCAAGGCCCCGAACCCGCTGACCACACCACGGTCGGGGCCGACCCCACCGGGCCGCACACGGATCACCCGAAGCCACGACAACCGGGCCGGACGAATCACGGCACGCCGGCCGGCCGATGCGTCGGCCCAGCGATCGTGCCCACCCATGGACCACGTCCACCGATTCACCATCTCGACACCGCAAGACACGGGAGAACAATCATGTCCGCACGTTTCACCGCCAAGACCGTCCTCGTCACCGGCGCCGGTTCGGGAGCCGGCCGGGAGATCGCACTCGCCTTCGCTCGCGAGGGTGCCGCCGTCGTGGTCGCGGGCCGCGGTGCCGCGCCGCTGGCCGAGACCGTCCGGCTGATCGAGGCCGAGGGCGGACGAGGCGCGGCGATCACCGCCGACGTCACCGACTCGCAGAGCCTGGCCGCGCTCGTGGCCCGCACGGTCGAGTTGTTCGGCGGTCTCGATGTCGCCGTCAACAACGCGGGCGTGATCCAGGGCGTGGGCCCGCTCGCCGATCTCGACGAACGGGATTTCCGGGCCACCCTCGACATCAACGTGACCGGCACGTGGCTCTCGATGAAGCACGAGATCGGCTACATGCGGGCCAACGGTGGCGGAGCCATCGTGAACATCGCGTCCAACCTCGGCGCCCACTCCCGGCTCGCCAACCTCGGGGCGTACGTCGCGTCGAAGGCGGCCGTGAGTGCCCTCACCCGCAACGCCGCGCTCGACCACATCGGTGAGGGCGTGCGAATCAATGCGGTCAGCCCCGGCCCGCTGGACACCACGATGTCGTTGCGTGCCGGCGAGACCGAGGCCGAGCGGGCGGATCGCATGAAGGACACGAACCCGTCCGGCCGCGTCGGCACATTGGCCGAACTCGCCGCCGCCGTCCTGTACCTGGCCTCCGACGAGGCAGGGTTCGCGGTCGGCACCGACCTCGTGCTCGACGGCGGCGCCACCGCCTGACCCGGTACCGGTTCCGCACCCGGCCCGGCCGCCGTCACTCCGACGCGGCCGGGCCGCTTCGGCATACCCGGACACCACGGATGCCAGGGACGGCCCAGGCTCCCGCGCACGGCGACTTCGGACGCCGTCCGCCGGACACGGCCTGGACGGGCGGCGCCGGGCCCACCCGGACGACCGGGCGGTACACAGGCCATCGGAGCCCGACAAGCCCGCCCGGCCGCTCGAAGCGGCGAACCGCCGTGGCCCGAACGGGCGATCGACTATTCCCGGGCGAGCACCTCGGTCATGGCCACGGCGAACTCGTCCGGCCGCAGGGCGTAGCCCACGTGATCGGTCGGGAACTCCACGACCGGGAGGTCGAGGCGCTCGGCGAGCAGTGCCGTGGTCCGGTAGAGCAGCGTCTCCGCGCCCTCGTTCGAGACGGCCAGGACCAGCGGGGCGCCCCGCAGAGCCGTCAGGTCCGGTTCGAAGCGGGCGAACGCCGACAGTTCATAGGACAGATTGAAATGCACGTTGGCCTGCACCCGTTCGAGCAACTCCCGCACCGGCGTGGGTAGATCCGCCGCCGGCTCCGGCGGACCGGACAGCCCGAACAGCGCGGTGAGCTCGCCCATCGCGGCCTTCGGGCCGTCGGTCCGGTACAGCTCGGCGACGTTGTCGAACTTCGCGTGCCACTGCTTCGGATCGGGCAACAGCCCCACCACGAGCGGCTCGTGGGCGACCAGCAGGTCGACCTGTTCGGGGTGTCTGACGAGCAGGTCGAGGCCGATCGAGGCGCCGGTGCTGGTGCCGAAGACGGCCGCGGGTTCGGAGGTGAGGGCCAGGAGCAGCCGATGTGCGTCGTCGACATGCTCGTCGATGCGCTGCTCACCGGGCGAATCGGTGAGCCGGCTACGGGAGTTGCCGCGCCGGTCGTAGGCGACCACGGTGTGCCGGTCGGCCAGCCGATCGCCCAGCGCCGCGAACAGGCCGGTGTCTCCGTTGCTGCCGTTGATCAATAACAGGACCGGGCCGGAGCCGCGTACCTCGTAGTAGAGGTCGGCTCCGGGCACTGCCAGCATGCCGGAATCCATGAGATCTGCCTTCTGTGCGGGGACCGCTCGGTGCCAACGCTACGGATGCGGGCGGCGCCCGTCCGGCGAACCCGGTTTCCCGCTCCGGCTGCGCGGGCGCCCGGCACGGTCCGCACGTACCGACCGGGTCCGCCGACCGACCCACGTCCGCTCCGACGTCAACGGCTCTTGTACGCACCGCCGTTGACGTTCAGCACCTGTCCCGTGACGTGTCGGGCGGCGGGCGAGGCGAGGAAGGCGACGGCGCCGACGATGTCCTCCGGCGAGCCGGCCCGACGCACCGACGTCGCGGCGACCAACTGCCGGCGGCGGTCCTCGGTGAGGTTGTCCCGGAAGAACTCGGTGTCCGCGATGTAGCCCGGGGAGACCACGTTGGCCGTGATGTCGCGCGGGCCGAGGGCGTCCGCGAGGGCGACGTTCCAGGCGGCCAGGCCGGCCTTGGCCGCGCCGTAGGAGCCCGCTCCCGTGTCGGCCGCGATCGAGCCGATGCCGATCACGGCGCCGCCGGCGGCGAGCCGGTCCTCGACGGCCCGGGTGGTCAGCGCCGCGCCGACCAGGTTGGCGTCCAGGTTGGCCCGGAACGCGCGAGCGTACCCGGCCAGGTCGTCGATGGGACCGTGGTCGAAGTCGGTGTTGCCGCCGGCGTTGTTGACCAGTACGTCGATCCGCTCGGGCAGTTCGGCCACCAGTCGGATCAGCGCTTCGGGGTCGGTGTGATCGCAGACCAGCGCCCGAGCCCCGGTCTGCTCGGCGGCGAGGGTGAGCGGCTCCGCTCGCCGACCGGTGATCGTCACGGCGGCGCCGAGCCCGGCGAAGTGCCGAGCGATCGCCAGTCCGATGCCGGTGCCGCCACCGGTGACGAGGATGTTGCGTGCCATAGGATGACCTCCACGTCGTCGTTTAGATCTAAATTTAGATCTGAACATAACACCGGGAAGAGGCCTCATGGCAACCGACGAGCCCCGTCCCCCCGCCGAGACATCGCCCCGCACGCCGGCGGCGGCCCGTGCGGACGGGCCGGATACCGGGGGCGGGACCGAGACCGGGATCAAGGCCGAGACCGGGATCAAGGCCGAGACCAGGGCCGAGACCAGGGCCGAGGCCGAGGGCGAGGCCGAAACCGAGCCCAGGACCGGGGCCGCGGCCGGGGCACCCGCCGACCCCGAGGCCGCGGCCGAGTGGCGAACGGGAGCTGCCGCCGATCCGCTCGCCGATCCGGAGGCGGTCGGTGGCGGCGGTTCCGGGCGCGTCGGTCACGCCGTCGAGGAGATCGCCGCCGCGTGGGAGCGCGAGCGGCCCGGAACGCCGGTGTCCTCGATCGGGATCGTCACGCCGATCTGGCGGCTGGCCAAACTGCTCGGGGACGACCGTCGCCGGGTACTGGCCGGCGCGGGCGTCGACGCGGCGACGTTGGACCTGCTGAGTGTGCTGCGGCGCAGTGGACCGCCGTACACGCTGGGTACGCGCGAGCTGGGCCGGCGTTCGCTCGTCACGGCCGGCGCCATCTCGCAGCGGGTCGCCCGGGCCGAGCGCGAGGGCCTGGTCGTGCGGCGGGCCGGATCCGGTCGCACGCGCTCGGTCGAGGTCGAACTGACCGAGGCGGGACATGCGTTGGTCGAGGCGACGGTCGATCGGGTATTGGGCCGCGAGGCGGAGTTGATCGACGGCCTGACCCCGGATCAGCAGACCCGACTCGCGGATCTGCTCGCGATCCTGTTCCGCGATGTGCAGGCCAGGCTCGGCGACGACCGACTCACCCACGTGGGGGACGAGGACGCCTGATCCCGGGCCGGCCTGCGTACGTCACATCGTGCGGACCACCCCACCCGAGCCGCCCGACCCGGTCACCCGACTCGCGTTTCCCACGCGGGTCACCTACGCCGGCCCCGCACGCGGGTCACCCACCCGAGCGAACCCGACCACACCGCCACCGGCACGACCGGCCCACCCCGTCCCGGCCCTGCGCTGCCCTGCCCTGCACTGTCCTCCCCGCCCTGTCCTGCCCCCGCCCAGCCGCCACCGCCGGACGACCCCGCGCCCTCTACCCCGTCGCCTCGACAAGCGTGCTCGGCGCCGCCGGCCGCTCCGCCATCGGGTGGCCGCCGCTCGCCCGGTCCAGCATGTGGGCAGCCGTCACCGCATCCGCGGGCGTCCAGACCAGCACCGTCGTCTCGGGTGCCTCCGCAGGCAGCAGGAGCGACATCGTGAAGCGCAGCGGCACGACCGGCGTCGCGTGCTGCTCGGCCGCCCGGTCCGTGCCGGCAGGCGTCCGCACGGGCCGCGCTGCGACCCCGTTGACCTGCACCGTCCGGGCCGCGAACACGCCCACCGCCCGGCATCGCCACCACGCCGACAGGTCCGGGCGTTCGGCCAGCAGTTGCGCCGCGACGGTACGCCCGCGCGCGTCCTCGGGACGGGTGCGCAGGTGGCGGACCAGGTCGAGGGCGACCGTCTCGCGCTCGGGGAAGCCCGACTCGTGGGCGGGGTCGGTCAGCAGCATGAGCAGCAGATTGCGGCGCTCCATCGGCACGGCCGCCGGGTCGGGCCGGATCGCCCGCCAGGCGTCGTTCCAGGCCAGTACGTCCAGGGCCCGGTCGAGCACGAGCGCCGGGCTGGTCGGCCAGCCCTCGACCAATGCCCGCAGGCCGTCGGCCGGCGCCGGGCCGGAGTCGGCCGGTACGTGGAAACCGGCGAGTTCGAGGACATGCCGGCGTGCGTCGGCGTCCAGGCGCAGAGCCCTGGCCACCGATTCGAGCACCTGGCGCGACGTGTCCACCCGGCCCTGTTCCAGCCAGGTGTACCAGGCCACGCCGACCCCGGACAGCGCGGCGACCTCCTCACGACGCAGGCCCGGCGTACGGCGGCGCGGCGATCGGGGCAGCCCGACGTCCTCCGGGGTGAGCAGTTCGCGGTGCGCACGCAGGAACCCACCCAGCTCGTGCCGGCGGTCCCGCTCCTCCTCGGTGCCCATCGGCCCAGCCTATGACCGTTGCTCACCGTATGAACCGGAGCCTGGCCCGGCCCGGGCGACCTCGCGAGGGTGGTGGACGTACCGATCGACCCCGGCCGCCCGACCGGCCGGCGCACCGACAAGGAACCCGACACCCATGACCACCGAACCCATCCGCGCCACTACCCCCACCACCGCGTCCGCCATCGAGGCCGCCACCGACGCCGACCCCACCGCCGACATCATGTGGCGCCGCAGCAACGACTCGTCCACGCTCGCCACGCCGCGCGCGTTCCTTCGGGTCTTCGTCGAGCCCGGTGGCCTGGAGGCCGCGACCGCGTTCTACGAGGACCTCCAGGGCGTCGAGCGCGACATGTGGTTCACCTTCCGCGAATACGGCATCGCGCTGTCGGCCGTGGGCGGCTTCCTGCTGATCGAGGGCACCGCGGCCACGGTGGAGCGGTTCCGGTCCACCACCGGCACCCTGCTCGTCCCCGAATTGGCGCCCTACCTGGAGCGCCTGGCGGCGGCCGGCGCCGAGATCCTCGAACCGCTGCGCCGTGTGCCCACCGGTTCCGGGGTCACCGCTCGGCACGCCGACGGCACGATCGTCGAGTACGTCGAGCACCGCCCGACGCCGGAGGGCCGCTGACCCTCGGCCCGGCGCCGGTTACCGGGTGCCGGCTCTGGTGTCTCCGAGCACTCGTTCGCACTCGGCCCAGGCGGCGGCGCTGAGCAGCGGACGAAACCCGGCCAGCAGGTCCCACAACCCGGCGCCCCACTGCGCCCGAAGGTCCGGGGCGACGCGCATGATGTCGAGTTCGTTGGCCGCCGTGAGCTCGGCGAAGTCGCGTCGCTCCGCCTCGGTCGGCCGGTAGGTGCGGCCGGTGAACCGGTCCCGGAACGGGCCGTCGACCAGTGTGCCGTGGCTCGCGGCCCGGTCGCAGCTGCCGTAGAAGTACACGATGCGCTCGGCATCCACGCCGATCCGGCCGGCGAGTTCGGCGCGGCGGTCCAGCGGGAGCAGTGCGGTCGCGAATCCGTCGGTGCCATAGAAGGCGTGGCACAGGCCGGCGGTACGCAGTTCGGGGCGTGCGCCCCAGGTGCCGAGCAGTGCCTCGACTCGGGTCAGGTGGGCCAGCAGGGTTCCGCCCGGATGCTCGATGCGGTCCCCGCCGAGCATGCGGATGTAGTCGTCGATCATGTGCCACCCCTTGCCATGTAATGGGTCGGCGCCGACTTCCCGGTGGCCGCCCGATGACTTCGGGTTCACGATAGCGCTGACGAACCGTCAGATCCCAGGGGCTTCGGCATACACGTTGCCGGGTGCCCGCACTCGGGTCGGCGTTCACAATGCGGTGAACGGCGCGCGGGGCCGCGCCGGTGCCGACGCAGCACCGGGAACCGCAACACCGGGCCACCGGGCCACCGGGCCACCGGGCCACCGGGCCACCGGGCCACCGGGCCACCGGAACAATGTGCCGGAGACAACGATCCGGAATCGACCCGCGGGGAATGACAACGCGGCCGTTCGCTTTGTGGATAGCGTCGAGGCCGGCTGCGAACAAGTACGGAGATCAGCGTGGGACCGGATCAGTTCTGTCTGGTGTTGTTGCGACGCATGGGCGATTACCAACCCGATCTGGTCGCCGACGCCGTCCGCGAGTTGGAATTCACCCGCACTCGGATGCGCGAGGTCAACGCGCAGTGGCAGCGCATGGTGCGCAGCCGCTCGGTCGGCGGCCCGGGCCGCGCCTACCGGGCCGCGTTGGGCGAGCCGTCCGGCCGGGCCGAGCGCCGGATCGGGGATCTCACCGCCGATGCGCAGTGGTGGGTGCTGCCGCTGTGGCCGGTGTTGCGCTTCGAGATCCTCACCGGTCCCGACGGGCGGGTCTGGCAGGAGTGGCTCGTGCGAGCCGATCCCGCCACGACCCCGCCCGCCGAAAGCGTGGCCGACCTGCGGCCCTGGGAGTTCGTGATCGGCGACATCGAGCGCGCCTACCCGGAATTGCGACACCTGGAGGGTTCCGCGCCGAGCCGCTGGGCGAGCCTGATCACCGAGGGCACGAGCACCTACCGAGCGGACTTCGTCTGGGGCCTGCTCCAGAACGTGACACGCATCGACGCCGCCACGGACGCGATCCCGGCAGCGCGGGCACTCTAGGGCCGCGCCCGGGTCGCCGCCGGTCCCGCCGCGCCCGCCCCATCGGGGGGCGCCCCGCGCACAATCGACGTCCGCCGGGCCCCGACCTCACCTCGGGCCGCGAACCGCTAGAACCGCACGCGCAACGACTCCGGCCCGCGCAATGCCGTGCCGAGCAACCCGCGGACCCGCGTCGGGGCCGCGAGGCGCATCGTCGGCAGCCGTTGCAGCAGCACCTTGAGCGCGGCCCGGATCTCGGCAAGGGCCAGCCAGGTGCCCAGGCACACGTGCGGCCCGTCGCCGAAGGCGAGCGTCGGTCGGACCCGGCGGCCGATGTCGAACACGTCCGGGTCCGGGTAGTGCGCCGGATCCCGGTTGGCCGCGGTGATCGCGAAGATCAGCGGCGTCTCCGCCGGTATGTCCAGCCCCAGCCCCTGCCAGTCGCGAACCGGCGCCGGGCACACCCGAGGCAGCAGGCCGACCGGCGGCTCCCAGCGCAGCGACTCCTCCACCGCCCATTCCAGTTCCTCGTCGGGGTCGGCCAGCACCCGGGCCAGCTGCTCGGGGTGGGTGAGCAGGGCGTACAGGGCGTTGCCCAGGCCCAGGTAGGTGGTGTCGGCACCGGCCGGGAACAACAGCCGCAGGAAGGAGAGGATCTCCTCGTCGGTGAGCCGGCGACCCTCGGCCTCGGTGCAGGCCAGCGTCGAGAGCAGGTCGTCGCCCGGGTCGGTGCGGCGACGCGCGACGATCGGCGTGACGTACTCGGTGAACTCGCGCGACGCGCGCTCGGCCGCCTCCGGCGCCATCGGGAAGTGGAACAGGTCGACGGCCCAGCGGCGGAAACGTTCCTCGTCGTCCATCGGCAGTCCGAGCAGGCGGGTGATCACCCGGACCGGATAGCCGTGCGTGAATTCGGTGACCAGGTCGGCCTCGCCGCGCGACTCGAAGCGGTCCACGAGTTCGTGCGCGAGCGGTTCCAGGATCGCCTCGACCTGGTCGGTGACCAGCTTGCGACGGAAGGCCGGCACCACGAGTTTGCGGTTGATCCGGTGCTCGGCGCCGCGCATGCACTGGATGGTGTGCCCGAGCACCGGTTCGGTGGTCGCGGCGTAGATCGCGGACGCCGGGAACGACTCCTCGTCCTTGAACGCGGCGGTCACCAGATCGTGGGTCAGGAACAACACCGCCCGCGTACCCAGGAACGGCACGATCGCGTACGGCTTGCGCACCCGCGCAGCGGCGAGCACCTCGTGCAGGTCGGGAATGTCGTCGAAGGCGAAGTCGTGCCCCTCGACATCGAATGGCGCGTGTGCGTCGAACGGATCGAGGGGTTCGCGTACTGCGGGCGATTCGATCATCCGGACTCCCTGTCCAAGCCTTCGGCGCCGCATCGCATCGTCGGCGCCGCCGCGGCACACACACCGCAACCCCGCGCGCATCGCATCGCACTGCATCCATCGCACTGCATCCATCGCGTGGCGTCCGACGAATATTCGTCGCCGAAGTGACGTATATTCATCGACTCTAAGGACGATCCCGAGCCCGAACAAGGGGTGCCGCATGGTTGCTTCGCCGCCCACCGATCGGGTGGTCGCCGTCGTGGAGTTGCTCGCCGCCGCGCCGGGCGGGCTGAGCGTGTCGGAGGTGGCGGCGCGGCTGGATCTGAACCGGTCCACCGCGACCGCCGTGCTCGCCGCGCTCGAAGCGCCGGGCTGGGTGCAGCGCGGGCCCGATCGGCTCTACACGCTGGGGCCGGGCCTGCTCGCGGTCGCCGACGCGGTGCATGCGCGGGTGGGGCTCCCGGCGGGCGCCGCGCAGGTGTTGGCCGCGCTCGCGGCCCGGGTCGGCTGTGGTGTGGCGCTGTCCCTGGTCGGCGTCGATCACGTGGTCTTCCTCGCGGTGGAACCGGGGCCGGGTCGGCTGCCGGCCGGGATCCGGGTGGGTACCCGGCTGCCGCTGCGACCACCGGCCGGGGCCTCGGTGATGCCATGGCGGCCGGCCGCCGAACGTGCCGCGTGGCTCGCCCACGCACCCGAGTTGGCGGCAACCCTGGACACCGTCCGCGCCCACGGCGTCGCCGCCTGGCGACCACGCGCCGACTCGACCGAACTGCTGGCCGTCCTGCGGGACGTGGTGGGCCTGCTGGACGAACACCCGGGCCGCACGGGGCTGCGCGAGCGAGTACGCGACCAACTCGCCTCGATCGGCGCCCACCCGTACACCGACGCCGAGTTGACCTCGGACCGACCACTCCCCCTGAGCTACCTCGCGGCCCCCGTCCGCAACGCCCGGGGCCACCCGACCCACGAACTCCAGATCGGCCCACTGCGCAACGCCGTCACCCCCACCGAACGCCACGAATACATCTCCGAACTACGCACCGCAGCAGCCCGCCTCTCCGCTCGCACCACCGCCTGACCCGCCGACCCGGCCCCCCAGCCCCCCAGCCCCCACGCGGCAACCGACACGCCACACCGGCCCGCCCCGCAAACTGGCTGCATGAAACTCCGCATAGGTGTCGGCCTGGGTCCGCGCGACCCCGCCGACCCGGCCTCGTTCGGTGAACTCGTCCAGTACATGGAGCAGGTCGGCGTCGACTCGCTGTGGCTGCCCGATCTGGTCGGTGGTGACCTGCCCGATCCGCTCGTCGGTATCGGGTACGCGGCCGGCCGCACCCGGCGGCTCAAGCTCGGCAGCGGTGTCACCGTGCTGCCCGGCCGCAACCCGGTGGCCGTGGCCAAGGAACTCGCCACCCTGGCGGCGCTCGCGCCGGGCCGGATCCTGCCGGTGTTCGGCGTCCGGCACGCAACAGCGCGCGAACGGCCGCTGTTTCCGATTCCGGGTCCGCGCGGCGAGGTGATGGACGAGGCGCTCACCGTCGTGCGTCTCCTGCTCGAAAACGAGGACGTGTCGTTCGAGGGCAAGTACCACCGCTTCGAACACGCACGTGTGGGCCCGCGACCCACCCGCCCGCTCGACCTGTGGCTCGGCGGCAGCGGCCCGCAGTCGCTGCGCCGGGTGGGTCGGCTCGCCGACGGCTGGCTCGGCGCCGCGTTGACCCCCGACGAGGCCGGCGCGGCCCGGCGCACGATCGAGGCCGCCGCGGCCGAGGCCGGGCGTACCGTCGACGACGACCACTACGGGATGAGCCTGGTCGTCGCGTTCGACGGCATGCCGAGCCGCGAGTTCGGCGCACTGCGCCGGCAGCGACCGGACGTGCACGCCGCCGAGTTGGTGCCCACCGGGTGGGCCGCCGCGCGCGAGCTGATCGCACGGTATGCCGATGCCGGGGTGAGCAAATTCGTGATCCGACCCGCCGGCACACCGCGCTCGTGGACCGCGTTCCTGACCGAATTCGCCGCCGAGCTGTTGCCGCTGGAGACCTGAACGATCTTGCCGTACACGGCAACTGACGCTCCGTAAGCAAAATATTGCGCATTTCTCGCCACTGCCTGAATCATGCGGCCGGTGCTTCCCCCGCGGCGGGCGAACCACCGGCCGCGGGTTCGCCGTCCGCCCGCCCACCTGCGTAGGAGCGCATGTCGACACGTGAACAGTCCCCGTATGCCCGGGAGATGCCCCGGAGTCGGTCGTGCCCTCCGATTGGCCGGAATACGTACGGCAGTACCGATCGAATCCGGCCAACGGTGCCGCGCCGCCCGTGGCGACGGAGGGTTGCGCCTGGTCTGACAGTCAGTCAGGATCGCCCCCGTTCCCCTCCGGACGGCGCGCGCCACCGAGCGCTGCCGCCGGCAACGAAGGATGGAAATACACGTGTCGACTTCCCCCGCGACTCCGCTCTGGCTTCAGGGACGGGACGCCGTCGTCGCCGCGGCGGCCCCCGACGACTGGCGCGAAGAGACCCCCGACTACCACCTCTCGCACACGGTGATGCCGGGTCAGCGCAGCACGCAGCACGCACCCGACTCGCTGGAAGCGATCGTCGAGAGCCTCGTGCAGGTCTTCGAGATGGAGGTCTCGCACAAGAAGGACCCGAAGACCTGGGTCTCGATGGTCACCGAGCGATTCCGCACGAACGTCAACGGCGGCCCGTGGGCGAGCGCGCAGGACATCGTCGACCAGGGCAGCTACAACATCCTGATCGGCGACAGCATCTTCTACTCGCCGGGTCGGGAGAGCTTCGAGTCCTCGCACCGGATCTTCCACACCGCGTTCCCCGAGGGCTTCTACTGGGAGGTCCTCGAAGTCCTCTCCCCGCCGCCCGTGATCGCCTTCAAGTGGCGACACTGGGGCAGCTACACGGGCGAGTACAAGGGCTTCCGGCCGGACGGCAAGACCATCGAGATGTTCGGCATGAGCGTGGCCAAGGTGAGCGAGGACCTCAAGCTCGTCGAGGTCGAGCACTACTACGACCCGAACGCCTTCCTGTCCCGACTCACCGGCGGTTGCCCGGTCGCCCACGGCAACTGACCCAGCCGAACCCGAACCCGAGCCGAGCCTGAGGCCGAGCCGAGCCTGAGGCCGAGTCGAGCCCGGACCGAGCCGAGCCCGGACTGCCGAGCCGACACGAACCGGCCCGACATCACCGGTCCGCGCACTCCGACCCACCGGCCCTCGGGTGCCGGGCGGCCTCCCCCGAGCCCGCCCGACACCCGGTCTCCGGCACCACCCCAAGCCCGCCCCTGCCCTCCGGCCGGCCTCGACCTCGCGGCCCGCTCACAACCGCGGCGTACGCATCCGGGTCAGTCGGCGGCCCTCGCCGATCGCGTCGTCTTCAGTGCCTACCGTCACGGAGCGGTACGTGCCGGGGACCGTGGCCACCCAGAAGCGCTCGGCGAAGATCGTCGCCGGCGCCTGTAGCGCGAACCGGCCGCGCCGGAACTCCACCCGCGGCGGCACGCCGTCGTCCGGCAACACGCCCCAGGCGAGCGCCCACGGCGGCTCGCCGCGGCCGGAGCGCAGCGCACCGCGCAGCAGCGTCGGACCGAGCGCGGCGCCGGCCACGGCCACGTCGATCAGCCGGTAGCCCGTGTACACCTCGAGCGCCGGCCGCCCACGCGAACCCTTGCCCACGCGCATCGTGCAGTCGCTCAGCCGCAGGTAGAGCTCGGTGGTCGTCTGCTGCAGGACATCGCCCATGGCGCGCTCCCCCGTTCGAAGCTCCCGGCGGGACAGTCCCTCGGGCCCCACCAGGATTCGCTGTCGGGGCCATTCGCCGCATCGGCTGTACGAACCGTTTCCGCCGAGCCGCGTACTCCCCCTGTAGGACGGAGAAATCTCCCGTACCTCACCCGAGCGAGCGAGTCGACGCGCCGCGCACCGCTCGCGTGGGGGTCAGCCCATGCCCGGGACGGCCAGGCCCGTTTCGTACGCACAGATCACCGCATGCACCCGATCGCGCAGCCCGAGCTTGCCCAGGATGCTGCTGACGTGCGTCTTCACCGTGTGTTCGCTGACGACCAACGCCTCGGCGATCTCCGCGTTGGACATGCCCAGGGCCAGGCAGCGCATCGTCTCCCGCTCGCGCGTGGTCAACACGGCCAGCCGCTCGGACGGTCCGGTCGGGGCCTCCGTACGAGGGAGTCGTCGCGTGTAGTCGGCGATCAGCCGTCGGGTCACCGACGGTGCGAGCAGTGCCTCGCCGCTCGCCACCATCCGCACCGCGTGCACCAGGTCGTCCCGGCGCACGTCCTTGAGCAGGAACCCGGCCGCACCCGCGTACAGCGCGTCGTAGACGTACTCGTCCACGTCGAACGTGGTCAGCATGACGATCCGACAACCCGGCGCCTCGGCCGACACCAGGCGGGCCGCCTCGATGCCGTCCATCCGAGGCATCCGGATGTCCAGGAGCAGCACGTCGGGCCGGTGCGCCCGGACCGCCTCGACCGCCTCCAGGCCGTCGCCCGCCTCGGCCACCACACAGATGTCCGGCTGTGCGTCCAGAATCATCGCGAACCCGCTGCGCACCAGCCCCTGATCGTCGGCCACCACCACGCTGATCGGCATCACGAGGCCCGCGTCGGGTCGAGCGGGATCCGCAGCGCGACCTCGAAGCCCGGCCCGGCCACCCGCGGCCCGGCCGTCACGCTGCCGCCGCACGCGGTCGCCCGCTCGCGGATGCCGATCAGCCCGTGTCCGCCGCCCGGACGCGGTCTTCCGCCCCGGCCGTCGTCGGTGATGGTGATCCTCATCGTGTCGTCGCCCCATTCGAGCCGCACCGCCACCGTGGTGGCGTGCGCGTGCCTGACCGTGTTGGTCAGCGCCTCCTGGACGACACGGTACGCGGCGATCTCCGCGTCCGAGCGCAGCGGTCGGCGCTCGCCGACGCTCTCGTAGATCACCCGCAGGTCGGTCCGGCCCACCTCGGCGACCAGGTCCGCGATGTTGGCGACGGTGGGCTGCGGCGCTCGGGCGCCGGCCTCGTCGTCCTCCTTGAGCGTGCCCAGGATCCGCCGGAGTTGCACCATCGCATCGCGGCCGGCGTCCGCGATCGCGTCGAACGCGGCCTCCGCGCGGGCCGGATCGCTGCGCACCACCACCGGTCCGGCCTCGGCCTGCACGGTCATCAGGCTCACCGCGTGCGCCAGGATGTCGTGCATGTCCCGGGCGATCCTGGCCCGTTCGCGTGCGGCGGCCCGGGCCACCTCGGCATCCGCGCGGCGGATCTCCAGGTCGCGTTCGTGTTCCAGGCGCCGGGTGCGCTCCTCGATGCCGGCGATGTAGGCAACGCGGTGCCGGGTGGCCAGTCCGAAGGCGGCGGCCGCGGTCAGCGCCAGGACGTCGAAGGTGGCCTGCTGCACCGGCTGATTCTTGAAGTTCTCCACGAACAGCGTGATCGGCAAGGCCAATACCGCGACGGTGATCCGCTCCCAGCGCCGACCGAGCGCGAAGACCGTGTAGATCGCGATCGTCATGCCGAATTGGAACGGTTGCCCGGGGCGATGGTGCAGCGACACCGGCACCGTGAACGCGGCCACCGCACAGGCGACCAGGAACGGCTGCCGACGCCGCCAGATCAACGGGATCGCGGTGCCGCTCAGCAGCAGGAAGCCGAGCCGATAGGGCGAACGCCAGTAGATCAGAAACGGCAGCGAGACCATGAACTGCACCATCAGCGCGATCAGGAGGTCCAGAAGCTGCGGGTCGGTCCGGCGCAGGATGCCCAGCGTGTGTTTGGCCCGGTCACGGACGTGCCGGTCGGCGCCGCGCTCGGCGAGGTGGTCGGACATGCGGCTTGCTCCCGGGTGGTGTGTACCGACAGTGTCGCGGCTGATCCGCACCGCCGCCTCGCTCGTGCGAGGGATCTGCGCGGGGCCTCAAAACGGGAACACGAACCGGAACCCGACCCGGACCGAGCCCGGGCCGGCCGGCCCTGAGGCAAGTGCGCGGCGGAGCCGATGAATCGGGCGAATCGGTCCGCCGCCGGCGAACGCACCCCCCGATGGCATTTCGGGTGCCTTCGCGTCTGGTACGACTGATCCCATGGCTACCGGCAACCGCTTCGTCTCCGACCCCGACCGTTCGACACGGACAGCGCGTCGTGGTCGGCCGGCCATCGCCGTCTCGGGCCGGACAGGGGCGGAGCCGTGCGGCCACTGAGGCGGGGCCAGGTGTGGACGATCCCCACCGTCGGCCGCGAACGCACCTTCATGATCGTCCAGAACGACCACGTCGCCGCGCTGCATCCGGGCGCGGCACTGTGCGCGCTGGTGGACACCGTCGGCGACCGGCAGGAGTCGCTGGTCACGGTCCGGATCACCACGCCGGTCACCGGCGTCGTGCTGGCCCCCGACCTGTACACGTCCCGCCATCGCCGCTTCGAACAGGGCACCTACCTGGGCGACGTCGCCCCCGAGGAGATGGAACGCGTCGACGTCGCGCTGCGCGCCGTCCTGGGTCTGTGACCCCTCCGCGAGGGCTCGGCCGAGCACGTACCGGCGGGTCGAGAAGCGGCCGCACGCCGTCCCGGGCCGGTCGGACCGTCGCGCGGCCGGCGGCGGCGGTCCGACCCGGGACGGCGCGCCGCGAACGCGCGGCCCGCGCTATCTCGGCAGAGTGATCCGAAACGTGGTGCGGCCGGGTTCGGAGTCGACGGTGACCGTGCCGTCGTGCCGTTCGACGATGATCCGGTACGAGATGTCCAGACCCAGTCCGGTGCCCTCGCCGAGCGCCTTCGTGGTGAAGAACGGCTCGAAGATCCGGTCCTGGATGTCGCGCGGGATGCCGGGGCCGTCGTCCTCGACCTCGATCACCACCGACGCAGCGTCCGCGCGCGCCCGCAGGGTCAACGTGCCCTTGCCGCCCATCGCGTCGGCGGCGTTGTCGATCAGGTTGGTCCACACCTGGTTGAGCTCGGCCGGATAGGCCTGGATCTTCGGCAGGTCCTCGGCGTACTCGCGCTCGATCCGGATGTCGCGCAGCGGGCCGGCCAGCATGGCCACCGTGCTGTCCAAGCCCTTGCGCAGGTCGGTCTCCTGGTAGGGCGCCCGATCCATCTGGGTGTACTGCCCGGCGGCGGAGAGCAGTTCGGTGATCCGGCCGAGCGCGTCGGCGACCTCGTCGAGCAGCGCCTCGCCCTCCAGGTTGGCGGCGAGCCAGGTCAGCCCGGGGCGCGCGGCCGAGCCGAGCGCGGCGCCCGCGTCCCGGGCCCAGTCCTCGTACAGACCCACGTTCACGAACGACGGAGCCGTCTCGTACGCATCCGCGACGCCCAAGTCCTCGAAGATCTCGGCGACTTCGTCGGTGCGGTCGGCGAACTCCAACGGCCGCAGCCGGGGGGCCTCGGCGCCGCGGTGGGCCAGTACCTCGGCCTGGAGCCGGTCCAGCGCCGCCAGCGCCTCGGCGGTCGCCCCGGCACGGGCCAACTCGGCACGGGCCGAGCGCAGTTCGCCCAGTCGGGTGCGCAGGTTCGCGGCGGCCCGCTCGGCTGCCGCCGCGGGGTTGCCCAGTTCGTGGGTGAGCCCGGCGGTGAGGGTGCCCAGGGCCACCATGCGCTCCCGTTGGCCGACCGCAGAGCCGTTGCGGCGCGCGCCCAGGAACATGCCCGCGACCAGGTGCGCGGCCATCGGGAACCACTCGGTGAAGGCCTGTGCCAACTCGGCCGCGGGCAGCACGAAGAAGGTCGAATCGACGTGCGTGCGGGCGGTGTTGCCGTACGCGTGCACGGCCGGTGTCGCGTCTTCGCCGTTGCCGTCCAGGGCGAGCGCGGCACCGACGTAGGCACCGCGCATCGACGAGCGGTGCACCTCCAACTCGCCGCCGCGCACCATGCGGTTCATCGTGACCTCGCCGGAGAGCAGCACGAAGAAGCACTCGCCGGGGTCGCCCTCGTGGTAGAGCGTGGTGTTCGCCGGGAACGCCTTGACCTTGCCGTGTGCGCACAGCCAGTTCAGGTGTTCGTCGGCGAGTTTCTCGAACAGGAAGAGCGTGCGCAGTTCCTCGGGCGGCAACACGTCGCACACACTCATCGCGAGCCCTCCGTCGCCGGGATCCGGGTGTCCAGGGTGTCCAGGTAACGGTGCACCAGCATCACCGTCATCGCGCCTTCACCGACCGCCGAGGCGACCCGCTTGACCGAGGCCGCGCGCGAGTCGCCGGCGGCGAACACGCCCGGCACGGCGGTCTCCTGGACGAACGGCGGCCTGCTCCAGCCGTCGAGTTCGCCGTCGCACTCGTCGAGGAGTTCGCTGCCGGTGAGAATGTAGCCGTCCCGGTCGCGGCGCACGCCGCTGCCGTCCAGCCACGCGGTGCGCGGGCTGGCGCCGATGAAGACGAACAGCCAGGACGCGGGGACCGTCTCCTCCTTGCCGGAGTCGCGGTCGCGCAGGGTGAGTTCGCGCAGCCGGCCGGTGCCGTGGGCGTGCGTGATCTCGGTGCGCACGCGCACCTCGACGTTGGGAATCTGGGCCAACTGCTCGATCAGATAGTGCGACATGGATGCCTCCAGGCCCGTGCCGCGCACCAGGATGATCACCCGACGGGCGTAGCGGGCGAAGAACACCGCGGCCTGACCGGCCGAGTTGGCCGCGCCGACGATGTAGACGTCCTGGTCGCGGGTGTCCGGGCCGGTGGTCAGCGCCGCGCCGTAGTACACGCCGCGGTCGGTGAGCTCGGCCAGGCCCGGGGCCTCCAGGGTGCGGTAGGAGACGCCGGTGGCCAGCACGACCGCGTGGCCCCGGGCGACGATGTCGCCGTCGCAGGAGATGGTGCGCACCTCGCCGTCCACGTGCAGTCCGGTCACATCGCGCGTACTGACTATCTCGGCCCCGAATTTGAGCGCCTGGCGACGGGCCCGACCGATGAACTGCGAGCCGGAGATGCCGTCCGGGAAGCCGAGGTAGTTCTCGATCCGCGAACTCTGCCCGGCCTGGCCGCCGGTGGCCTGGCGCTCCACCAGCAGCGTGCGCAGTCCCTCGCTGGCCGCGTACACCGCGGCGCCCAGACCGGCCGGGCCGCCGCCGACGATCACCACGTCGTACAGGTCGCCGGAGGCGGTCACGGACAGGCCGACGTACTCGGCCAGTTCGCCCTTGGTCGGGGCCCGCAGCACGGTCGAGTCCGGTGCGATCACCACCGGCACGTCGGCCTCGGTGGTGCCGCTCTCGCGCATCAGCCGGCGGGCCTCGGCCTGGGTGACGTCGTACCAGCGATACGGCACACCGTTGTTGGCGAGGAAGTCGCGCAACTCGAAGGACGGCGCGGAGAACCGCGCGCCGATCACCGTGGCCCAGCTCTCGTCCGGCACCGGCGCGGTCTCCCACGCGGTGATCAGCGAGTCCAGAACCGGGTACAGCCGTTCCTCCGGTGGGTCCCACGGCTTGAGCAGGTAGTGGTCGATGTCCACGTCGTTGATCGCCCGGATCGCCGCGCCGGTGTCCGCGTAGGCGGTCAGCAGCACCCGTTTCGCGCGCGGGTACAGGTGCGCGGCCTGTTCCAGGAAGGCGACCCCGTCCATCTGCGGCATGCGCTGGTCGGCGATCAGCACCGCGACCTGTTCGCCCCGCTCGTGCAATTCGCCCAGCGCCTCCAGGGCCTGTGCGCCGGATTCGGCGCGCACGATGCGGTGCCGGTCGCCGTACTGTCGCCGCAGGTCGCGGGCCACCGCACGGGACACGGCCGGATCGTCGTCGACGGTGAGTAGTACGGGCTTGTCCACGAATTTCCTCACGGGCAGGGGCGGAGCACAAAAGGGGACCACTGCCCGGAACCGGCCTCGGCCATGCGCCGGACAGCGCGTCCGCCACGTTATCCTCTCGCCGAAACCCGCAGGTGGGGCCGGTGGCGTTACCCGGAACCGAGGCGGAGCCGGGGCCGGGTCGGCCGGCGCATCCGGGCCCGGTGGCGCGGCTGCGGCGCCGATCGGCGATCGCGGCTCACTCGACCATGCCCGCCTCGTAGGCCACGATGGCGGCCTGGACCCGGTTGCGGACGCCCAGCCGGGCCAGGATCGCGCTCACGTGCGTCTTGACCGTGCCCTCGACCAGGTGCAGCCGGCGGGCGATCTCCGCATTGGCGAGGCCGGCGCCGACCAGGGCCAGCACGTCCCGCTCACGCGCGGTCAGCACCGCCACCCGCGCACCGGCGTCCGCTTCGCGCGCGGGCCGGCCCGGAGCGATCCCGCTGATCACCCGCTTGGCCACCTTCGGGGACAGGTACGCGCCGCCCTCGGCCGCCGCCCGGACGCCGGCGATCAACTCGCGCGGGTCGCCGGACTTGAGCAGGAAGCCGGTGGCGCCGCTGTCCAACGCCGTCGCGATGTACTCGTCCTCACCGAACGTGGTCAGGATCACCACGGCCGAGTCGGGTACCGCCCGGCGCAGTTCCGCGGTCGCGGCCAGGCCGTCCAGGTTGGGCATCCGGATGTCCATCAGCACCACGTCCGGACGGAATCGCCGGGCCTGCTCGACCGCCTCACGTCCGTCGGCGGCCTCGGCCACCACTTCGATCCCGGGGTCGGTGGTCAGCACGAGCCGCACGCCGGTGCGGATCAGTTGCTCGTCCTCGGCGATCAGGACACGAATGGCGGCGGTGCCGGCGCCGCGGGCGGGGTCGGTGCGGGCAACGAGGTGAGTGTGTGCAGGGGTGTCGGCGGTGTTCACGGCCGTGGCTCCTCGGGTGGTGATGTGTACGGGTTCGACGGGTGAAGCCGGACCGGGTCGCTCAGCGGCCGGCGTCCCGCTCGGGTCGGCTTTCCATGGGTATGTCGTCCTTGGCCACCAGCACGCCGCCGGCGAAGCACAGTCGGAACAGGCGGTCGGGCAGGATGTCGCCGTTCGTGTAGTACTCGCATGCGGCGCCCGCGGGGATCGGCGGTTCGTGCTCGGGGCGGCGCTCGGCCTGGTCGTCCGGCAACACGGCGGCCAGTTCGGCACGGGTCTGGCCGATCCGCATGCGGTGGAAGTCGTCGGGGGCCACCGCCTCGCCCTGGGTGGTCAGCGCGTACGCGGAGCCGGCGAGCAGTACTCCGGCTCCGGTCCAGAGCAGCGTCCGCACGAACCGGCGGCGGATCCGGCGGCCCTGTTCCAGGTGGTTGACGTCGGTGTCCGGGCGGGCGGGTGTGGAGTGGTGCGGGAGGTGCGCCAGCACCCGGAAGCCGTCCGCCTCCGGGGCCGCGGTGAGCGTGCCGCCCAGGAGTCGGGCCCGCTCGCGCATCCCGACCAGGCCGTGACCGCTTCCGGCCGGCGCGGCGTCGGCGGGGCGCGGGGCGGGGCCGTTGGCGATCTCGACGGTGGTCCGGTGCGCGGTGTGGGCGACCGTGATCCGCACCACCGCCCCCGGAGCGTGCTTGGCCGCGTTGGTCAGCGACTCGCGCACGATCCGGTGCAGCGCGAGGTCGACCATCGGCGGCAGCGCGACCGGCTCGGCCTTCGGATCGGTCTTCGTCCCGACCGTCGATTCGACCGTGTGGCGGATCACCATCCCGGAGGCGCGGCAGCGCGCCACCAGCGTGTCGAGGTCCTCGTGGACCGGCTCCACGGGAGCCGGTTCGTCGCTCTCGCGCAGCACGCCGATGATCTCGTGCAACCGCTCGGTGGCCGCGCCCGCGCCCATCCGCAGTTCGCCGGCCCGGTCGCGCTGCGCATCGGTGAGCGTCGCGTCGAGCTCGAACGCGGCGGCCCGCAGCGCGATCAGGCTCAGGTCGTGGCCGAGCGAGTCGTGCATGTCCTGGGCGATCCGGGCCCGTTCGCGCAGCCGGGTCCGCTCCTCGACCAGATCCCGCTCGCGCTGCAGCCGGGCGGCCTGCTCCCAGCCACGACGATGCAGCGCGACCCATTGGTGGCGGTATCGCCCGATCAGCCAGGGGATCGCCGCAAGGCCCAGCAACTCGGCGGGCAGTACCGCGAGTTCGGCCACGGTCGAATGCGCGGACCAGGCCCCGAGCACGGCCGGCCCGAGCACCGCGGCCACGCGCACCGGCAGCCCCGGCCCGTCCGCCGAGCGCCGCCCGCTCAGGAAGGCCGCCAACGCGACGGCGGCGTAGCAGCGCGCGTCGGTCTGCGCGATGAACACGGTCGGCGCGAGCGCCGCGAGCGGGTACACCCGACCCAGCACGGCCGCCCCGACCAGGCAGGTCGCAAGTGTCGCGCCGTGCACGAAGGACATCGACCGAGGCGGGTTGACGGTCAGCATGCCGATGCCGAGCAGGGTCCACAGGGCCAGGTCGGCGGCCCAGCCGGAGGGGGTGGTGCGCATGATTTCGACGCTATCGACCCGCCGCGCGCCGACACCTCCGTCGAAAGTCGTGCACTTTGACTGCCGGCCCACCCCGAACATGCCTAACGTGGCGCTATGTCCGAGAAACGACGCTTCCCGCACCGCGAGACCATCCAGGCGCTCGTCGGAGTGTCCGTGATCGTGATCGGTCTCCTGACCACCCTGGTCCTGCACCTCACCCACGACTCGGACGGGCCGCGCCCGACCCCGGTTCCGGTGCCGATCAGTCCCAGCGCACCCGCCGTGCCGGGCACGAGCGCGGCAGCCGGGGAATCGTGCTGCACCTCGCCCGCGCCGATGGCCCTGGACCACCCGCGCTGAGATCGCGTGGCCCGCCCCGGGATCGTGCGGCGACCTCCAGGCGGAGACCCTGCTTCGACCCTCCGCCGACCCTGCGAACACCACATGCAGAGATATCTCTGCCGAGGACTCTTTGCAGAGACTTCTCTGCCGAGAGTCCTTTGCAGAGAAGTCTCTGCATACTAGAGTCGAGGCATGCCCAATCCACTTCCGCGGATGGACGCGCGCAGCCTGCGCGGCCTGGCCCACCCGCTGCGCATGCGCATCGTCGAACTCCTCAAGCTGGACGGGCCGGCGACCGCCACCCGGCTCGCCGCGCGACTCGGCGAGAGCACCGGCACGGTCAGTTGGCACCTGCGCACCCTGGCCGAACACGGCTTCATCGAGGACGACCCGGACCGCGGAACCAAGCGCGAGCGCTGGTGGCGGGCCGTCTACAACCCGCGCCAACTGAACACCAGCGACTTTCGCGACGACCCGACCACGAGCGGCGCGCTGGCGGTGTACGAGGACGAGGCCCTGCGGCAGCAGGCCGAGCGCATGGTGGCCACCTACGCCGACGCCCAGGAAATGGGCCCGGAATGGGTGCGGGCCCGGGCCGTCTCGGACTGGAGCGGCGCGCGGCTGACGGCCGATCAGATGGCCGAGCTCAACGAGCGGGTGATCGCGCTCGTGAGCGAGTACACGCAAGCACCCGAGCAGCCCGGCGCGATCACCGTGGTGCTCCAGTACCAGGCCCTCCCGCGTCGATCCCAGGAGCCGACATGAGCGGACTGCTGCGCCGCCACCGGGACTTCCGCCTGCTGTGGTTCGGCGAGACCACGGGCAGGTTCGGCGCCTCGGTCACCAGCGTCTCGATGCCGCTGATCGCGGTCTCCACACTGGACGCGAACACCTTCCAGGTCGGCCTGCTCGGCGCCGCGGCCTGGCTGCCGTGGCTGCTGATCGGGCTGCCGGTGGGCGTGTGGGTGGACCGAATAGCACGCCGCCCGATCATGCTCGGCGCCGCCGCGACGTCCTGCGCGCTCTTCCTGTCGGTACCGCTCGCGCACTTCGCGGGCTTCCTCACCGTCGGCCTGCTGTTGGCGGTCACGCTCGCGACCGGGGTGTCCGCGGTGTTCTTCCAGACCGCCTACACGGCCTACCTGCCGAGCCTGGTCGAGCCCGCCGACCAGGCCGAGGGCAACAGCAAGTTGCACGGCAGCGCGTCCGCCGCGCAGATCGCGGGGGTCGGCGCGGGCGGCCTGATCGCGCAGCTCGCGGGCGCGGTCAACGGGATGTTCGTCAACGCGGGCACGTTCCTGACCTCGTTCACGTGTCTGCTGGGCATCCGACACCGTGAAGCGCCGCCCGCGGTGGCGGGCGACGCGGGAGCGGAGCGCTCGCTGGTCCGCGAGATCGGCGAGGGGTTGCGGCTGGTCGCCCACGACCGTTGGCTGCGTACGTTCGCGCTGTTCGGTGGCGCGTCCAACCTCGGCCTGATCGGGCTGCAATCGATCCAGGTGGTGTTCCTGGTCCGGACGGTGGGGGTCGGTCCGGGCGCGGTCGGCGGCCTGATCGCGATCGGTTCGCTCGGGGGTGTCGCGGGGGCGTTCGTCGGGCGCCGGGTCGCGGCGCGGATCGGCACCGCCCGGGCCACGATCGTGTTCGAGCTGGGTCTGCCGATACTCGTCCTGCTCGTGCCGCTGACCGGCGGGGGCATCCGACTCGTGCTGTTCGTGGTGGGCAACTTCGCCATGGCGGCCGGGGTCGTGGCGGGCAATGTGATCAAGGCGAGCTTCCAACAGCGCTACTGCCCGCCGTGGTTGCTGGGCCGGATGACCGCGAGCATGCAGTTCGTCAACTACGGCACCATCCCGCTGGGCGCGGTGCTGGCCGGCAGCCTGGGCTCCACGATCGGCGTGCGCCCCACGATCTGGGTGATGGCGGCGGCCATCCCCTCGGCCGCCCTGATCCTGCTCTTCTCGCCGGTGGCCCGCCACCGCGACCTGCCGACGACCGGGCCGGACCGCGTCGACGCGCACGTGGTGCGGCAAGTCACCTGAGGGCATCTCCGGCGGGCGGCCGCGCGAGGGATGCGGATCGGGTTCCGGGCGTCGGCCGAAGCACACATCGCCTCGCCTCGGAAAACTTGACGGTGGTTGTCAAGTTATCGCGCGAGAGTGGGTCCCACGGAACACCGGGCGCGCACATGGCGCCCGCCGAGGAAGGGAGTCACCGATGACCGCGAACACCGCTGCCGGGCACGAGGACGGCGACCCGGGATCGTCCGCCGCGATCGTTGCGCTGACCGCGCGGGTACGGGGTGTCGTGCTCGTGCCGGGGGACGCCGGGTACGACGAGGAGCGGTCCGGATTCCAGACCGCGTTCCGACAGCGGCCGGACGTGATCGTGGGTGCGGCCGACGCCGAGGACGTGCGGCTCGCGGTCGAGTTCGCCCGCGCCCAGGGGCTGCCGGTGGCGGTCCAGGCCACCGGGCACGCGCCGGCGAGCGCGGCCCCGGGCGGCGTACTGATCTCCACCCGCCGGATGGCCGGGGTCCGGGTCGACCCCGGGGCCGGGACCGCATGGGCCGAGGCGGGTGCCCGTTGGGAGCGGGTGGTGGCCGAGAGTGCCCCGCACGGCTTGGCCCCGCTGAACGGCTCGGCCCCGCACGTCGGTGTCGTCGCGTACACCCTGGGCGGCGGGCTCGGCCTGATGGCCCGCGAGTTCGGCTATGCCGCCGACCACGTCCGGGCGATCGAGGTGGTCACCGCCGACGCGACCCGTCGGCACGTCACCGCCGAGAGCGACGCCGACCTGTTCTGGGCGCTGCGCGGCGGCCGGGACAACTTCGGCATCGTCACCTCGATCGAGTTCGACCTGTTCCCGGTGGCCCGGGTGTACGGCGGTTCGCTGATCTTCGACACCGACCACGTCGAGGCGGCCACCGCGGCCTGGCTCGCCTGGACCGAGACGGTGCCGGAGCAGGTCACCTCGTCGATCTCGTTCATCGGCCTGCCCGACATCGAGCAGGTCCCGCCGCCGCTGCGCGGCCGGCACACCGCGACCGTCAAGATCGTCTACACCGGCGAAGTCGCCGACGGGGAACGCCTGGTGGCGCCGCTGCGCGCGGTCGGACCGCGCCTGGTCGACGACCTGACCGACCTCGCCTACGCCGACTCGCACACCATCCACAACGACCCGGCCCATCCGCATGCCTACCTCGGCGACAACGTCCTGGTCCGCGACCTGGATCCGGAGGCACTGCGCGCGGTGTACCGCATCGCCGGTCCCGATGCGCCGATGATGGTCGTGCACGAGGTGCGCCACCTCGGCGGCGCGCTGTCCCGGCAGCCGGCGGTGCCCAACGCGATCGGCCATCGCGACGCGCGCTACATCGTCCGGGTCGTGGCGATGATCGACGGCGCGGATCTCGATGTCGCCCGTGCCCTCCAGGCCGAGGTACAGGCCGTGTTGAAGCCGCTGTCCCTCGGCCGCAACCTCAACTTCGTCTACGGCGACGGCGTCGCACCCACCCCGGATCAGGTCGCCGCGATGTACGACCCCGACACCCGGGCACGCCTGGCCGAGCTCAAGGCGACCCACGACCCGACCAACCTGTTCCGCGGCAATCACAACGTGACCGCCCCGACCGCGAACGGCACGTCGGCCCCCCGCTGAACTCCGGCCCCGGTCCCGCGATCACGGAGCAAGCCATGGTCGACGGGACCGGCCCTGGATCCCGCAATCGCCCCCACGCTGGTTGCCTACACGGCGGGGGCGAGACCGGTCGGCTGACCGGATGTCGCGTATCGCCACTCGATGGCGCCATTTGATGTCATGCAACGCCACCGTGGAGCCTTGCCATGACGTCATTTGGGCGCCATGATGGTGCCGTGGACCTTGCGTCGCACATCCACCGCGCCCGGCCTCGAACTCGCGCCGGGCTCGGGGGACGTGCGGCCGTGCGGGCTCGAACCGGGCTTGGCTGTCAGGCCGGCGCCGGCGTTCGAGGTTGCGGCCGAAAGCGGATGTGGGCTCGACTCGGGTCGTCGCTCCGGTCCACCGTCGGCCGAGCCCGCACCCCGCGCACCGGAGAGGAGCAGCCATGTGGGCCGCACGCGAAATGTCCGGCGGTATCTGGCCGTTGCCGCATCCGGTACCGGTGCCGCTGTTGTGCGCGGTCCTGATCCTGGCCGTGCTCGCGCCACTGGAGCGACGGTGCCGGCATCGCGCGGTCGCCCACCGACGCGCCGCAACCCGAACGACACGCGCAACGCGACAAATGTCGGAATCGATGACAATTCCGGCGGAACATGGGAGCCGAACGCGGACACCAGCCGCCTCGATCCCACAGGGAGCACCCATGCCCGTGACCGCCGACCTCGACAAGCTGCTCGACAAGGCCTACGAGAACAAGACCTTGAGCGAAGTCCTCGCCGCGCCCGTCGCCGGGCTGGCCGGGATCACCGACGCGCATGCCGAGCACCTCGCGTCGCTGAAGATCACCACGATCGGCGACCTGGGCCGCAACAAGTACTTCCGCTGGGCCGCGTCGCTCGCCGACCTCCAGGACAGCGGCGCCAAGTAGCCCCCACGGTGCCCCGCGCGGGCCCGCACCCGGCCGAACGGGGCCGCGGCGCGGGCCCGTTCGGCGCTCTCCGCCGCACCGCCGCCCCGGTGCTCACCCGGCCCGGCCACCGCCACGCGGGTCCCCGCCCGGCCCTTCCCGACCCGCCCGGCTCTCAACCGGCGTGGTCGGTCTCCAGCGCCAACAGCAGATCCACCCGATCCCGGGCGGAGAACAGGTCCCGGCCGGTCAGATCGCGGACCCGGCCCATCCGTTGATGCAATGCGCTCACGTGTACGCCCAGCATCGCGGCGCAGCGCTGCCAGGCCCCGTTCGCGGCCAGGAAGGCGGCGAGGGTGCCGATCAGGTCGGTGCCGTGTTCGGCGTCGTACGCGCGCAGGCCGCCCAGGACCCGATCGGCGAACGCACTGCGGACCGGTGCGGGTACGGCCGCCAGCAGCGCCGGATAGGCGTCGATCTCCGGCCCCGCGGCCACCGTGAGCCGGCCGGGGCGCGCCCACGCGAGGTCCCGCGCACCCCTGGCCTCGGCCAGGGCCGTCGCCCACGTGGGTGACATCCCGGCGATCCCGATCGCCACCCGCTCGGCTCCCAGCAGCGGCTCCCACCAGTGCGCCGCGTGCTCGATCGCCGCGGCGATCCGGGCCGCCGCGCCGGCCCCCGTCCCGGCCGAGCAGAACACCACCGACTCGGCCTTGCCGCAGGCCACCACCCAGCGTGCCGCGGGATCCGCCGCGAGCACCCGTTCGATCAGGTCCACCACGAGCCGCCCGGTCGCCGGGTCCGCGCCGTCGCCCGCCGCACAGCACACGATCGGCGCCGCGTCCGGCCCGATGCCGGCCGCGCCCAACCGGGCCCGGACCGCGTCCGGGGCCGCATCCGACTCGACCAGGTCGACGAGTTCCCAGGCATGCGCGCGCTCCACGGCGAGCCGCTCCGCCCGCCGTGCGCCCCCGAGCAACAGCAGGTCGGCGGCCTGCGCGAGCGCGTCGTCGTCGGTGCGGTCACCGGCACACACGAGGTACCCCGCGAACGCCGGCCCCCGGCCGAGCGCGAACACCGTCTCGCCGTCGATCACCGCGGGCAGCCGCTCCGCCGCGAGCGCACCGCGGGCGATCGCGATCGGATCGGCCGCGACCCGCGTCGGCTCCGGCCCACCCGCGGGCGCACCGGCGAGCACCCGCCCCGCAGGCGTTAGCACCCGGCACGCCGCGCCGAGTTCGCGGGCGAGCAGATCGAGCAGGTCGTGTGTGTCCGCGCCCTCGGCCAGCGCCGTGATCAGCCGCCGCTGCCGACCGGGCAACCGCCCCGCGGCCGGCCCGTGTTCGATCGCGACCCGGTGTGCGACCACCTCGGCGATCCGCACCGCCGAGGTCGCGGGCGGCGCCAGGAGCAGCGGGAGGCCGGCGTGCGCGCAGGCCCCGACCAGCGGGTAGGGCACCTCGTCGAGAGCCGGTTCGAGGCCGTCGACCGCGTCGCGGGCCTCGGGCACGACCGCGACCGCCGCGGCGCCGGCCGCGGTGAGTGCTCGTGCGAGATCCCCGTGGTCGGCGCCGTACCCGCCCGCGGGCAGCACCACGAGTTCGCCGCCGCTCAGGCCCCCGCCGGGGTCGACCGGATCGGCGGCGCACACCCGAAGCACCTCGCGCGCGAGCCCCTCCGTGCCCGCCAACAGGGCCAGTCGCAGCTCGGGCATGCCCAACAGATCCTCGACCCGCACCGCCGTGCCCCCAAGCCCTCGCTCATCATGTTCCGATGATCGTATGAACACGGAGCGATGCGGACACGGTGCTTCCGCCGGTTCCCCCGCACCGCCGCCGCCCGAAAAGCACCGAACCGGGTGGTCCCACGGCCACGAACGCTCCCCCGGGCCCGGCGGGCACCACCCGGACGGCGACGGATTCCGCCCCGCTCGCGGCGTCCGCGACCGACCCCGGCCGGCCGAGGGCCGCGGCAGCCGCCGGGCCGGCTCAGCCGTACGCCCGGGCGATGGCCGCCGCCGTGTCGGCCGCCGCCCGGCGTGCCTCCGGCGGATCCAGCACCTCGACGTCCGTGCCGAACTGGAGCAGTTGGCGGACCGCGCCGAGTGCCGGATAGCCCAGCTCGACCGTCACCCACTCGGCATCCTGCTCCTGCGGCGGCCCGGTCAGCCAGGACCCGATGATCCGCACGAACATGTCCAGCCGGGTCCGCCGCACCCGGGCCCGGATCCGCACCACCACCGGCTGCTCCTCGATGCCCCGGCGCAACACATGCCACACCTCGGCCAGTTCGACCCCGGCCCGGCGCCGCACCGGCTCCTCGGTCACGGTGAGCCCGGTGAGCCGGTCGGTATGGAACAACCGCGGCGTGCCGTTGCGATCCGCGACCAGGTACCACGTGCCCGCCTTGGCCACCAGCCCGTACGGGTCGACCGTGTACGTGCGCGGCGCCGTCGACCCGCTGCGCCGATAGCGGATCCGCAGTCGTCGGTCCGCGAACACCGCTTCCTGCAACGCCGCCACGTCCACCGCCGTTCGCGGTCCGACCATCCAGCGCTGCGGGTCGATCAGCACTCGGCGGGTCATCTCCTCGGCGGCGGGCCGATGCGGCGCGGGCAGCGCGACCATCACCTTGCGCAGCGCCGAGCCGAGTGCGCCGTCCAGGCCGAGCGCCGCGTGCGCGCCCTGCTCGGCGAGTACGAACAGGGCGCGCGCCTCGTCCGAGGTGAGCCCGGTGACGTCGGTCCGGAACCCGGGCAGCAGCGAGATCCCGCCGTGCCGACCGCGCTCGGCGTACACCGGCACACCGGCCGTCGACAGCGCCTCGACGTCGCGGTAGACGGTCCGCGTGGACACCTCCAGGCGCTCGGCCAACTCGGCCGCCGGCACCCGGCCGCGAGTCTGCAGGAGCAACAGGATGGAGAGCAGCCGATCGGATTTCACACCCTCAAGGATGCGCCCTCATCGCAGCGCGCACGGATCGCACCCGCCCCCGCCGCGGGCGACCCCGACGTCCGGCCCGCCCGTGCACCGCGGCTCATCCCGCGAACCGGGTGCGCAGCGTGCCCATCGCCGCCGTCACCTCGTGGATCCGCAGCAGCCGGCCCAGCACCACGAACGCGACGACCATCACCACGCCGCCCAGGCCGAGTTGGAGGGCGGCGAGTCCCGCGCCCTCGCCCAGCCCGGTGAGCGGCCGGGTCGCCGCGAGTCCCGCGCCGCCGGCCGCCGCGCCGGCCGCGATCAGCCGGCCGTACGTACCCGCCGTGATCCGGCCGGTGGCCCCGCTCAGTCGGCGGCGCAGCCGAAGCGCGGTCACCGCCAGGCCGACGGTGTAGGCCAGGGTGTAGGCGAGCGCCATGCCCACCACCGCCCACCGGGCCGGCAGCAGCAGATACGCCGCACCGGACAGGCCCGCGTTGACCACGGCGATCCACACCGCGGCCAGGAACGGCGTACGGGTGTCCTCCATCGCGTAGAAGCCGCGCAGCAGCACGTATTGCGCGGAGAACGGGATCAGGCCGAGCGAGAAGCCGGCCAGCACCCGCGCCATCACGGTCACGTCGGCGCTACCGGTCTCGCCGTGCCGGAACATCAGTTCGGTCAGCTGCGGGCCGAAGCACAGCAGCGCGAACGCGGCCGGCACGATCGCCACGCCGGACAGGCGCAGGCTGCGCGAGAGGTGCTCGCGCAACTCCTGCGAGCGGTGCTCGGCCACGGCCCGGCACATCCGGGGGAACAGCGCGGTGGTCAGCGACACGGTGACCACCGATTGCGGAAGGATCCACAACGTCTGCGCATTGCCGTACGGCGTGTACCCGGCGCCGCCCGCCGCCCCGGCCCGCTCGGCGGCGGCACCGGCGGCCACGGTCAGGTTGACCACGACCGTGTAGCCGATCTGGTTGACCAGCGCGAACAGCAGCGTCCAGCGGGCCAGTCGGGCGTCCTGGCGCAGTCCGCTGCCGCGCCAGTCGAACCTGGGCCGGATCCGCAGGCCACTGGCCCGCAGGTACGGGAACAGGCAGGCGGCCTGGACCACGATGCCCAGCGTGGTGCCGAGCCCCAGCAGCCGGGTCTGCGCCGCGGACAACCCCTGCGGGCCGGCGTCGTGGGTGAACGCGATGAACAGCGCGAACGTGGCGATCACCACCACGTTGTTCAGGACCGGCGTCCACATCATCGAGCCGAACCGGCCCCGCGCGTTCAGGATCTGGCCGACGACGGTGAACACGCCGTAGAAGAAGATCTGCGGCAGGCAGTAGCGCGCGAAGGTCACCGCCGACGCATGGCCGCCCCCGGCGTCGCCGGCGCCCGGTTGTCCGCCGGTCAGCCGGATCAGCTGCGGCGCGGAGAGCCACGCCAGGACGGTGAGCACGCCCAGCACGAGCACGGTCAGCGTGAGCAGCCGATTCGCGTACGCCTCGCCCTCGCGCTCGTCGCGCATCGCCCGGATCATCCGCGGCACGAACACCGCGTTCAGCGCGCCGCCGGCGAGCAGCGTGAACAACATGTTCGGGATCGTGTTGGCCACGTTGTAGGCATCGGCGGCACCCGCGGTCCCCAGCGCGGCGACGATCAGGATGGTGCGCAGCATGCCGGTCGCGCGGGACAGGACGGTGCCCGCGGCCATCACCAGCCCGGCCCGGGCCACGCCGCCGGCGGTGTCCGGGCCCGTGCTCGCCGTATTCGCGTCGGCGGAGGGTGGTCTGCGGTGCCGACCGCTGGGCCGGGCGGGCGGGTCGGCGGGGCCGCCGATCGTGGGCGGGCGGCTCGCCGGTCCGTCGGCGATCGTGTGGAGCGGCAGAGTCTGAGCGCTCGGATCGCCGCCGCCTCGCTGCCACTCGGCCATCCCGCCCCACCCGCCCATGTCCCGAATACGCCCGGAGCGTGGCCGCGCCGACGACATCGTTGGTCCCGTACCGGGACGGTAGTCGGGTCCACAATAGAACGCAACCGTATCGTCGTATCGCAGTACGATCGGCGCATGCCCGCCGACCCGAAACCCTCGTCCCGTCGTCCCCCCGCCGGGGCCGCCGTCCTGCGCGAGGACGTCACCGCGGCGATCCGCGGCGCGGTCTTCGAGGAACTCGCCTCGGTCGGCTACGGCCGCATGTCCATCGAAGCGGTCGCCCGCCGGGCCGGCGTCGGCAAGACCGCCGTCTACCGGCGCTGGCCGGCCAAGCTGGACATGGTCGTCGACCTGGTCCTGGCCATCGCCGTACAGGACCTGCCCGCGCCGGACACCGGGTCGCTGCGCGGCGACCTGCGAGTCCTGCTCGCCGAGGCCGCCCGCGCGCTGCGCCATCCGCTCGCCTCGCAGATCATCCCCGACCTGCTCGCCGAGGCGGCCCGCAATCCGGAGATCGCCGGCAAATTGGACACCGTGCTGCACGGCACCCAGCGCCGGATCGGCACCGCCGTGCTGCGGGCCGCGGAGGTCCGCGGCGAACTCCCGCCCGGCATCGACATCGACCTGGCCCTCGACCTCATCGTCGGCCCGCTCTACTGGCGCCTGGCGATCACCCGCACCCCGCTCACCGACGACCACCTGGACCGACTCGCCTCGGCCACCACCGCGGCCCTGATCGGCTCGGCCTCCTGACCGACCCCCACGCCGTCCGCCCGCCCGGGCGCACCCGCCGGACCGCGACCGGGCGTTCCGCCCCCGACCGCTCACCGTCCGCATCGATGCGCGCCCCGTGCGCCGGCTGCCCGATCCCGGTCACCGATGCGACCGTTGACGTCATGGAACGCCCGAACGTGCGCATCGTCATCGACGACAGTCCGCTGCGCCCGCACATCGACGCAGCGGTGCTGGCACGGGTGGACGACGCCACCCGCGCGCACTACGAGCAGGCGGTGGAGCACGCGCTGGAGCAGGCCGCACTCGCCTGGCAGACCCGCGACTTCGTCGCCTTCCGCCGCCAACTCGCCGTTCTGGCCGAGACGGTCACCGACATCCAGCGCCTGAGCACGATCGCCGCACACCGCAGCGACCACTGAGCCGACGCCACCCGAAGCAGGAGGACGGCGACCACGACGAGAGTGAACACCGCCGCCGGAGCGCACGATGCAGCCGATGCACATGGGTTTCCTCGATGCGATGAAGGTGCGCAAGCGTCCGGCCGGGATCCGGCCGGCGCGCTGCCCGCCGTGCTCGGTCGGCCGGTGCCGAGGAGGGCCGCGCCGAGACGGGCAGCGCCGGGGCCACGATCGCAGCGCCCACTCGCCATAGACTGCGGGCCGTGAGCGAGAACGAACTTGGTACGTACCTCCGCGACCGCCGCGCGGCGGTCCGGCCCGCCGACGTCGGGCTTCCCGACGGCGCCCGGCGGCGCACCCCGGGCCTGCGCCGGTCGGAGTTGGCGACCCTGGCGGGGGTCGGCGTCGAGTACCTCGCACGGCTGGAGCAGGGCCGCGACCGCCGCCCGTCCGGCCGGGTCCTGGCCGCGCTGGCTGACGCGCTCCGGCTGACCGCGGACGAGCGCATGCACGTGCGCCGGCTGGCCGAGGCCGCCTCGGGGGAGACGTTCCCGGGCCCGGGCGGGCAGCCGCCGGCCCGGGCCGTGCGACCCACCGTGCGCGCGCTCCTGGACCGCCTGGAGCCGGCCCCGGCGCTGCTGGTCGACCGGCTCGGCGACGTGCTCGCCTTCACCAACGGCTACGAGCGCCTCGCCCGCCCGCTGGGCATCCTGGACGAGGAGCAACCCAACCTCGCACGCTACGTGTTCACCGACCCCCGGGCCCGCGCGGCCTATCCCGACTGGGAGCGGATAGCCGACGAACACGCCGCGATCCTGCGGTTGGCGGCCGTCTTCGACGATCCGTACGTGCAGGACTTCCTGGACGGGCTGGCCGTCGCCGCCGGCACCGCGTTCACCGCCCGGCTGGCCGCGCCCGCCACACCACCGCGCCGGGTCGGTGTCGAGCGCCTGGCCCACCCGGAGGCGGGCGAACTACGCCTGGAGCGCGAGATCCTCGACCTGGCCGACGTCGACCAGACGCTGCTCGTCTACCTCCCCGTCGACGAGCCCACCTCGGCCGCGCTGGACCACCTCACCGGCCGGCACCCGGGCGCGCTGCGCGCGGTCTGACCAGCGCTGGACGGACCCGGCAGGCTCGCTCCGCCGGCCGGTCGCGACCCGGGTCGCCGACCTCGACCCGGCCCGGCGACCACGGGCCGCCGACCGGCTCGGTCGCGGTCGGCGACCGGACCGGTCGAGGCCGGCGACCCGAACGCACCCGTCAGGTACCGGGCTTGCTCCCGTACACGTACACCTCGTCGCCCGTGCGCAGCAGATCCCAATACGCCTGGGCGTCCGCCGGCCGCATGTTGACGCAGCCGTGCGACCCGGGTGGCGAGCCGATCGAACCGTCGATCGCGTGGAACGCGATGCCGCCGTCGAAGAATTGGCTGTACGGCATCGCCACGTCGTAGAGCGTGGACCAGTGGTTCTTCGCGCGGTAGTAGACCTTGTGCAGGCCGGTGCGGGTCTCGAAGCCGTCCCGTCCGGAGCGGATGGCGACCGGTCCGTGGATCCGCTCCGCGCCGTCCTGGATCCAACTGACCTGCCGGCCCAGGTCCACACACGCGATCCGACCGACGTCGGTCGGGCAACCACCCTCGCCGCCCTTGCGCCGAAGCGCGCCGTAGGTGACGGGGCCCGCGTAGCCGGCCGCCGGGCGAATGCCGTGCTGCTGTTGGTAGGTCCGGATGGCACGGCAGTCGGCGGTGGACTGCCGACCGTCCGCCGCGAGCCCCAGCGCCTTCTCGACCTGGCGCTGATACGGCCCGGTCCGCGCGGTACACGCGGCGGGCGCCGCGCTCGCGGGCTCGGCCAGGACGACGCTCAGCGGAACCACCACGGCGGCCGCGGCCACCGCCGCACCCGCTCGACGACACACACGCGTGAATACACTCATCGGTCTCCCCTCTGGTCGTACGCTCGCCCGCACGCTCGTGCGGTACGCCCGTACGTCGGTCACCGGCGGGTGCGCAGGCTTCTACGCTCCGTCAGTCTGACGCAGAGTCAACAAGGCCGCACCCCGGTCCGGCGCACCGGTTGGTCACAAACCGACGCGACGGGTCGATAGAGGCCGATATGTGCGACGCGGCAGCCGAGTTCGCCGACCCGACCGGCGCCGACAGCGACCGACGGCACACCCTTCCCGGTCCGAAGCGCGCTCTGCTGCGACCACCTCGCGACCGGAAAGCCCCTGCTCACCCACCCACTTGGCTTCCCCGCCCACCCGAGGCAAACCCGAAATCCGCGCCGCCGAGGGCACTTCACGAATCCCCGGGCGAGCACCGGACGGCGAACCACGCACCCGGCGGCTCGCCGTACCCAGGGCCGTCTTCGGTCCCCCACCGAGCACCACGATGCGGGATTGCCGACAGACCTCAGGCCGTGTCCGGCTGCCGGCGGTGGGTGAGCAGGTCGGCCAGTGCGCGGCTGACCGGGTCCGCCCCGGTGCGTCGCTCGATCGCGGCGAACATCGGCGACGGATTGCACTCCAGGAGCGCAAAGCCGCCATCCGACCGACGCCGGATGTCGATGCCGGTGAACGTCATCGTGCACGCCCGGGCGGCGGCGCGGCACGCGTCGTGTTCGGCCGGGGTGAGTACGGTCGGCAACACGGCGGTCTCCGCGCCCCGATAGTCGATGCGGTCCGAGACGATCCGGTAGCTCGCGGCCACCTCGTCCGCCACGACGTAGACCCGAATGTCGGTCCCGGGGATCTCCTCCTGGAAGAGCACCGGCGCCGAGGCGAGCAATCGCAACCGTTCGGGCCGCAGATCCTCGGCGGTGATCCGGCGGCACAAGGCGCCGCCCGCGAGCGGCTTGTAGACGATCGGGCCGTCCAGTTCCCGGGCGAACTCCAGGACCGCATCGGGGTCGTTGGAGGCCAAGGTGCTCGGCACCGGTACGCCGGCGTCGCGCAGCGCCCGGAGTTGCTCCAGTTTCAGGAAGTGCTGGGCGAACGTGCCGGGCGAGTTGACCAGCCGCGCACCGTCCCGGTCCAGCGCCGCCAGGAAGCTGAAGCCGAACGAACGGCGTTCCCGACCGGCGGCATAGGCCACCCGCAACTCGCGGTCCCGCTCTACCGCCGCCTGTGGTCCGCTCTCGCCGGCGTCGGCGCCGCGCCCACCGCCGCCGGGAAAGAACGGCAGCGGCAACGGCATCGAGCGCACGTACCAGGTCCGCACCCGAGCGAAACCGGCCGGTTTCGGCGACCACGGCACACCGTCCCGCAGCGACAGTGCCGTGCGGGCAGGGAACTTCGACAGATCCAGGTGGACCGGATCGACCCCGCGTTCGCGCAGGCACCGCCGCACGCTCGCGACCTGCTCGTCGCCGGGCCGGCCGACGATCCCGCAGCGGAACTCGACGTCAGTCGTCGTCCTCACCCTCTTCGCCCACCGCGAGCGTGGTCGGGTCGTCCTCCCCGCCCTCCTCGCCCACCGCGAGCGTGGTCGGCCCGGAATCGTCGTCCTCACCCTCCTCGCCGACGGCGAGCGTGGTCGGCCCGTCGTCGTCCTCACCCTCCTCGCCCACGGCGAGCGTGGTCGGATCGTCGGAGGCGTGGCCGGGCGTCGGCGTCGCGATGCCTCGGGTCGGGAGCGGTACGAGGGTGAGCCCGTCGGGCAGATCGGTGATGAACAACTCTGTGGATGCCATGGGTTCGTCTCCCTTCCTCCTTTCGGTTGTAGCAGATCCGTAGTCGACGCGTCGCTCAACGTGAATGATCGGTTGCCGCGGGGGACCCGTCTTCGGTCCGCACGCTGGCGACCCTCGCCGGGACCAGCACCAGCGCGACCACCGCCGCCAGCACGAGCAGGCCGCCCGCCGCGCCCAGGGCGACCGCGTACCCGTGCGCGAGTTCCCGCTTCGAGGCGTCGCCGTTCGGGCCGGTGACCGATGCGGCCAGGGTGACCAGCGCGGCCAGGCCGATCGAACCGCCGATCTGCCGCGAGCTGTTGATCAACCCGCCCGCCATCCCCGCCTCGTGCCCGGGCACCCCGGCGGTCGCGGCGGTGCCCAGCGGCACGAAGCACAGGCCGGCGCCGATGCTCGCGACCAGCGACGGGCCCAGGATCGAGCGCGCGAACGTGCCGTCGACGTCGAACGCGAGCCCGAACCAGGCGAAGCCGACCGCCGCGAGCGCCGCGCCCAACCCCAGCAGCCGACCGAGGCCGAGCCGGGCCACCGTCCTGGTGGCCAGCACCGAACCGATCACGACCCCGCCCGAGAACGGCACGAAGGCCGCACCGGCGGCGGCCGGTCCGTAGTCGAGCACCTGCTGGAGGTAGAGCGAGGTGAAGTAGAACGCGGCGAACTGGCCGGAGAACAACAGCATCATGAACAGATTCGCGCCGAGCACGGGCCGATGGGTCAGCAGACCCATCCGCAACAGCGGTTCTGCGGAGCGCAGTTCGACCAGCACGAAGGCCGCGAGCAGGACCGCCGCCGCCGCGAGCGTACCGATCGTCGCGAACGACCCCCAGCCCTGCCGCTCGGCCCGCACCACGCCCAGGACCAGCGTGGTCGCCCCTACGGTCACCAGCAGCGCACCGGCCGGATCGAGGCCGGGCGCGCGGCCGGGTTCGGGTCGATCGGCCGGCAGCCGCAGCGCGGCGAGCAGCGCGAAGGCCACGATCGGGACGTTGATCAGCATCACCGCCTGCCAACCCACCGACTCGGTGAGCAGCCCACCGATCAGCACCCCGAACGCGCCGCCGGCCGCGGCCGTCGCCCCCCACCACCCGAGCGCCCTGGATCGGGCGGGCCCGGCCGGGAACGTCACCGTGATCAGCGCGAACGCCACCGGCGCGAGCGCGGCGGCGCCGATCCCCTGCACCGCACGCGCGGCAATCAGCGCACCGGGCGAGGTCGCCAGGCCGCCTGCGAGACCGGCCAGGCCGAACACGGTCAGACCCGCGACGAGCGTACGGCGGCGCCCGATCAGGTCACCGACCCGGCCGCCGAGCATCAGCAGTCCGCCGAAGCTCAGCGCGTACGCGTTCACCACCCACGGCAGCCCGTCGGCGCCGAAGCCGAGGTCGTCCCGGATGTCCGGCAGCGCCACGTTGACCACCGACATGTCGAGCGCGACGGTGAACTGCACGGTCAGCACCACGACGAGCAACATCCGGGTGGCGCGCGGCATCGGGACCCGGTCGGCCGCCGCTTCGATCGTGGCGGTCATGCCCGCCCCCGCGCGGTCTCCGTGCGCCCTTCCAGGCGGGTCCCGCGGCGTTGGGCGATCGACATCAGGTCGGCGGGCTCGGCGAGTTCGAGTCGGTGCCACCGCCCTCGCGGCACCACGAACGCGGCCCCCGACCGCAACGTGACCGGCGGCTCCTCGCCGACCCCGTCCGCGGCGCGCAGGATCATCCGTACCGCGCCCGTCCACACGCACACCACCTCGTCCGACTCCGGGTGCCTCTCCCATTGGTCGGCGTGCAGGTCGGCATCCGTCCCGACCCGGAAGGCGGCCACCTGCCAGTCGGCCGAGGCACCGTCCATCCGGCGCTCGCCGGCACTGATCCGGCCGCCGTCGGCCAATCGGAGGGCGAATTCGAACAGGTCGACGTGCGTCATCGAAACTCCTTGTCGCATGGGGAAGTCGGGCGTGTTCGGGCGCGCCCGGCAGTCCGGCGAGGGCCGCCGGGACCGCGTTGACGTACTCTGTACGTGAACAGCATCAGTCGAACACGTACGCTGTACGTACGTCAAGGAGGAGCATCGTGCCCGCACCCCGGAAGTTCAGCCGCGAGCAACTGCGCACGGCGGCCCTGACCCTGGTCGACGCCCACGGCCTGGCCGCGCTGACCATGCGCAGCCTCGCGGCGGCGCTGGGCACCGGGGCAATGACGATCTACAACTACGTGGACGGGCGCGAGGGCCTGGAGGGGCTGCTCGTCGAGGCCGTGCTGGCGGATGCGCTGCCGGCGGTCACCGACCACCCCGAGGACGCCGACTGGCGGGTCGAGACCCGCCGGCTCGCCGAGGCGAACTGGCGTGCCGTGCGCGCCCATCCGGACGTCATCCCGCTGATCCTCACCCGCCGGATCACCGACCCGGCGACCCTGGCGCACGGCGAGGCACTGCTGCGTGCGCTCGCCCGCAGCGGCCGACGCGGGGCCGACCTGCTGTACGCGTTCCGCACCGTGACCGGCTTCGTCACCGGCTTCGCCCAGGCCGAACTGGCCGGCCCGCTGTCGATCGCCCCGGACGAGGACGTCCGGGCGATCACCGACCGGGCCCGGGCGCTGCCCGCCGAGCGTTTCCCGTACCTGATCGAGATCGCCGGCGCCGCCGCCGCGAGCACACCCGAGATCGAGTTCCACGCCGGTCTGGACGTGCTGATCGCCGGCCTGGAGAGCCGTGCCGCGACCGGGAACCCGCAACCACCCGCCGGACAAGACAGGGTGTGACCATCACCCCGATATGCGATCGCGAGTTGTGGGAGAGGGCGTGCGCAGGTGATCCCGAGTCGTTCGGGGCCATCTTCGATCGGCACTCCCGCGCGGTCTACAACTTCCTCTCCCGCCGCACCGCTTCCTGGGCCGAGGCCGAGGACCTGACCTCGGCGGTCTTCCTGGAGGCCTGGCGGCATCGAAGCGCCGTCACCCTGGACCGGGACAGCGCGCTGCCCTGGCTGCTGGGCATCGCTCGCAACACCGCCGCCAACGGTGGGCGGGCCCGGCGGCGCTATCAGGCGCTCAAGGAACGCCTGCCCAGCCCGTCGCCGGTGCCCGACCACGCCCAGGACGTCGCCGATCGCCTCGACGAGGAGCGCGCCCTGGTCGCGCTGCGCGCGTCCGTCGGCCGACTGCCCGCGCACGAACGCGAGGTGATCGAGCTGTGCGTATGGAGCGGCCTGGACCAACAGGCCGCCGCCACCGCGCTGGGCGTGGCCGTGGGCACCGTCAAATCGCGCCTGCACCGCGCACGCCGCCGACTCGGCCACGACCTGCGCGAATACGCACCGTCCTGCCCCGACCGCCGCGTCATCGCCGAGGAGACCTCGTGATGCCCTCCAACCCGATCCCGGCCGAGCGCGATCTGCCGCACGGCGCCGCTCGCCGCGCCGAGTTGCTCGCCCTCCTCCCGCACGCCGACTCCCCGGCGCCGGCGCTCCCCACGACCCGCCGGCGAACCCTGGGCCGGCTGACACCACCGCGCCGGGTACTGCTCCCGCTGGCTGCCGCGGCGGCGGTCGCCGGCCTGGTCACCGGGGTCCTGCTCGGGGTCTCCGGTGACGACGGGGCCGCCCGGGTCCCGGGGCCGGCGAACTCGGGGTCGACACCCACCCTCACGCCCTCCCCGACGGATCGCCCGCTGCCGCTGACGCAGGTGCCGGTCCCGGCCGAGGTCGCGGTGTCCGACGCGGACGCCGCCCGATTCGTCGCCGCATGCGCCGCCGGCAGGTTCGACCCGGCCACCGCGAGCGGATACCGCCCGTATTTCGCGGTGCGCAGCCCGCGGCCCGCCGAACCCGGGAACATCTTCGCCGTCGCGGTGGACGTGGCCGGACGCAACGCGTTGGAGTGTTCGGGCTCGGACCTGCCCTCGCCGCACCGGGTCCGGGAGGACTTCGATCTGCTCACCGGGGTCGTCCAGGTGGACCACGACGGCGGCACCAAGTCCGGTACGAGCTGGACCGATTACTCCGCGGGCCGCTACAACGCCCCCGTGGCGCGGATCACCATGGATCGGGGCACCGGCGAGCGCCCGGCGATCATGGCGGGCGGCGTCTGGTACGCGGCGGAGAGCGTCGGGTACACCAGCGAGGCGGCCGACGCGTTCCAGTTCGGCCAGGGCCCCCGGATCCGCGGCTACGACGCCGCGGGCAAGCTGGTATGGGACTCCGCCCGAGACGCGCCGAAGCCGGGGTCGACCGAATGTGTCCGCACCCCCGACGGTCGGGTGCTCGACTACCCGGGTCGTACCGAACCCGATCCCGCCACATGCCGCCCGGCCCTCCCGTGGACCGCCGGCGCCCGGTGAGCATCCGTCGGCCGACCTGATCCCCGCCGGCCTGATCCCCCAGGCCGGGGCTGCCCGACCGGTCGGGCCGGGCCGGTGACCGGTCGGGGCAGATCGGTCGGGCGGGCCGGTGACCGGTCGGGCCAGATCCGTCGGCCGGGGGCTTCGGTCGATCGATTCGAGCGGTCGATCGATTCGAGCGCTATGCCGGGAATGCTTGCCCGGGTTCGCTCGTTGTACCGGACAGTCGGTGAACGGGTGTCCCCGGGCCCAACCTTTGCCGCCGCGAATTACCGTTCGGCTGGAGTCGCGGCGTGCCCCCCGCCGAGAGGTGATCCCGCTCACCGACGCCAAAGCGACGGCGCCGCCCCCTCCCCCCGAGGGCGGCGCCGTCTTCGTCGTGCTCCGACCGCTTCGTCCGCGCCGCCACGGTGCGGCGTGCCTCGTGACGAAGGCCATACCCGGAGCAATCCCCCGCGCTGCAACCATCGTGTGCGGTATGCCGTCCGTTCCCCCTGAGGCTGCCGTTCCGAATGGTCCGCAGCCGGTACATGTACGGTCCGTTCCGGCCGCCCGGTACGGTGTCGAGTCGATCCGCGGCGACGCGGCATCGGTCCGACGACAGCACTCGGGGAGTCGTTTTGAGTTCCGCACCGGAGTCCGGTCGTCGCCGCCGCCGCACCGGCGCGGCGCCGCAATCGCCCGCCTCCGACGCGACTCCGACCACCGCCGCGACCGACACCGAACCCGAATCCACCGGCCCCGACACTCCCGTGGTGCCGCGCGCCCGTCGGGGCGACGGCGCATCGGGCGGCCGGGCCGCGCGCCGGGCCAAGCGCACCGGACGCGGCAAGCCGCGTCGGTTCCGCAAGCTCAAGATCACGGCGCTGGTGATGGCGGTCGTGTTCGTCGCGCTCGGCATCACCGGCTATGTGATCTGGGAGAAGCTCAACGCGAACATCAAGCACAGCAAGCTCAACACCAGCGACGTCGACGTGCCCAAGGAGGGGCCCGACGCGTTCGGCCGCACTCCGCTGAACATCCTGATGATCGGCTCGGACGGGCGGAACGACCCGATCGACTGCAAGCTCGGCGGAGCCTGCGACGGCGGCGCGCCGCGGGCGGACGTACAGATGTTGCTGCATGTGTCCGCGGACCGCAGCAACGCGTCGGTGATCAGCATTCCGCGCGACACGCGCGTGCAGATCCCGACCTGCACCGACCCGAAGACGAAGCAGAAGTTCGCGCCGATCAACACCACCATCAACGAGAGCCTCGGCCGCGGCGGTCCCGGATGTGTGGTCGGCACCTGGCAGTTGCTCACCAAGATCCACATCGATCACTTCATGATGGTGACCTTCTCCGGCGTGGTGTCGATGGCCGACGCGGTCGGCGGCGTCGAGGTGTGCGTGCAGTCGAACATCCAGGACGAGCAGGTCGAGTACGTCAACGGCGAGCGGCACCTGGTGGGTTCGCACCTCAAGCTGACCGCCGGCAAGCACACCATCCAGGGCGAGGACGCGCTCAAGTGGCTGCGCACACGGCATGCCTTCGAGGACGGCAGCGACGTCGGGCGCACCCACGCGCAGCACATGTACCTCAACTCGATGGTGCGCACGCTCAAGTCGAACAGCACCATCACCAACCCGGTCAAGCTGTTCAAGGTCGCCGACGCGGCAACCAGGTCGCTGACCGTCGACGACGACCTCAACGGTCTGCAGAAGCTGACCTCGCTGGCGACCACGCTGAACAAGGTGAACACCAACCGGATCACCATGACCACGATGCCGCACGACGCGGATCCGCAGGCGCCCGAACAGCACCTGGTCCCGGCCGCGTCCGCCGAGACGCTGTTCAAGATGGTCCGCTCGGATGTCGCCTTCGACAAGAACGGGCCACCGCCGGGTACCGAGACCACCACCCCCGACACGACGCAACCGCCGCCGCCACCCGCGTCGAACGTGGACAAGGCCGCGATCCGGATCACCGTGGTCGGCGCGACCGGGAGCACCCAGTCGGGTGCGGTCGCCGAGGGCCTGGTGGCGCAGGGCTTCACCAAGGCCGCCAAGGGCCCGGCCGCGGCCAAGCGACAGACCAGCGCGGTGATCTTCCCGGCCAAGGACAAGGACCAGGCCCAGGCGGTCGCCGATGCCCTGGGGCTGCCCGCCACCGCCCTGTCCCCGCAGGCGAACGCAACCCATGTGACGGTGCAGATCGGCACCGACTGGGGTTCCGGCCCGACCTTCAAGGGCGCCGGCAAGAGCGGCGCCACGACGGCTCCCCCGACCACGCCGCAGGCTCCGCCGGCCGGCCAACTCCCCAGCGGCTCCTCCGCCTTGAACGCGTCGGAGGAGGGTGCCTGCATGAAGGTCTACACCGAGGCCAAGGACCGCAACGGCAAGCCGGTCTACACCTGGTAGTCCGCGACTCCGCACGGCTGCCCGCGACCCCTCATGGAATGTCCGCGACTCGTCATGGGGAGTCCGCGACTCTCCGGGAAATCCGCGGCTCTTCAACAAAAGTTCGCTGCTCCACATCCGGCGGCCCGCGACGGCCAACCGCCGTGCGGCGCCTGGGGACGGACCGGCCGGGCCAACCGCCCGCCGGGGTGCCCGAGGGCTCAACTCGGCGGCGAATAAGGCCGTTTCCGACCCAATCGTCCCGACGCCGGGTCGGCGGTGCGTCGGAAAGACGGTAAGGTGGCCCTACCGAAGACATTTCGCACGTCGGCTTCCGCGCCGACGCCGTCCTCGGTGGGCGAGGACGATCGGCCGCGTCGGCCGGGTCCCCAGGATGCGTCGCCGGGCTGCCCGGGGCCACCGTTCACCCACCGACCGAGCGCACAGCGCCACTTGCGCCACCGCCCGTCGTGGGCCGCCACGCCCACGTCGAACCCTCGGCCCACCGGCATCCGCCGGTCCGCTCACCGGCACCCGCCGGCCGAGCGGCTCGGGCGCCGAACTCCCGCCGCCCCGCCGGGGCGTGTCGTCCCAAGTCGGTGCGCGCACGGTCCGACCCGCAGCCGGTTCCCCGGCCGCGGCCCCCAAGACCCGAACCACCGGCGACCGGGCCCAACCCCGGATCCGGACGACTGGAAACCAGGTGCCCTCGATGACCGCCATCCCCCACCATCGCACCGCCGGCCCGGCAACCCCGACCGGCCCGCTCACCGTCGCCCAGGCCATGCAACCGGCCGAGCTGCGGATCGACACGAACACCATGGTCGACAAGGCCGTCGACATCATCCACGCGGCCGACGCCGACCACGTGATCCTGCACGCCGAGGACGGCCGCTGCCTCGGCATCGTGCGCCGCGCGCAGCTCGCGCCGTACCGGAACCGCTCCTGGTACACCGCGCGCACGCCGATCGGGAACATCAGGCACGACCAAGGCCCGTTCGCCCGCCCGGAGATGTCCGCCGCCGAGGCGATGGCCACCATGCGCGCCCGGGGTATGCGGGTATGGGCCGTGACCGACGAGGCCGGCCGAGCCGTGGGCCTGCTGACCCCGGAAACGCTGCGCTCCGCGCTCACCGGCACCGCCGACCCGCTCGACGCGGCGGCCTGAACCCCCGAGCCCTGATCCTGGTCCCTGTCCGGCGCTAGCCGACCTTCGCCGAGGCCGCCGGATAGTCCACGTAGCCACGCGCGCCGCCGCCGTACACGTGTGCCACCGGCGGCGCGGCGAGCGGCAGTGCCTCGGCGATCCGCGCGGGCAGGTCCGGGTTGGTGATGAACAGCCGGCCGAAGGCCACCACGTCGGCGAGTTCGGCGGCGAGCAGTCGCTCGGCCGTCCCCGGGTCGACCGGCGTCGGGCCGTTGTGGTTCGCGATCAACGTGCCGGACCAGCGCGGGCGCAGGTCGGCGAGCGCGTCGTAGTCGCCGCGCTCCAACACGTGCAGGTAGGCCAGGCCGAGCGGGTCCAGCGCGTCGACCAGCGCCCGGTAGGTCTCGCGCGGGTGCGACTCGCGAATCTGGTTCTCCGGGTTGTCCGGCGAGATCCGCAGGCCCACCCGGTCCGCGCCGATCTCGGTGGCGACCGCGGTCACCACCTCCAGCACCAAACGCAGTCGGTTCTCCGGTGAGCCGCCATAGCGGTCGGTACGCAGATTGGTGTTCTCGGCCAGGAACTGCTGGAACAGGTATCCGTTGGCGCCGTGGATCTCGACCCCGTCGAACCCGGCCTCGATCGCCCGGCCCGCGGCGCGCGCGAACGCGGCGACCACGTCCCGGATCTCGGCGATGGTCAGCGCACGCGGCGTGACGTGCGGCAGCAGGCCCTCGCGGGTGAAGATCGGCGCGTCGGTGATCGGCACCGCCGAGGGGGCGGTCGGCGTCGCGCCGTCCAGGGTCACCGGGTGCGTCATCCGGCCGACGTGCCACAGCTGGGCGAAGATCCGGCCGCCCGCGTCGTGCACCGCGGCGGTGATCTCGCGCCAGCGCGCGACCTGTTCGTCGGTCCGCAGGCCCGGGATGCCCGGGCCGGACTTGCCCAGGGGGTGGATCGAGATCCCCTCGGTGATCAGCAGACCGGCGCCGGCCCGCTGGGCGTAGTAGGCGGCGGCGTGTTCGCTCGGTACGCCGGTGGTGTCGTCCGCGCGGCCCCGGGTCATCGGGGCCATCGCGATCCGGTTGGGCAGGTCCAGTACGCCGTGCCGGTACGGGGTCAGCAGCGGGTTCGTGGTGGTGGTCAACGCGGCTTCCGTTCGTCGGTGTGGTCGGTGTGGTCGGTCGCGCGGGGCGCGGATCGCGCGGTCAGCGGTCGAGTGCGGTGACCTCGACCTCGATCAGCCAGTCCGGCCGGGCGAGCGAGGAGACCTCCAGGAGGGTGTCCGCCGGATACGGCAGGGACAGGAACTCCTCGCGCAGCACGATCACGTCGTCCAGGTTCTCGGCCATGTTCCGGACGAAGATGCCGACCTTGACCACGTCGGCGAGGGTCGCTCCCGCCTCTGCGAGCACCCGTTCCACGTTGCGGAAGGCCTGCCGGCCCTGTTCCAGGAAGCCGCCCTCGACGGTGCGCCCGTTCTCGTCGAAGCCCGCCTGCCCGGACACGAAGATCAGGCCGCCGGCCCGGATGGCCTGCGAAATCTTGTACGGCTCGTACCAGTCCGGCGTGGTGGCGACCCGGCGGATCGGGGCGGCGGCGTCGCGTGCGGTGGAGATGGTCACGGTGGCTCCCGGATTCAAGAGGTGCACACCCTCAAGAAGGTGCATGCACATACATTGTTTGCTTGCGCATGCATAATCTGGCACTACATGTAATCTGCTGTCAACAGCGGTCTCCCGCCATGTCGCTCTGCGGCCGACGGGAGCTCGACCGGGCCGGTCACTCGACCGAACCGCACTGGTTCAACTCGACCGAACCGCACTGGTTCACTCGACCGAACCGCGAAAGGGGACGGTGCCATGGACGCCAAGCTCTGGGAGCAGGTCGTCGTGCTGCATGCGCGCGTCGAGCACGACCTCGGCAGGGCCCTGCAACGGCGGCACGGGATAGGGCTGTCCGAGTACCGCGCGCTCTCCCGGCTCGCGGTCGCCCCCGACGGTGAGCTGCGCATGCAGGAGCTCGCCGACTCGATCGGCCTCAACCAGAGTTCGGTCAGCCGACTCGCGGTCCGCCTGGAAACCGACGGCCTCACCCGACGCGACCTGTGTCCGAAGGACCGCCGAGGGGTGTACAGCGTGATCACCGACGAGGGGCGCACCCGGCTGACCGAGGCCGGCGCCACCTACGCGGAAGCACTGACCGCCGCACTCGCCAGGGCCGCCGCCGATCCGCAGCTGGCGGACGTGGCGGCGGCCCTGGGCGCGATCCCGGTCGCGGTGTGACAGCGATCGGGCCGGTCCCGGCAGGATCCGCCGGGCCGGGCCCGCTCGCTCAGCGACCGGCCAGGAAGCGGCGCTGGTCGCCGAGGTAGCCGGGGGCGAACAGGTCGCGCGGCGCGAAGATCGCCGTGAAGTACGTGTCGAGCCGTGAGTCCTCGATGTCCTTCCGCACCATGGAGTGCGCCGCACCCGGGTAGTGACGCACCGTCAACTCGGCCCGTCCGCCGAGCAGTCGGCGATACTCCGTCTCGGTCTCCGCGACGTCCACGTTCACGTCGTGCCCGGCCAGCATCAACAGCACCGGCACCCGCACCCGAGCCAGGTCCGCGCTCGCGTCCACGGCGAAGTTCTTGCGCACGAACGCCCACCGGTCCGCCGGCATGTCCGCCGCGTCGCCCAGCGCCGCACGGTACTGCTCGTGCGTCGCGCCCTCCTGGATCAGCTGCCGGGTCCGGTCGCTGCGCCGCACCTCGTCGTCGATCCGGGCCTGCGACGCGTGGTCCGCCCGCAGCTCGGCCAGCAGGTTGTAGCGGCCCTGGCGCAGCCAGTTGATCGCGGGCGAGACGGCGATCACGAACCGCACGTCCGGGGTGCGCGCGGCCACCTTCGGCACGACCCAGCCCGCCTGACTGGCCCCCCACAGCCCCACCCGCGCGTGGTCCACGTCCGGCCGGGAGCGGCTCCACGCGATCGCCGCCTCGGCCTCCCGGACCCGGTCGTCCATGCTCTGGTCGAGCCAGTTCCCGGGCGTGCCGTCCACTCCCGGCTTGTTCCAGGAGAGCGTCGCATAGCCGGCCCGGGCGTAGGCCTCCATCTGCGGCCGATAGAAGCCGTCGTTGGTGGCGTTCATCGCGCCGTCGCCGTGCACCAGGACCACCAGCCCGTACGGGCCGTGCCCCCGAGTGGGCTTGGCCAGCACGCCGTCCAGCCGCTGCGCCCCGTCCTGAAAGGCGATCCGTTCCTCATCGAGGTCGTATGTGTTCGCGTAGTCCGCGTACACCGCCGCGCCCACGCCGACCAGGAGCAGCAGGGCGACGATCGCGGCACCGATGGTGAGCCCGCGATGGCGTCGCATGGTGGATCCGAGCTTCATGCCTTCGTCTCCTTCGCACGGCATCACGCGGCTCGTGCCGCATCGCTCCACTTGGCAAAAACTATCGCGACCAGAACGCCCGTGTGTCAAACGAACGTTTCGCGTATGCTTGCTTCCGGCGAGCCCGGCATGATCGCTTCGGAGCCGAGCAAAGCGTCGGCGCGTCCGAGCCGGAGCGCCGAGACCGACCCGGCCCGACCCCTCACACCCCCGGAGACAGCGATGGACCAGGCAGACGAGCCCAACGCGGGAACAGGTTCGGATCGCCCGGCCCCCGGCGCCCCGCACATCCGACGCGGCCTGCCGCCCGACGCGCGCCGCCGGGCGGCCGAGTTGTACTGGGAGGCGTTCGGCCGCAAGCTGGGCGCCGCGCTGGGTCCGCCCGAGACCGGCATCGCCTTCATCGCCGAGCACCTGAACGCGGACCGCGCGATCGCCGCGACACAGGGCGGCGTACTGGTGGGCGTGGCCGGCTACACCCACGCCGGACGCGGCTTCACCGGCGGCTCCGCGCGCGATGTGCTGCGCACGTACGGTCGCCTCGGCGGCCTGCACCGGGTCGCCATCCTGGCCCTGCTCGAACGCCGGCCGAAGCCGACCGAGTTGGTGATGGACGGGATCGCCGTCGACCCGGACCGACGCGGCCTGGGCATCGGCAGCCGGCTGCTCGACGAGGTCGCCGCGCTGGCCCCCGAACTCGGTTGCCGACACATCCGACTCGACGTGATCGACGTCAACCCGCGCGCCCGCGCGCTCTACGAACGACACGGCTTCGTGGCGACCAGAACCGAGCACACGCCCTATCTGCGCGGACTGATGGGCTTCGCGGCCGTGACCACGATGATCCGCCCGGTCGGATCCGGCCCGACCGGCACGCGCGGGTGAGCACCGAGGGCGCATCGCCCCGCTCGTATGCTCGGGGCATGCCAGGAACACCCGGATCGGGCCCGGTCGAGATCCCGACCCGCACCCTCGTCCACGCCATGGTGCGGCCGGACGGCAGCGTCGACACCGGTGAGCTGTACACCGTCGCGAACGTGCTCGGGATGACCGACCAGCAGGTGCGGCTGTGCATCAAGCGCCTGGTCGCCGAGGGCCGGTTCACCCACCGGGGGCGTGGCCGCAAGGCGGTGCTGAGCGCATCCGAGGACACGTTGCGCACCCTCGAGCCCGGCGTCGAGTTCGTCCGCTACGCGTTCCGCCAGGATCGCGGCCTGGAACCGTGGGACGGCGTTTGGCGGTTGGTCGCATTCGCGATCCCGGAGTCCGCACGCTCCGCGCGCGACGCGCTGCGCGACGCGATCCTGCGCCTGGGCGGCGCACCGTTGCAGGGTGGGCTGTACGTGTCCGCGAACGAATGGACCGAGTTGATCTCGGCCGAGGCGCACCGCCTGGGCGTGGCCGACGCGATCACCCTGCTCACCAGCCGGGACCTGCGGATCGGCTCGCTGGACCGGCCGGCGGAGCTGGCCGCACATCTGTGGCCCCTGACCGAGTCGGCCGAGCGCTACCACCGGCTGATCGAAGTCGCCCGACCCCGACTGGCCCGACTGGAATCGGCGGATGCCGTCGACGGCATCGAACTGCTCACCATCGGCGTGGAGTTGACCGTCGAGTTCGGTCGCGCGATGGAGCCCGACCCGCTGCTGCCCCCGGAGTTGCTCCCGAACCCGTGGCCCGGCCGCCAGGCTCGCGAACTGGTGTCCCGAGCGTGGGCGGCGGTAGCCGACCGGGACCACACCGGCGCAACCCGGCGGCTGTATCGCATGTACGAGGACGTGGACTTCCGCTGATCCACGTGCACTCTGGCGCCGTTGAAGGCACGACAAACGAGACCGCAGCCCGCCAGTCAGCTGGATGAGCGGCCGAACGTGCGTCCGGGCCGAGCTGAACGCGATCCCCAGGCGGGACCCCCTCCCGGCCTGATTCGGCAGCAGGGAGGGGGACTTGGTCAGGGTCGTCGGCAGTTACGTCAGACCGCGCGCAGCGCGTCCAACAGCACCATCCAGGACGCGGGGGTTGCGATCAGGTGGCCGGCACTCGGGTCTTTCGAGTCACGGACCGGGACGACCGCGAAGCCGGGGGCGACTTCCACGCATGCGCCACCATCCGAGTTGCTGTAGGACGCCTTGAGCCATGTCGCGGCGCTCAGGTCGAGGGTAGTGGTCATGGTCGAAGCTCCTTGATTGCCGCCGTAATTAGGGCCGTCGACTCCTCAAGCGAGGCGGATTCGACGCGTAGCCGATCGTATGCCCGGCGGTGGATCCTTACCCCGTTCGGGTCTTCGAGTAGCTGCCCGTTGACCAGCCCTTCGAAGTACGCCGCTTGGCCGTCGTCAGGCAGCGTGAGCAGGATCAACGGACCATCAAGCCCGCACCTGGTTCCGCGTGTGAAGGGCGCGACCGAGAGCACCGAGTCCTTCGTGTCCAAGAGCGGTAGCAGTCGTTCGAGTTGCTCCCGCATCACGGCTGGACCGCCAACGATTCGCCGGATGACCGCTTCGTCGAGCACGCCTGAGAGGTAGGGCCGATCGTCGCCACCGAACCGGGCTTGACGACCCATTCGCGCTTCGACTTCGCGCTCGATCCTGTCCTCGGACCACTCGGGATGTCCCGCGACGAACAGGGCGCGGGCATAAGCCGGAGTCTGAAGCAAGCCCGGCACTACGTACGGCGCGTACTCGGCAATCTCCTGTGCCGCACCTTCAAGCCGCATGTAGTCGCGATACCTGTCCGGCCACATCTCGTCTTTGACCACGTCCCAGAGCACGGCGAACATCCCCTGCGTCTCCATCAGTTCGTCGAGCTTCGCAGGCAACTCGGGCGGGATGGGGCTGCCGTTCTCGTACCGCGACCATGCCGACGTCGAGTACCCGTGCGCGGCTGCCATGTCGGCAAGCGTCAAGCCTTTCCGCTCGCGCTGCGCTCGGATCGCGAGTCCGAACCGATGCAGCCGTTTCGCGCCATCGGGGGCGGCTTCGAATCGCACGGGGTGCCTCTCTTTCCCATCGAAATCCGGGACGGGCGCTCACTCCCGAGTGGTACGACGCCGCGTCACGATCGGTGTACACACAGCAGTCAAGCGCGCGAAGCGTGAGGAGCGCAGCCGAAATGCGAGACTCGACACCGGACAGCCGAAGCCCGAAACGTCCCGCCGCCAGTGGCCGGATGTGGCTTGCGGTCTACCACGTCGACCAGACCGGAACCCGCATGGTCAAGCCACCCGAACTGTTCACGGCCGGCTCCGCGTCCTGGCCGTTTGGCGACGGACACATGTTCCCGGACCCGCCGTGCAAGTGCTCGCCGGAATGCCGATTCCCGGACCCCTGCAAGCCGCCGCGAGCACTCCCGTAACTGCTCTGGTGGCAACGCGCCGCCGAGCAGCGCACCTTCGACGCCATGTCCGACCGCGCCGGCGTGCCCGTATACCGGTCCGACGGCCGTATGGCGGGTTGACGACAGCACCGGCCCGGCGCTCAAGGGCGATCCACCCGCCTGCCGCGTCACCAACCTCGCGGGCGAATAGCCCTAACCCACGACAAGGCGTCACCCAACACCTCGCCGCCATCCACATCCGGTCAGCGGGGTGATCCGGAAGAAGCGTCCCGGAGTGTCTCGACGAAGTCGCGGACCGTCCCGCGATGGTCGTCCGCCCGCCAGGCGAGTGCCAGTTCGCTCGGGCTCAGCCCGCTCACCGGGATCGCCACCGTCCCGGGCCGCTGGTAGATCGCCGCGTTTCCGGCCGCGATCAGGACGATTCCGCTGCCCTCCTCCACGGCCGCGAAGGTCTCGTCGGCGTTCGACACCGTCGCCCCCACCCGCACCGGCCGCCCCTCCCGATGGTCGATCGCCAACCAGTAGTCGCGCAGCGGCCCCGCGGCAGGAGGCAGGGCCAGGAACGGCTCGTCCAGGAGTTCCGCGAAGGCGACCTCCGAGCGCCCCGCGAGCGGATGATCCTCGCGCACCACCACGCACCTCGGCTCGGTCGCCACCACCCGCGTCGCGAACGCCTCCTGGTTCGGCAGCGGCAACCACACCAGCGCGACGTCCACCCGCCCGTCGGCCAGTCCGGCCGTCGCGTCGTCCCAGTCGATCTGCCGAATCTGCAGGCGCCCGTTGGGCCGCCGCACCGCGTACCCCTCCCGCGCCCGCTGCAACAACCCGCGACCCACGCTCGTGGACAGTCCCACCCGCAACGACGCGGCCTCGGCCGCGACCGCGTCGCCCACCACCCGCTGGGCCTCGTCCCAGCAGCGGATCACCTCGCGCGCCGCCGGCAACAGCGCGGCGCCGGCGGTGGTGAGCGTGACGGCTCGGCGATCCCGGTCGAACAGGCGGGCCCGAAGCCCCTCCTCCAACTGGCGTATCTGTTTGCTCAGCGCCGGTTGCGACACGAACAATCGCTCCGCGGCCCGGGTGAAGTTGAGCTCTTCGGCGATCGCCACGAAGTACCTGAGATCTCGCAGGTGCGTGTCCATAGCCATTGGTTATCACAACCGGTCTTGGACCCGGCCTGGCCGCTCACCCGACGATGGCCGCATTCCCGACGGAGAAGAAGAGGAAGTCCCCATGCGATATCGCTTGTTCGGCAACACCGGTCTGCGCGTCTCCGAGCTGTTCCTGGGCGCGATGACCTTCGGCGGCGAGGGCACCGTCGGCGCGGGGCTCGACGAGTGCCGCCGGATGGTCGACGTGTACGCGGACGCCGGCGGCAACGTCGTGGACACCGCGATCAACTACCGCGACGGCGAGAGCGAGCGGATCGTCGGCGAAGTACTCGACGGCCGCCGCGACCGGTTCGTGCTCGCCACCAAGTACACCGTCACCCGCGACCCCGCCGACCCGAACGCCGCCGGCAACCACCGCAAGAACCTGACCCTGTCGCTGGAGACCAGCCTGCGCCGACTGCGCACCGACTACATCGACGTCTACTGGGTGCACCTGTGGGACCGGCACACACCGATCGAGGAGACCATGCGCGCCCTCGACGACGCGGTCCGCGCCGGGAAGATCCTCTACATCGGCATCTCGGACACCCCTGCGTGGGTGGTCAGCCGAGCCAACACCCTCGCCGAGTGGCGCGGTTGGACGCCGTTCGCCGGGCTCCAGGTCCCGTACAACCTGCTCAACCGCGACATCGAGCGCGAACTGCTGCCGATGGCCGAGGACTTCGGCCTCTCGGTGGCCGCGTGGGGGCCACTGGCGAGCGGTGTGTTGTCCGGCAAGTTCACCCGTCCCGGCGGCGCCGAGGCCGGCACCCGGGTCGCGCCCGACTCGCTCGGCGAGCGCGACCACACCGCCGCCCGCGCGGTCCAGGACGTGGCCGACGAACTCGGCGCGACCCCGTCGCAGGTGGCGATCGCCTGGACCCGGGCGCACTCGCGGGCCGTGCATCCGATCATCGGGGCGCGCTCGGCCGGGCAACTGCGCGACAACCTCGGCGCGGTGGACGTCGTGTTGCCCGAGGACGCACTGCGCCGACTCGCGGCTGCGACCGACCACACGGCCGGATTCCCGACCGACTTCATCGCCGCGACCAGCCCGTGGGTGTTCGGCGACACGTTCGACCGCCTCGACGGGCGTCTCGACGGGCGGCGCTGACCCGATGGCCCACGCCACCGAGTCCACGACCGACCGGGGCCGCCCAGCCGCCCCGATCTCGCTGGTCACCGGCGCCAACCGCGGCATCGGGCACGAGGTGGCCCGCCGGTTGGGCCTGCTCGGGCACACGGTGCTGCTCGGCGCCCGCGCGGCCGCGGCCGCCGAGTCCGCCGCACGCGAGCTGTGCGCGGCGGGGCTGGACGCCCATCCGGTGCACCTGGACGTGACCGACCCGGCCGGCGTCCGGCGCGCCGCCACCGAGGTCGAGCAACGCTTCGGCGGCCTGGACACGCTGGTCAACAACGCCGCGATCAGCTACGACACGTGGCAGCGCGCGACCGACGCCGACCTGGCGGTCGTGGTCGAGGCGGGCGAGACCAACCTGTACGGGCCGTGGCGCACCGTGCAGGCGTTCCTGCCGCTGCTGCGCCGCTCGGCGCATCCGCGCATCGTCAACGTGAGCAGCGAGGCCGCGTCGCTGACCAACATGGGAGGCGGCACACCCGCGTACACGATCTCCAAGGTCGGTCTCAACGCACTCACCCGCATGCTCGCGGCCGAACTGCGCCCCGACCGAATCCTGGTCAACGCCGTCTGCCCCGGCTGGGTGGCCACCGACATGGGCGGCCCCGGGGGTCGCCCGGTGGAAGCCGGCGCCGCCGGCATCGTCTGGGCAGCCACCCTCCCCGACACCGGCCCCACCGGCGGCTTCTTCCGAGACACCCACCCCCTCCCCTGGTAACCCCCGCCCGGCCCAACCCACTCATCCCACCCGGCCCCGAGCCCACCCGAGACCGTGAAACCATCGTCGTCCCACACGTGTGCGTCGAGGGAGTGATCGTGGAGGTCGAGCAGTTCGCCGTGGTGGTCGGGGAGCGCATGGGGCGCCCCCGCCGCAACGAGCGTCGATCCCGCGGCGAGCGCCTGTTCGACGCACTGCGCGAACTGGTCGAGGGCGGGGACCTGCTCGCCGAGACCAGGCTGCCCTCCGAGCGCGCGCTCGCCGAGGCGCTCGGGTTCAGCCGTGGCACGGTCGCGTCGGCCTACCTCTCGCTGAACCGCGTCGGCCTGATCGAACGCCGCCACGGCAGCGGCTCCTACGTGCGCCCCGGCGGGCGGCCGACCTTCGCCCGCTGGTTGCGCGAGGGCGCCATCGTGGTCGACCTGGCCAAGGCGGCCGTCCCCGACGCGTCGCTGCTGCCGAACACCGCGCTGCGCGTGGAGGATCTGCTCGACGCGCGTCCGCAGGACGGGTACGCGCCGGCCGGCGACCCGCGTCTGCGCGCCCTGATCGCCGCACACGAACTGCCCGCCGGGTTCGCCGCCGACGACATCGTGGTGACGTCCGGTGCGCAGCAGGCGATCCACCTGGTCGCCGACGCGTTGCTCGGCCCCGGCGACCGGATCCTGGTCGAGCCGACCACCTATCCCGGGATGCTCGCGGCCGGATACCGCTTCGGCGCCGAGGCGATCCCGGTACCGGCCGATCGCCACGGCTTCGACCCGGATGCACTGCGCGCGGCGATCCGTCGACATCGCCCCGCGTACGTGTTCTCGCTGCCGGTGCACAACCCCACCGGCGCGGTCGTGTCGGCCCGGCGCGCGAAGGCGATCGCCGAGGTCGCCGCCGAGGAAGGCGCGCTGCTCGTGGAGGACCGCAGCCTCGCCGATCTCGCCGACGGCCCGGTGGCCTCGGCAGCCGAGCACCTGCCCGAGGGCACGGTCTGCCTGGGCACGTTGTCCAAGACCACGTGGGGCGGCCTGCGATTGGGCTGGGTCGCCGCGCCGACCGCCGTGCGGACCCTGCTGATCGAGGCCAAACAGCGCACCGACCTGGCCTCCTCCACCCTGGACCAGCAGTTCGCCATCCACCTGCTGCGCGACCCGGGCCGCGCGAAGCGGGTGCGCGAGTGGTCCGCCACGCTGGCCTGCCGGCGCGACCACTTCGCCGCCGAGCTCACCGAGCACCTGCCCGAGTGGGAATGGACCCTGCCGCGCGGCGGCCTGTCCCTGTGGGCCCGCCTGCCCGGTGTCGACGGCGAGGAGTTCGTCGCAACCGCCCTGCGTCACGGCGTCGCGGTCTCCCCCGGTGCGGTCTTCGCCCCACTCCCCGACACCGCCGCCGACCGCATCCGCCTCAGCTACGCCTGGCGCGAACCGGTCCTGTCCCAGGCAATCGAACTCCTCGTCAAGGCGTGGCACGAATCCCGCTAGACACCCGCCGACCGCGACCCACCCCCACCCCAACTCCCCGGCCCGGCAAGCCGCCCCGGCCCCGCTCGCGCCCCCCACGTCACCCCCGCGCCAAGCGGCACACCGCCATGTCCGCATGCCGGATCGGCACTAGTGGCCCAATACCGATAGGGCTAATGTGCCACTCACCAAGTGGCTCATCGAGTTGTTCATCAGTGATCCACTTGCCCGGCAGACCCGACCGGCGCCGCCGCAGGGCGCGAGCGCCGGACGCGACCACGCACGCGAGCACACGAGGGCGGGAGCAGCGATGGCACTGACCGAAGCGGACTGGATCTGGATGGGCGGCACGCTCGTGCCGTGGGCGGACGCGAAGGTGCACGTCCTCACCCACGGGCTGCACTACGGCACCGGCGTCCTGGAGGGCACCCGGGTGCACCTCACCCCGCGCGGCCCCGCGGTGTTCCGGCTCGACGAACACCTGCGCCGGTTCCGCGACAGCGCACGTATCGTGGGCTTCGAGGTGCCCTACGAGTTGCCCGCGCTGCGCGCCGCGACGGTGGAACTGGTCGCCGCCAACGGGCACTCCGAGTGCTACCTGCGCCACCTCGCACACATCGGCTACGGCGAGATGGGCCCGGCCTTCCGGCCCGAGATGGCCGTCGAGGTGAGCATCGCGGGCTGGGAGTGGAACGCCTACCTCGGCGACGAGTCGGCCGAGCGCGGCATCCGCCTGGCGACCAGTTCGTGGCGGCGCAACGACCCGAACGCGCTGCCGCCCGCGGCCAAGGCCACCGCCGGCTACCTCAACTCGGCGCTGGCCAAGACCGCGGCACTGCAGGCCGGTTACGACGAGGCGCTGCTGCTCAACGCGGACGGCTACGTCAGCGAGTGCAGTGCGGCCAACGTCTTCGCGGTGCGCGACGGCATCCTGTACACCCCGCCCGCGAGCGCCGGCGCACTGCGCGGGATCACCCAGGACACCGTGCTCACGCTGGCCGCCGATCTCGGTCTGCCGGTGCGCGTCGAGAACCTGCTCCGCTCGGACCTGTACACCGCGGACGAGGTCCTGGTCAGCGGCACCGCCGCGGGCGTGGTGCCGGTGGCGTCGCTGGACGACCGCAAGGTGGGCACCGGTCCGGTCACCCGCAAGCTCCAGGCCGCCTACACCGCGGCGGTCACCGGTACGGACGAGCGGTACGCGCACTGGCTCACCCACGTGCACGGGTGACAACGGGCCGAACGGGTCGTAACAGGTACGCAATATGCCCCTAATGGGCGAACTTACCCATATTGATGTGGTTTTCCGGATATCTGTATCGACGTCCTGCACAACCCCACTTCATGGGAGACGAATATGCGCATCCGCACCTCGCTGATCGCCGTTGCCGGCGCTGCCCTCTTCGCCATCGCCGGTGCCGGTACCGCCAGCGCCGGTGGTCACGGTCACGACGACGGTCTGCTGGTCGCTCACCGCACCGGCGCCGGCGTCAACTTCTCGGACTGCGACGACGACGACGATGACAAGGGCCACCACGGCGACAAGAGCCACCACGGCAACAAGCGTCACCACGGCGACAAGGGCCGCCACGGCGACAACTTCGCGGTGTGGCACGTCAGCGAGTCGATCGTCGTGATCCACTGACGTTCGCGATCCGCACCACGGCGGCCCGCCCACCCCTCGGGGTGGGCGGGCCGTCGCGCTGTGTACGGTTCCGAACGGGCCGCCGACGGCCCGAGGGCATCGGCATGTCCCGACGTCGACCTTGACCTCAAGTCGACTTGAAGTTCTACGGTTTCGACGTGCCGCCCGAAAGAACGTCGACGGGCCGCGTTCGGCAACCTTGGACCGCACTCGGGGAGAACCGTCATGCACATTTCTTCGACCACCGCCGGGCCGGCCCGGCACCGGTGGGGCAGTGGGCACAATCCGATCGACCGCCCCATCGCGGGGCACTACCGTCGAGGGCAGGACCCGCCTTTGCGCCGCGCCCTCGGCCCGCACCCCGAGCCGGCGCCCCGCACGAGGCCGCTCCCGCGTCCGTGTACGGCTTGCGCCCCAGGTCGGCTGTACTCCCCCGACCCGAAGAGGACCTCGTGCTGATCCGACTGCTCCGCGCACATCTGCGCCCCTACGCCAAACCGATCGGCTTGGTGGTGCTGCTGCAACTGGTGCAGACCCTGGCCACCCTGTACCTGCCGACCCTGAACGCCGACCTGATCAACAACGGTGTGGTCAAGGGTGACACCGGCTACATCCTGCGGGTCGGCGCCGCGATGATCGGGGTCACCCTGGTCCAGATCGTGTGCGCCGCGATCGCGGTGTACTTCGGCGCCCGGATCGCGATGGGCGTGGGCCGCGACATCCGTGCCGCCGTGTTCGACCGGGTGCAGACCTTCTCCGCGCGCGAGGTCGGCGAGTTCGGCGCCCCGTCGTTGATCACCCGCACCACCAACGACGTGCAGCAGATCCAGATGCTGGCCCTGCTCGCGCTCACGCTGATGGTGTCCGCGCCGATCATGTGCTTCGGCGGCATCCTGATGGCGGTCAACCAGGACGTCCCGATGTCCCTGTTGTTCCTGATCATCGTGCCCGTGTTGGTCCTGGCCGTCGGCTGGATCGTGCGCGCGATGCCGCCGCTGTTCCGCGTGCTCCAGGGCCGGATCGACAACGTGAACCGGATCATGCGCGAACAGATCACCGGCATCCGGGTGATCCGCGCGTTCGGCCGGGACACCCACGAACAGGACCGGTACGCGGACGCCAACGCGGAGATCCGCGACGTGTCGCTCTCGCTCGGCCGCCTGCTGGCCTACATGTATCCCTCGGTCCTGCTCGTGTGGGAGACCTCGGCGATCGTGATCGTGTGGATCGGCGGCCACCGGATCGGCTCCGACGCGATGGACATCGGCGCGCTGGTCGCCTTCCTCAGCTACCTGATGCAGATCCTGGCGTCGGTGATGATGGCCACCTTCATGACCATGATGATCCCGCGCGCGGCGGTCTGCGCCGACCGGATCACCGAGGTGCTGGACACCGAGACCAGCCTGACCGTGTCCAAGGCACCGGTCACCGCGCTGCACGCGCACGGCCGGCTCGAACTGCGCGACGTGAGCTTTTGCTATCCCGGCGCCGAGGAGCCGGTGCTGCGCGGCATCGACCTGATCGCCCGACCCGGCGAGACCACCGCGGTGATCGGCAGCACCGGGGCGGGCAAGACCACGTTGCTGAGTCTGATCCCGCGGCTGCTGGACGTGACCGCCGGCGCGGTCCTGGTCGGCGGCGTGGACACCCGCGAACTCGACCCCGCGCTGTTGTCGCGCACGGTGGGCCTGGTCCCGCAGAAGCCGTACCTGTTCTCCGGCACCATCGCCTCCAACCTGCGCTACGGCAATCCGGACGCCACCGACGAGGACCTGTGGCGGGCCCTGGAGATCGCCCAGGCCCGCTCGTTCGTCGAGGCGCTGCCGGAACGGCTGGACGCGCCGATCGCCCAGGGCGGCGGCAACGTCTCCGGCGGCCAGCGGCAACGCCTGGCGATCGCCCGGCTGTTGGTGGTCAGACCGGAGATCTACCTGTTCGACGACTCGTTCTCCGCGCTCGACTACTCCACCGACGCGGCCCTGCGCGCGGCCCTGCTCGCCGAGACCGCGGAGGCCACCGTGGTGATCGTCGCGCAGCGCGTGGCCACCATCCGCCATGCGGATCGCATCGTGGTGCTGGACGAGGGCCGTGTGGTCGGCACCGGCACGCACCGCGAGTTGATGGCCGACAACGACACCTACCGCGAGATCGTGCTGTCCCAGCTCACCGAGGAGGAGGCGGCGTGACCACCACCGACGAGACCACCGAGTCCGGCGACCGGGTCGAGGCCGCCGTCCCCGAACGCCGTCCCGGCCCGCAGGTCGGCGGCGGACCCGCGGCACGCATGATGGGCGGCGCGCCGACCGAGAAGTCGATGCACTTCAAGGCCTCCGGACGCCGCCTGCTGGGCATGATGGCCCCCGAACGGGCCCGCCTGTACGCGCTGCTCGCATGCGGGATAGCGGGGGTCGGCCTCGCGGTGCTCACCCCCCGGTTGCTCGGCAAGGCCACCGACGCGATCTTCACCGGTGTCGCCGGCGGCAAGGGCATCGACTTCGACCACGTCCGGACCATCCTGCTGACCACGTTCGCCGTGGTCGTCGGCTCGGTGCTGTTCTCCTTCGCCCAGGGCCGGCTGACCGCGACCATCGTCCAGCGCACCACCTACCGGCTGCGCGAGGACGCCGAGACCAAGTTGTCCCGGCTGCCGCTGAACTACTTCGACAAGCAGCCGCGCGGCGAGGTGCTCTCGCGCACCACGAACGACATCGACAACATCGCGCAGACGCTCCAGCAGGCGATGGGCCAGATCGTGCGCTCGGTGCTGACCATCGTCGGCGTGCTGGTGATGATGTTCTGGATCTCGCCGCTGCTCGCGCTCGTCGCCCTGGTCAGCGTGCCGACCTCGATCCTGGTCACCATGGCGATCGGCAAGCGTGCCCAGCCGCAGTTCATCAAGCAGTGGTCGAGCACCGGCAAACTCAACGCGCACATCGAGGAGATGTACACCGGACACGCGCTGGTCAAGGTGTTCGGTCGGCAGAAGGAATCCGCCGAGGTCTTCGACCAGCACAACGAGGCGCTGTACGCGGCCGGCTTCAAGGCCCAGTTCATCTCCGGCCTGATCCAGCCCGCGATGGCCTTCGTCGGCAACCTCAACTACGTACTCGTCGCGGTGATCGGCGGACTGCGGGTGTCCTCGGGCGCGATGACACTGGGCGACATCCAGGCGTTCGTCCAGTACTCGTACGAGTTCAACGGACCCGTCACCCAGGTCGCCGCGATGTCCAACCTGCTCCAGTCCGGTGTCGCCTCGGCCGAGCGGGTGTTCGCCCTGCTCGACGCCAAGGAGCAGTCCCCCGACCCGGACCCGCCCGCCCGGATCGAGAAGGTGACCGGGCATGTCGCCTTCGAGAAGGTCTCCTTCCGGTACGACCCGGCCAAGCCGCTGATCGAGGACCTGGACCTGGAGGTGCACCCGGGCCAGACGGTCGCCATCGTCGGACCCACCGGCGCGGGCAAGACCACCCTGGTCAACCTGCTGATGCGGTTCTACGAGGTGACCGGCGGCCGGATCACCGTGGACGGCGTGGACATCGCCGGGATGGCCCGCGAGGACCTGCGCGCACCGATCGGCATGGTGCTCCAGGACACGTGGTTGATCGGCGGCACGATCGCGGAGAACATCGCGTACGGCGTCGGCGAGGTCTCCCGCGAGCGGGTGGTCGCCGCGGCCAGGGCCACCCACGCGGACCGCTTCGTCCGCACGCTGCCGGACGGGTACGACACCGTGCTCGACGACGAGGCGGGCAACCTCAGCGCGGGCGAGAAGCAACTGCTGACCATCGCCCGGGCGTTCCTGACCGAGCCACAGATCCTGGTGCTGGACGAGGCGACCAGTTCGGTGGACACCCGCACCGAGGTGCTGATCCAAAAGGCGATGAACTCGCTGCGCCGGGGCCGGACCAGCTTCGTGATCGCCCACCGGTTGTCCACGATCCGGGACGCGGACGTGATCCTGGTGATGGAGTCCGGCTCGATCGTCGAACAGGGCACGCACGACGCGCTGTTGGCGGCCGAGGGCGCCTATGCGCGGTTGTACGCCTCGCAGTTCGCCCAGCCCGCGGCGGAGATCGAGTAGTGCGACCGGGTGTGCCCCGGGCCGCCCCCTCGGGGCACACCCGCGTGCGGTCACGCGCGGCGGGAGCACGCCGGCCGCGCGCACCTCGGCCCGAAGTCGCGTGCGGTCACGCGCGCGCGGCGGGCGCCCGCTTCGGCTCGGGCGTGCCGCCCGCGCCTCGGTTGCCGGACAGGACCAGGCCGACCAGGAGTTGGCCGACGGCGGTGACCACGAGCGCGACCATCGGCAGCGTCCAGCCGCCGGTGGCGCCGTGCATCAGGCCGAGCGCGAACGGGCCGGTCGCGGCGACCGCGTAGCCCAGCGACTGGGCCAGGGTGGACAGCGCGGTCGTCTCGGCGGCGCCGGTGCCGCCGCTCCCGATCACGGACAACACCAGCGGGAACGAGCAGAAACCCAGGCCCACCGCTGCGGCCCACAGCACCGGCAGCGCGACCGGCGCGAACAACAGGCCGGTGAAGCCGACCAGCATGCTCACCGAGACCACCACGAACGCGGGCCGCAGCCGCCCGGTGGCGCGCACGAAGGCGAGCAGCGCGAACGTGGCCGGAATGCCCGCTCCCTGGGTGACGGCCAGCATCGCGCCCGCCCCGCCGCGGCTCATCCCCTGGTCGGAGAGCAGCGTCGGCAGCCAGCCCACCAGTGCGTAGCAGTTCAGCGCCTGGAGGGCGAAGTAGGCCGTGACCAGCCTGCCCAGCCGGGTGCGCGCCATCGTCCACGGCGATACGTACGCGGTCGGGCCGCCGCCGGTGGTGAGCGCGTGCGGCGCCCGGACCAGGGACCACACCAACAGCGCGGCCACGGCCGGCAGCGCCCACACGGCCAGCCCCAGCGACGGCGAGTCGAGCCCGTTCGCCACCGGCACGGCCACCGCGGCGGCCAGCGTCGCGCCCAGCGCCATCACCGTGGTGTAGACACCGGTGAGCACCGACACACGATGCGGGAAGTGCGCGCGCAGCAGCGCGGGCAACAGCACGTTGCCCACGGCCAGGCCGGACATGCCCAGGACGGTGCCGGTCAGCAGCGCCCACGTGGCCGGCACGACCCGCAGGCCCAGACCCGCGGCGAGCGCGAACAGCGCCACCAGGACGGCCCGTTCGGTGCCGAATCGGCGGGCCAGGGGCGCGGCGGTCAAGCCGGCGGCGGCAAAGCACAACGTCGGCAGGGTCGGCAGCAGCGACGCGGTCACCGGGCCGAAGCCGAGCGTGTCGCGCAGCGCCTCCAGGAGCGCGGCGGCGCTGCTGATGCCCAGGCGCAGGTTGAAGGCGATCAGCACGATGCCCACGCCGGCCAGCCATGCGGCCCGGGTGCGACCGGCCGGATCACCGACCGACGCCGGGAGCGTGCCGGTGACGGGGGCTGCGGAAGTCATGGCCCAAAGGTAAGACGTCTGATGAATTCTGTCCAGGCGGCGGCCTGTCACTCCGAGTGACGTCGAATCATCAGATGTATCCTGGGATCCTCTTCAATCCCCATCTCTCGTTCGATGTCCCAGGTCAGGAGCCCGCGCGCATGAGCAGCCTGGAATCGGTGCGCCGGCCGGCGCTGTCCGCCGAGGTGATCGCCCGGCTGCGCGAGCGGATCACCTCCGGCGACTGGCCGGTGGGCAGCCGCATCCCGCCCGAGCCGGAGCTGATGGCGCAGCTCCGGGTGGCCCGCGGCACCGTCCGCGAGGCGGTCCGCGCGCTCGCCCACGCGGGTCTCCTGGACGTACGACAGGGCGACGGCACCTACGTCCGCGCGGTCAGCGAGCTCTCCGGCGCGGTCGAACGGTTGTACGGCGGCAGTGACATCGGCCTGGTCCTGGAGGTCCGCCAAGCGCTCGACCTCCAGGCCGCCCGGCTCGCCGCGCTGCGCGCCGAGGAGGCCGACCTGGCCGGCCTCGACGACGCGCTGCGCCGACGCCGGGTCGCGTGGGACGAGCGGGACTTCGACGCGTGGATCGCCGCCGACTGGGAGTTTCACCTCGGCATCGCCGACGCGGCGCACAATCCGTTGCTGGCCGAGCTGTACCGCAACCTGTCCGGACCGGTGCGCGAGTCGGTGGCGGGCTCCTGGACCGATCCCGACTATCAGGGTGCCAACCCGGCGGGCCACGAAGACCTGCTGCGCGCGCTGCGCGAGCGCGACCCGGCCGAGGCCGCCCGCCAGGCGGACGCCAACCTGACCGACACCCACGACTGGCACGCGGCGCGCGCACCGCGGTGACCGCGGTGCAGCCGGAGCGGGGGGCGTGCGCACGACGATCCGGACGCATAGGCTCGGCGGACATGATCTCGGATGACACCACGAACCCGCCCGACCGGGCAGCCTCGCTGGCCACGATGCAGCGCTCGATGGGCGATCCCGCGATCACGTACCCGCTGTGGCCACCGCTGGTGTCCGGCTGCCCGCACACCGGCACCGACGAGATCGCCTACCCGGTCGAGGTGGACTACGCGTATGACCGGATCGACCCGGGGCTGTTCGCGCCGACCGGGCGGCGGGCCGGACTGGAGCGCTGGGCCCCGCTGTTGCCACCGCTGTCGGCGCCCGGACTGGGCGAGGGCGACACACCGTTGATCGATCTCGGCGACGGGGTGTACGTCAAGGACGAGTCGCGCAATCCGACCTGGAGCCACAAGGACCGGATCAACCGCTGCACCGTCTCCGCCGCCGTCGGAGTCGGCGCGCCGGGCGTCGTGGTGTCCTCCTCCGGCAACCACGGCGCGTCGGCCGCGGCCTTCGCGGCGCGGGCCGGGCTGCCCGCCGTGGTGTTGGCCTCGACGGGTGCGCCGCCGGCCGTCGAGTCGTTCCTGCGCGCGTACGGCGCGACGGTGCTCTCGGTACCGGCCGAGACGCGCTGGGTCCTGATGCGCGAGATCGTCGACCGCCTGGGCTTCCACCCGCTGAGCAACCTCACCACCACGCACACCGGCCATGCCTTCGGCCCCGAGGGCTACAAGACCATCGCCTACGAGATCCACGTCGAACTCGGCATGCCTGCGGCGGTGTTCGTCCCGACCGGCTACGGCGAGCTGTTGTTCGGCGTCTGGAAGGGCTTCGCCGAACTGCGCCGGCTCGGCCTGACCGACCGCATTCCGCGGATGTTCGCCTGCGAGCCGGCGGCGGGCGGACCGCTGGCGAAGGCGATGCACGACGGCGTGCCGGCCGCACACGTCCGGGTCGACACCACCGCCGCCTACGCGATCGACTGCTCCGTGAGCGGCTACCGGGGCGTGCACGCGCTGCGCGCCTCCGAGGGCCGGGCGCTGCTCGTGACCGATGCCCAACTGGCAGCGGCTCGGGCCGAGTTGGCCGGGCAGGGCCTGTGGGCGGAGACGTCCGCCGCGGCCGGCCTCGCGGGCCTGCGCGCCCACGGCCCCCTCGACGACGGGCCGGTGGTCTGCATCGCCACCTCCAGCGGCTTCAAGGACCTGGACACCGGCACCCGCCCTCCGGACCCGGTCGCCCCGACCTGGCCGGCCATCGAACACCGCCTGCGGGCGGCGGGGATGGTTGCGTAGCGCCGGGGTCGCCTCCGACGCACCGACCCTCATCCGCGCGGCGCCGGCCCGGGTCCTCCCGGCGGGCCATGCCGTCCGGTTTCCCGGCGACCCCTGCCGACAACACCACCCGCCCGGTCCGCTTCGCCGCCGCACGCCGCCGCCCCCTGCGGGGCGGTGCCGGTGCGCGGGCAGGGGCGGGTTTCGGGCGTGCGGGGCGACCGGAACAACGTGACGGTGCCCCGCACGCACGGGGGATCCGGGTCAGGCCGCCGCGGCGACGGCGGTCGCCGCGGCGGTGATCCGTCGGATGTCGTCGTCCGTGGTGACGTACGGCGGCATCGTGTAGACGAGGTCACGGAACGGGCGGAGCCAGACGCCGTGTTCGACCGCCACCCGGGTGGCCGTCGCCATGTCGACCTCGTGGTCGAGTTGTACGACGCCGATGGCGCCCAGGACCCGGACGTCCGCGACACCCGGGAGCGCGCGGGCCGAAGCCAGTCCCTCGACGAGGCCGGTTTCGATCCGGGCGATGTTCGTCCGCCAGTCCTGTTCCAGGAGCAGGCCCAGTGCGGCGTTCGCGGCGGCAGCGGCCAGCGGGTTGCCCATGAAGGTCGGACCGTGTGCCAGTACGGGCGACTCGCCGGCGGCGATGCCGGCCGCCACTTCCGCCGTACACAGGGTCGCGGCCATGCTCAGGTAGCCACCGGTCAACGCCTTGCCGACGCACATCACGTCGGGGCTCACACCGGCGTGGTCGGCGGCGAACAACTCGCCGGTACGACCGAAGCCGGTCGCGATCTCGTCGAAGATCAGCAGCACGTCGTGGGCGGTGCACAGGTCGCGCAGCGCACGCAGGTACCGCGGGGAGTGGAAGCGCATGCCGCCCGCGTTCTGCACGATCGGCTCGACGATCACCGCGGCCGTCTCGTCCCGGTGCCGGGTGAGGAGCGCATCCAGGTGCTCGACATACGCCGGGTCGAACTCGCGCGGCGGCGCGTCGGCGAACACCTGCTCGGCCAGCCTCCCCTGCCACAGCCGGTGCATCCCGCCCTCCGGGTCGCACACCGACATCGGATGCCACGTATCGCCGTGGTAGCCGCCGCGCCACGTGAACATCCGCCGCTTGTCGCCGCGTCCGCGAGCCCGCCAGTACTGGAGGCACATCTTCATCGCGACCTCGACCGAGATCGACCCGGAGTCGGCCAGGAAGACGTGTTGCAGCGGCTCCGGTGTGATCTCGACCAGGGTGCGGGCCAGTCGGATCGCGGGTTCGTGCGTGAGCCCGCCGAACATGACGTGGCTCATCCGGCCCATCTGTTCGCGGATCGCCGCGTCGATCACCGGATGGGCGTAGCCGTGCACCGCCGCCCACCAGGACGACATGCCGTCCACCAACTCCCGCACGTCACCGACTGGTTCGGCCAGCCGCAGGCGTACTCCCGCGGCCGACTCGACGAGCAGCGGTCGTGTCGTACCGGGCATCGGTGCGTACGGATGCCACACGTGTTCGCGGTCCAGGTCGAGCAGCCGGCTCGGGGACGATTCCGCACGTCCGGTCCGGGGCGACGCTCCCTCGTGGCCGCCGTATCCCGGCGGCGGGCCGACTCCGGCCCGGTCTTCGGCCCTCATGCGTTGGGCGGGAGGTCGCTGCCCGCGCCCCGGCGGCGGATCGCCACCAGGTCGTGTCGGGCGTCCGGCAGGGTCTGTTCGTCGGTCCCCTCGATCACGAAGCCGGCGTCGGCGATCATCTCCCGGTCGTCCGCGCCGGGTTGGCCCTCGCTGGTGAGGTAGTCGCCCAGGAACATCGAGTTGGCCAGGTGCAACGCCAGTGGCTGCATGCTGCGCAGGTGGATCTCGCGCCCACCGGCGAGCCGAACCTCGACGTCCGGGAAGAAGAACCGGAACAACGCCAGGATCCGCAGGCAACGCTCGGGGGTCAACTCCCAGTTCTTCGCCAGCGGCGTGCCCTCGAACGGGATGAGGAAGTTGACCGGTACCGAATCCGGATCCAACTCCCGCAGGGCGAACGCCAGATCGACGATGTCCGAGTCCGACTCGCCCATCCCGAAGATGGCCCCCGAGCACGGCGACAGTCCCGCGGCACCGGCCCGACGCAGGGTGTCCGTGCGGTCGGTGAAGGTGTGTGTGGAGCAGATGTCGGAGTAACGCGCCTCGCTGGTATTGAGATTGTGGCTGTACGCATGCGCACCGGCCGCCGCGAGGCGTTCGGCCTGGCCGTCGGCGAGCAGGCCCAGGCAGACGCAGATCTCCACGTCCGGGCTGCCCTCCTTCACCGCGGCGATGGTGTCCTCGATCCGGGTGATGTCCCGATTGCCGGGCCCGCGCCCGCTCGCGACCAGGCACACCCGCTTCGCCCCGGCCCGGACCGCCTGATCGGCCGTGTTCGCGGCCTCCTCCGGGGTGATCCACGAGTACTTGAGGATGTCCGCCGCCGAGCCGAGTCGCTGCGAGCAGTACGAGCAATCCTCCGGGCACAGCCCGCTCTTCATATTGATGATGGTGTTCAGCTTCACCCGTCGGCCGAAGAAGTGCCGCCGCACGCGGCCTGCGGCGGCCACCAGGTCGAGCAGTTCCTCCGCGCCCCGGAGAACCGCCATCGCCTCGTCCCGGGACGGCACTTCCCGTCGGATCGCCTTCGCTGCCAAAGCTTCCAGATCCAAGTCCATACCCGGCAGCCTCGCCGAACCCGATCCCCGCCCACAGCCACTCGGCACACAAAGATCACCCCCGCCTCTTTGTTCCGAATCCCACAAACCCCAAGCCCCCACTCCTGCTATACGGACGCACACCACGCCCGAACCGACGCGGCGGCCAAGATGCGGGGATGGCTGCCAGTGACCCGGCGTCCGCGTGGCGTGGGCGGAGGTGGCGGGGTTTCAGGGGGTCAGGGTGTGCTCGGCGGCTCGGAGGACGGTGAAGACGTGGTCGACCGTGGCCTCCTTCTCGCCGACGGGAGCCACGTAGTCGATCGCGGTGCGGGCCCGGGCCTCGCCGAGGGTGCGGGTGATGGTCCAGGCGGCCAGGTACTGGGAGGCCAGGCAGCCGCCGGCCGTGGCGATGTTGCCGGCGGCGTGGAACGGCGCGTCCAGGACCTCGACTCCGGCCGCCTCGACCCAGGGGCGGGAGGTCGCGTCGGTGCAGGCGGGCAGGCCGGTCAGAAGGCCGAGCCGGGCCAGGACCAGCGCTCCCGAGCACTGCGAGCCGATCAGTTGGCGGGCGGGGTCCAGCGGCAGGGCCGCCAGGAGGCCGTCGTCGGCGACGACGTCGCGGGTCCTGATGCCGCTGCCGATCAGCACGACGTCGGCTTCGGGGATGAAGTCGAAGTCGCGTTGGCCGGTGATCTCGACACCGTTCATCGAGGTGACGGTCGGCGCGGGCGTGGTGATGTACGCCGTGAGGCCGTCCGCGCGGCAGCGGTTGACGATGGCCGCCGCCACGAAGCTGTCCAACTCGTTGAAACCGTCGAAGGTGACCACGGCAACCTGGGTCATGGGTTCGTCCCCGTTCGGATCGGTGCTCCGTTGCTTTCCCGGCAGGCTATGCCCCGACGGCCGAACCGCGTCGGGCGTGGCCACCGAACGGGCCCACGCCCCCTACACCGTCCCCATGCGCCTGGTCACCGCGATCTCGATCACCACACGTTCCGGGTTGACCCGAGGCTCGCGGTAGCGCTCGGTGTAGCGCCGGACCGCCTCGGCGACGGCCTCGGGGTCGCGGTTGATCGTCGCGATGCCCTCCAGCGTGGACCAGCGGCTTCCGGCGACCTGGGAGATCGCGACGCGCGCGCCCGACCCCGCCGCGAGCACGTTGCGGACCTTCTTGCTGGCCCCGTGCGAGATGACCCGGGCGATCCCGGCCACGGCGTCGTACGTGGCGCCGACGGGCACCAGGTGCGGCGTGCCGTCGGGACGGTGGGTGACCAGCAGACACAGGTGTCGTTCCTGCCAGAAGGCCTGGAAATCCGGGGTGGTGCTCGGCGGAACGTGCAGCGTCATCGAGATCAGGTCTTTCGCGATCGGGCCTGCCGGGTCGGGCGGGACCGTCCCCGGCCCGCCGACCAGCAGTATGACGTCCACTGCCGCCGACCCACGCGCCCCGGCCACCGTCCCGACCCGCCCGCCCCCGCCGACCCTCACTCGGCCCGATAGACCTCCGACATCGCCTGCGCCTGCGCGTACGTCGGCGCACCGCTCGGCGCGGCCTCCTCGTCGTGCGCGACGGCCCACGCGAGATCCACCGCGTTTTGCACCGCGACCCGGAACAGCAGCGACCCGGTGCTGATCCGCCGCACGCCCAGCTTCGCGAGTCGGGCGCGGGAGAGGCCGGTGGGGCTGTACAGGATGTTCAGCGGCGCGTCGGTGGCCCCCACCAGGGTCTCGATCGCGGCCTCGTCCTGGGTGCCCGGCACGAACACGCCGTCCGCGCCCGCCGCCCGATACGCCCGGATCCGCCGCACCGTCTCGTCGAGCGAGGCGGTCGGGCCGCCCGCCCAGTAGGTGTCCGTGCGCGCGTTGACGAACAGCGTCGGCGCGGCTTCCTTGACGGCGGCGATCACCGCGACCTGGTGGTCCGCGTCGGTCAGCGTGCCGTCCGCACGCCCGTCCTCGATGTTGACGCCGGCCACCCCGGCCCGCACCAGCTCGGCGCCCAACGCCGCGACGTCCTCCGGGCGCGCCGCGAACCCGCCCTCGATGTCGACGCTGACCGGCACCGGCAGCCGCGCGATGCCGACCCCCAGGCGCAGCGTCTCCGCGCGCGTCCCGCCGACCCCGTCCGGCTTGCCCGCCGCGATCGCGACGCCCAGGCTCGTCGTCCCGATCGCCGGGAACCCGCGCTCGACCAGCGCCGCCGCCGAGGCGTGGTCCCACGCGTTGGGCAGCAGCAGCGGTGCCCCGGCTCGATGCAGAGCCCGAAATTCCGCGAAACGATCGGCATTGGCGGCCTGGTTCGTGCTGCTCATCGAGCGTGCCCTTCGGATCGACGACGACCGCGCCGAACGCGGCCGAACCCTGCCGATCCTGCCCCACTCCTCCGCGCCCCGGCATCCGGTTTGCCGCCCCTGCCGCCAAAGCGCCGGACCCGAGCGAAAGCCGCGAAACATCTCTTTTCCGGCCCGGGTAAACGCCGATCAACCGGGACAACCATCGGACTACCGCCCCGGGCAACCGCCGATTACCAACCCGAGACAACCACCCCTCACCGACGCGGGACAGCCACCGATCACCACCCGGAACAGCCCCCGATCACCGACGCGGGGCAACCACCGATTTCCGACCCCGGACGCCCGCCGAACACCGAACGGATCACCCCTTCGAGGCCCTCCCCCGACCCTGCGGTAGCGTCCCCGCGAGAACGAGGGAGGCCCGATGCTGCTGCACGAGATCCTGGTCGACGCGGCTCGGGAGGTACCCGACCGCACCGCCCTGATCGTCCCCGCGCACACCCCGCGCAGGCCCACCGAGCCTCGCCCGCCCGAGCCCACCCCGGCCGGACCTCACCCGACCGGGCCCACCGTGTGGACCTTCGCCGAGTTGGCCGGCCATGCCCGCGCGCTCGCCGCCACCGTCGCCCGACGGACCTCGCCCGGCGCCCGGGTCGGGATCCTCGCGCACAATCGGGCCGAGTACGTGGCGGCCTACTACGGCGTCCCGTGGGCCGGCCGGGTGCTGGTCCCGCTCAATCCCCGATTGCACCCGCGCGAGTGGGCCGACCAGTTGGCCCGCTCGGGCGCGGAACTGCTGCTCGGCGACGCCGAACCGATGGCCCGGCTCGGCCGGCCCGATTTCCCGAGCCTGGAGTTGGCCGAGGCCCTCGCCGAATCCGTTGGGGCCGAGCCCGAGTTCACCCCGGCCACCGACGAAACCGCGCTGACCTGGCTGCTGTTCACTTCGGGCACCACCGGCCGACCCAAGGGCGTCCGGCTCACCCACCGCAGCCTGATCGCCTCCATGCGCACGTCGCTCGCCTGCCGCCCGGTCGACCCCGACACGGTCGTGCTGACCCCCTTCCCGCTTGCGCACGTGGCCGGCTACCAGGTGCCGGCCCACCACCTGATGCGCCGCCCCGTGGTGGTCCTGCGCCGCTACGAGCCAGCCGAACTGGCACAGGTGGTCCGCGAGTTCGACGTCACCAACCTGTCCCTCGCGCCGACCATGATCGATGCGCTGCTCGACCACGTGCACGAGGGCGACGGGCTGCGCGAGCGGATCCGCTCGATCAGCTACGGCGCCTCGCCGATCACGCCCGACCTGATCCGCCGGGTCGACCGGCTGCTCGGCTGCGCCCTGGGGCAGGGCTACGGCATGACCGAACTCTCCGGCAACGCGGTGTTCCTGAGTGCCGCCGACCACCGCCCCGAGTTGTACGCGGCGGCCGGTCGACCCGGACCGGGTGTCGAGATCCGCATCGTCGACGACGCGGGCCGGCCGCTGCCGACCGGCGCCACCGGCGAGATCTCGGTGCGCTCCGCGCAGGTCGCGGACGGCTACTGGCAGGCGGACACCGGCGAGTTCGCGGCCGGCTGGTTCCGCACGGGCGACCTGGGCCGCGTCGACGCCGACGGCTACCTGTACGTCCTGGACCGCAGGAAGGACGTGATCATCACCGGCGGCGAGAACGTCAGCGCCCGCGAGGTGGAGGCGGTGTTGCGCGGCCACCCGGACGTCCGCGACGTCGCGGTGGTCGGCGAACCCGACCCGCGCTGGGGCGAACGCGTGGTCGCGGTGGTCGTCCCGGCCTCGGGTCGGTCCGTCGACCCCGACACGCTCGTCGCCCTGTGCCGCGCGCACCTGGCCGGCTTCAAGATCCCGCGCCGCGTCGTGTTCACCGACGCCCTTCCGGTCACCGGCACCGGCAAGGTCAGCAAGCCCGCCCTGCGCGAACGACTCGCGAGCGAGGCCCCGGCCGGCTCCTGACCCGGCTCGGCGAGCCCGGGCCGGTCGCCGGCCGTCCATCGCACGCATCGGGCCGGGCGCGCCGCCGCCGGCAAACCGCCGCGCAGGCGCTCGACCCGCCTACCCGTCGCCTGCCCCCGGCTTGCCGGGATCGGCCGCCACCGGTCGGATCTCATAGGCGCAGTGCGGCGCTCCGGCCACCATGTGGCTGACCCGCCGCACCTCGGTGTCCGGCAACGCCTCGCGCAGGAAGGTCAGTTCCGAGGAGCAGGCGGTGCCGCACCGGATCGCCACGTCGAAGATCGCGCAGTTCTGTTCGACGATCAGCCACCCGCCGCCGTCGGCCAACGGTTCCGCGGCGGCCAGGTAGCCGTCCTCGTCCAGGATCGCGGCTATCGCGGCCACCCGATCGGCCAGTCCCGGCGCGGTCGTCCTCGCCCGGGCCCGTTCCAGGCGCCGCTCGCGCCGGCGGTCGAACAGCCGGTCCACGAAGCCGGGCTCCTCGGCCTGCGCGGTCTCCAGCAGGTCGCCGACCAGGTCGCCGTAGCGCCGGGGGAACAGGTTCTCCCCGGCCGCGGTCAACCGATACACGTGCTTGGGCCGGCCCGGCCCGAGTCGGGCCTGCCGATGGGTCACATAGCCCTCGGCGACCAGCCCGGCCAGTTGCTGGCGCATGCCGCTCGCGGTCATCCCGACCGCATCGGCGAGTTCCTCCGCGCGCAGTTCGCCCGCGCCCTTGAGGCGCCGCAATATCTCGCGCCGGGTCTCGGGCAACAGTGCGAACGCGTCCTGCTCGGTCACCGCTCGCCCCTTTCTTCGACCCCGAGTCTCCCGAGTGCGTACTCGTGCGTGTCCACCGGCGCCGGCATGCCCGCCAACGCGCTCCAGGGCCGCACGGGAAGCACCCGCACGGCCCTGGACCGAACGCCGTTCCTCAGGCGCCCTTGGCAGCCGCGAGGCGGGTGGCGACGTCGTCCCAGTTGAAGACGTTCCACACGGCCTTGAAGAAGTCCGCCTTGACGTTCTTGTACTGCAGGTAGAAGGCGTGCTCCCACGCGTCGATCGCGAGCAGCGGCACGGTGCCCTGCGGGATGTTGCCCTGGTGGTCGTAGACCTGGGTGACCACGATGCGCTGCGAGAGCGGCTCCCACGCGGCGACGGACCAGCCCGAACCCTGCACGGTCATCGCGGTCTGCGTCATGTGCGCGCGGAACTGCTCGAAGCCGCCGAAGTCGACACCGATCTGCTCGGCGAGGTCACCGGTGGGCTCGCCGTTGCCGGTCGGGCCGAGGTTGGTCCAGAACAGGCTGTGCAGCACGTGGCCCGAGACGTGGAAGGCCAGGTCCTTCTCCAGCTTGGAGATGGTGCCGTAGGCCTCCTTGTCGCGGGCGTCCGCGAGCTGCTCCAGGGCGGTGTTGGCACCGGCCACGTACGCCGCGTGGTGCTTGTCGTGGTGCAGCTCCATGATCGCGCCGCTGATGTGCGGCTCCAGGGCGGCGTAGTCGTAGGTGAGGTCGGGGAGCGTGTAGACCGTGTCGGCCACGGGAGTTCCTCCTGCGCAGTGGTTGCGGTGACGTATTGGACCCTATGCTTCCGACCGGAGGCCAAGCAAGTTGGGAAAGACTCAACTGTCCTAACCCAGGCCTCGATCCACCCGAGCGCCGAAGGAGTTGACGATGCATCAGCAAGCCGCCGAAACCTTGGACGAAGCGTTCGAACGTCTACATCGCACCGGTTCCGAATTCGACGACAAGCTGTCCAATCACGGACCGATGGCCGTCGAGGCGCTCGTGCACTCGGGCCAGTGGGAAGCCGTGCCCGCTTGGCTGGACGTTTACACCCGGCGGCTGGAACCACCGACCCGCCCGACCGAACGCATCGCCCGGGACGCGTGGCGCGAGGCACTGGGCGACCGTGCCCGGGACGGGGACTGGATCGCGCTGTTCACCGACGAGATCGCCGAGCGGCCTTGGCGAGAGGTGCTCGCGCTGTGGTGGCCACGCCTGCTCCCGGGCCTGCCCGGCGGTGCCACGCATGGCGTGATCCGGGTCGGACACGCGGTCCGCGCGCTGCTGGAGGCGGGCGAGAGCCCGGTCCGGCTGGCCGAGTTCGCGCACGCGATGGCGTATTTCGCCTCCAGCAACCAGGCTCTGCCCGAACTGCCTCGGCTCGCGGGGGGCCGCACGCCGTTCGACGCGCTGGAGGCCGTACCGCCGCTGCCGGTCGGCGAAAAGGGCCACATCAGCGGGCGGCTCGACTTCCTGGCCGGTTGGGACCGCTGGTTGACCGCGACCCTGTCCGTGCGCACTGCCGAGACCCCCGAGGAGGCGCAATCGCTGCTCGCGGACACGGTGCACGCGGCCACCCTGCGCTATCTGAGCCGCGGGCACGGCAACGCCGTGATGAACGTGCACGGCGTGACCGCCCCCAGTGCGGTGCTGCGCGTGCTGCCCGCGTTGCCGCCCGAGTTGTGGATCCCCTCGTACACGGCCGCGTGGGCCACGAGCAGCGCGGTCTTCGCGGTGTACATGGCGCGCGAGGACGCACCGAAGACGCCCGCCCCGGCGGGCGATCCCGGTGCCGCGATGGAGAGCGCGCACGCCCACGGCGACGAGCACGTGATCAAGCTGGTGGACAGCGCGGCGGACGTGTACGCCCGCTCCGGCGACGCGCGGGCGTTGTCCGCCGGCGTGCTCGCGGCCGACCTGGTGCCGCCGCTGCGGGGGTGATCGAGCGGGGCGAGTCGCGCGACACGCCCTCGTCCGAGTGAGATTCCCCCACTCGGCGCATCGGATTCCGTTCGCTGGTCCCGTAGGACGACCCGCACGGACACCCCGTACGGGCACCGAGGAACGGAGATCCGATGCGCGTCACCGCACTTCTCGCCGCCGCGGCCACCGGCACCCTGCTCGCCCTGGCCCCGGCCGCGCCCGCACTCGCCGACGGCCGCGCGGACACCCTGACCAGCGAAACCGGCCGGGTCGGGCAGATCGACGAGGACGACGTGCTCGAGGAGCTGCGGCCCGCCGTGGTGGGCGTCCACCAGGGCATCTCCGGCGGCTTCGTCGAGGTCCCGCCGCCGCACGTGCAGGCACCGCAGATGCCGCCGCTGCCCGACCTGTGACCGGGCCGCATCCGAGGATCGGGCCGCCGGCTCTCACTGACGCACCGTCAGATATCTCTGGATCTCGGCCGCCCATCGCACTAACGTCCGCCCATGACCGAGACATCGAAGGACCCGAGCGAGACATCGGAGCACCGGACCGCAGCGTCCGGTGACCTCGAAGGCCGCAGGCGCACCGTCGAGAACTTCTGGCAGGGCGTGGACACCCACGACTGGGACCTGGTGGCGTCCACGCTCGCCGACGACTTCGTGCGTGTCGGGATGCGGGACAACGCCGAGGACACGTGCGAGGGCAAGGAGGCGTACCTGCGGTTCGTCTCCACCGTCACCGGCCGGATGGCGCAGCACGAACTGCGCTCGCGTTTCACCTTCCTCAGCGAGGACGGCCGGTATGCGTTCAACGAGGCGGTCGAGTCGATCCGGCCGACGCCGACGGACGACCTCCTGGTGATGCGGTTCGCCAACTACCTCGAACTGAACGACGAGGGCCTGATCGTGCGACTCGACATCTTCTGGAAGACGCCGCCGTACATGCCGCCGGACTGGATCACCGTGGACGCGACCCTGGAGCGCGAACCGCGGGGCGACTGAACGCACGCACCCGGGGCGGCCGAGAATGGAGCCATGATCGAACCCGACGGCCCCCGCCCGGTGCACCGATGGTGAGCGCCCGCCCCCTCACCCCGGCCGCCCTGGTGGACGAACTCGTCGCAGCGATCACCGGCCGCGCGGGTGGACGCCGGTGGACCCGGGTCGCCGTGGACGGCGCGGACGCGGCCGAACCCGGCGCCGTCGCCGACGCGCTGGTGGCCCCGCTGCGGCTGCTGGGGCATCCGGTGTTGCGGGTGCGGGCGCGCGATTTCCTGCGTCCCGCGTCGGTGCGCCTGGAGTACGGGCACACCGACGCGGAGTCGTACCTGTGGGGCTGGCTGGACGAGGCCGGTTTGCGTCGGGAGGTGCTGGAGCCGCTCGGCCCGGACGGCACCGGCCGGGTGCTGCCCAGCCTGTGGGACGCCGCCCGGGACCGGGCCACCCACGCCGCGTACACCACCCTGCCCGAGGGCGGGGTCCTGCTCCTGGACGGGCCGCTCCTGCTCGGCAAGGGGCTGCCGTTGGAGCTGAGCGTGCACCTGTGGTTGTCCCCGGGCGCGCTGCGCAGACGTACGCCGGCCGAGGACGCCTGGACGCTGGAGGCGCTGACCCGCTACGCGGACGAGGTCGGGCCGGCGACCGAGGCCGATCTGCTGGTGCGCTACGACCACCCCGCGCACCCGGCACTGGTCGAGCCGGAACACCGCCGAACCTGAAGACGCGCCGGACCCGCCGAACCGGGCGCGGCACTAGTTGAGGGTATCCGGGTCCGGGCCGAGCCGTCCGCCGCGGTCCAGGGCATTGATCGCGGCCAGCTCCTGTGCGGTCAGTTCGAAGTCGAACACCTCGAAGTTCTCCCGGATCCGGGACGGGGTCACCGACTTGGGGATCACGATGTTGCCCAGCTGAAGGTGCCAGCGCAGCACCACCTGGGCGGCCGTCCGGCCGTGCGCGCGGGCCGCCTCGGCGATCACCGGGTCCGCCAGCAGTTCGCCGCCCTGGCCCAGCGGACTCCACGCCTCGGTCGCGATCGAGTGCGCGCGGTCGTACCCGCGCACCTTGCCCTGCTGGAGGTAGGGGTGCAGCTCGACCTGGTTGACCGAGGGCACCACGGCGGTGTGTTCGAGCAGCCGGGTCAGGTGGTCGGGCTGGAAGTTGGACACGCCGATCGTGCGCACCCGGCCGTCCGTGAGCAGCTTCTCGAACGCCCGCCAGGTGTCCAGGTAGCGGTCCCGGTTCGGGGTCGGCCAGTGGATCAGGTACATGTCCACGTAGTCCAGGCCGAGCCGGTCCACGCTCTCGTCGAACGCGATCAGCGTCGAGTCGTAGCCCTGTGCGGTGTTCCACAGCTTGGTCGTCACGAACAGTTCCTCGCGCGGCACCGAGGAGGCGGCCAGCGCCCGACCGACGCCCGCCTCGTTGCCGTAGACGGCGGCGGTGTCGATGCTGCGGTAGCCGACCTCCAGCGCGGTCGCCACGGCGGTGGTCGCCTCGTCGTTCTCGACCTGGAAGACCCCGAAGCCCAGCTGCGGGATGGTGACGCCGTTGTTGAGGGTGATGTCGGGTACGGGGGTGGAGCTCATGGTCGGGATCGTCCTTCGTCGTGGGGGTCGGATGGTGCGGGCCGGCATCAGCCGAGGAGCCGAGCGGGCCGCTCGGCCGTGTCCGGCGCGCCGGAGTCGCCCTGCCCGCTCTGCCCGCTGAGCACGGTCCGCACACCGGGGGTGTGCGCCGCCACGACGTGCGAGCGGTTCAGCGCGCGCCGTTCCAGGCCGTGGGCGAGCACCGCGAGCACCAGCGCGCTCAGTGCCAGGGCCGCGCCGACCCAGTTGGCCGACTCGTAGCCGTGTCCGGCGTCGATCACCAGGCCGCCCAACCACGCGGCGATCGCGTTGCCCAGGTTGAACGCGCCGATGTTGACCGCGGCTGCCAGCGTCGGCGCGCCCGCGGCGTTGTCCATCACCCGCTTCTGCAACGGCGGCACGGTGGCGAAGCCGAGGGCACCGATCAGGAACAGCGTGATCACCGACGCGGTCTTGTCGTGCGCGGTCACGGTGAACAGCGCCAACACCCCCGCGAGCGCGAGCAGCGAGCCGTACAGCAGCGGCATCAGGTGCCGGTCGGCCAGCCTGCCGCCGACCGCGTTGCCCACCAGCATGCCCAGGCCGACCACCGCGAGCAGCCAGGTGACCGCGCCCTCGGAGAAGCCCGCGACATCGGTCATCATCGGCTTGACGTAGGTGAGCGCGGCGAACACGCCGCCGAAGCCGAGCACCGTCATACCCATCGCGAGCAGCACCTGGACGTTGCGGAACACCGCGAGTTCGTGACGCAGACGCACACCCTCGGGCTTGGGCTGTTCGGGCACGAGCCTGGCGATTCCCACCGCGCCGAGCACGCCGAGGGCCGCGACGAGCAGGAAGGTCAGCCGCCAGCTCACCGACTGGCCGATCAGTGTGCCCAGCGGCACGCCGAGCACGTTGGCCAGGGTCAGGCCGGCGAACATCGTGGAGATCGCCGCGGCCTTCTTCTCCGGCGCGACCAGGTCGGCGGCCACCACCGAGCCGATCCCGAAGAAGGCGCCGTGGGTGAAGGAGGCGACCACGCGCCCGAGCAGGATCACGCCGAACGCCGGGGCCAGCGCGGTCAGCGCGTTGCCCAGCACGAACAGTCCCATCAGCAGGATCAGCATGCGCTTGCGCGAGACGCGGGTGCCCAGGACGGTCATCAGCGGGGCACCCAGCAGCACACCGACCGCGTAGCCGCTGACCAGGAGCCCGGCGGTGGTGATCGAGACGTCGAAGGTGCCCGCGACCTCGGGCAGCAGGCCGAGGATGACGAACTCGGTGGTCCCGATGCCGAAGGCCCCGATGGCGAGGGCCAACAGTGCGAGAGGCACGGAGTACCCCTTTCGAGGAGTGGTGGGGAGGGTGCTCGACATGCGCCCGCATGGCATGCACACACCGTTTACAGGCGCCGACAATATTTGCAGACGCCGATCAATGCAAACGCGGGCTATTTCGCTTCGGAGGTATCCTGAGCGCATGGGACAACAGAGGCAGGCCATCGAACCGCCGCTCGCGCAGGGCTGGTGCGCGCTCGCGGCGCTGCACAACCGCATCGAGGCGCACATCGAACGCGCGCTCCAGAGCGAACACGACCTGAGCGTGCGCGAGTTCTCGGTCCTGGACGTGCTGAACCGGCAGGACGGCTACCACCTGCGGATGAACGAACTCTCCGACGCGGTCGTGCTGAGCCAGAGCGCCACCACGCGCCTGGTCACCCGCCTGGAAGAGCGCGGCCTGCTCTCGCGCTACCTGTGCGACACCGACCGCCGGGGCATCTACACCGAGGTCACCACGACCGGCTGCAACCTCCTCGCCGTCGCCCGCCCCACCCACGACAAGGCCCTGCGCGAATCCCTCGCGGACGCCGAACAGCGTCCCGACCTCGCCCCCCTGGTCGAGGCGGTCAAGTCCCTGGGCCGGTAACCGATCGCATCGGCGAACGCCGGACGAGCCCGTTCGGCCCGTCCGGCGCCCGAGGACCGCCGTCCTTTACACCAGAATGCTCGTCGGGCTCCCCGTCGAAAGCACGACCCCCAGCGCCGTCAGCCGCCCCGACGCCGGATCACACCGGAAGCCGGTGACCGTGTCCCCACGCTGGTTCGCCACGTACAGCAGGTCCCCCACCAGCGCCAGATCCCGCGGCCAGGCCCCGCCCACCGGCACCTCCTCGACGAGAGCCAGTTCCGCGCCGTCCACCGCGAGCACCGAGACGGTGTCCGGACCCCGGTTCGCCACGTAGACGAAGCGCCCGTCCGCCGCCGCGACGATCCCCGACGGCGCACCCTCGCCGCCGGAGAGCACGAACGGCTTGCCCGCCACCGTGAGCGCCCCCGTGCGCGGGTCGCTGCGCAGCGGCGTCACCGTCGTGTTCAACTCCCCCGCGAGCCACGCGAGATCGTTCGGCCCGTAGGCGATGTGCCGGGGCCCGGTCCCCGGCGGGAGGGTCACCTTCGGCCCCTCCGCGATCGTGCCCGCCTCGGCGTCGAAGCTCAGGTGGTACACGGTGTCCGAGCCCAGGTCGCACACCACGAGCCACTCGCCGCCGGCCGCGAACGTCACCTGGTGGGCGTGCGAGGACGCCTGTCGGTCCTTCACCGGCCCGGACCCGGTCAGCCGCACGTGCGTGGCCGCCTCGCCGAGCGTCCCGTCGTCGGCGATCGGGTGCACGGTGACGCTGCCGCCGCCGTAGTTGGCCACCACCACGAACCGCCCGGTGGGATCGGCCGCGAGGTGGCACGGCCCCGCCCCGAGCGTGGACACCTCGCCCAGCGGCACCAGCCGTTCGTCCTGCACCGAGTACGCGCCGACCGCGCCCTCGCCGCCGCGCTCGCTCACCGCGTAGAGGAAACGACCCGAGGGGTGCCGGGCCACGTACGAGGGCGAGATCGCCGGAATCACCGCGGACGGCGTGCCGAGCAGCCCGGTCTGCGGGTCCTGCCGGCACACCGTGATGCCGCTGCCGTGACCCTCCATGTCGGGGGTGTACGCACCCACGTACACGAGCGGTCCGCGTCGGTCGGAAGCATTTGGTGAGGTCACACGGTTCTCCTGTTGTCTGGCCTGTGGCGGACGACCGTCGATCGACTCGTGGTCCATCGGCCGAGCATCCATCGGTCGAGCCGACGGCGCCGACCACGCAGATCATCGCGGATCGTTCGCCCCTTCGCCGCCGATGTCATGCTCCTCCCCGACCCGGCCGCCGGCACACCAGCCGGCCGGGCCGGGTCACGGCCGCGCGCGAACCGCGTAGCCCAACACCTCGGCGCTCAACAGCGATTCGACCGCGTCCAGTTGCGCCAACGCGTAGGCGACCGCCGCGTCCACCCCGCTGCCGGCCGCGATCCGTCGGCCGATGCCCCGGAAGACGGCCTGTTGGATCCCGGCGAGTTGCCCGGCGATCAGCGCCGGCACCGGGTCGTCCGGGGCCGCGCCCGCCTCCTCGGCCAGGGTCGCGCCGAGCGCGTCCGCGCCCAGTTGCTGCATCCGCCACAGACGAGCCATCAGCGCCGGTGACCCGTGCATGACGTTCATGAAGCGCTCGTAGCCCTCGACCAGCCCCACGTACGGCGACCGCACCTCGACGTCCCGGCGCAGCGCGTCCAGCACCGCGCGCGCCGCGGATTGGCCCACCGCGCGCTCGCGCACGATCCGGCTCGGCCGATCGACCACCTCGGCCTCGCGGTCGAAGAACAGGTCTTCCTTGGTCGGGAAGTAGTTGTAGACGGTGTTCACGGACACCTCGGCCGCATCGGCGATCTGCGCGATGGTCACCGCGTCGAACCCGCGTTCCAGGAAAAGTCCGGTCGCGATGTCCGAGATGTGCGTCCGGGTGCGGCGCTTCTTGCGCTCGCGCAGCCCTTCGGCGGGTTCCGGCTCCGTCATGGACTCATCCTAGCCTTCATGGGGTCATTTTAATTTTGGGGTCGTTGCAAAATTTTATTCACTATGTTTCGGTAGTCACATGACACCGGTCATCCACACCTCCGGGCTCGCCCGGACCTTCACGACCAAGCGCGGCACCGTCGAGGCCGTCCGCGGCATCGACCTGACCGTCCCGGCGGGCGAGATCCTGGGCTTCCTGGGTCCCAACGGCGCCGGCAAGACCACCACCCTGCGCATGCTCACCACGCTGCTCGCCCCCACCGGCGGCAGCGCCACCGTGGCCGGCCACGACCTCGTGCGCGACCCGGCGGGCGTGCGCAGGCGCATCGGCTACGTCGCCCAGTCCGGCGGCGTCGACCCCGCCGTGTCGGTGCGCGAGGAACTGACCACCCAGGCCCGGCTGTACCGCCTGGACAAGGCGGACGCCCGGGCCCGGGCCGCGGAGTTGGCCGCCGACCTGGACCTGCCGGACCTGCTGGACCGCCCGTGCGCGGCCCTGTCCGGCGGTCAACGACGCCGACTCGACATCGCGATGGGCCTGGTCCACCACCCCGACGTGCTCTTCCTGGACGAGCCCACCACCGGCCTGGATCCGGGCAGTCGCGTGGACCTGTGGGACCTGATCCGGCGGATCCGCGACGAGTGGGGCACCACGGTCTTCCTCACCACGCACTACCTGGACGAGGCCGACGCGCTCGCGGACCGGCTCGTGGTGGTCGACCACGGCCGCGTCGTGGCCCAGGGCACCGCACACGCGCTCAAGACCGAGTACGCCGGCTCCCCGAACGCCTCGCTCCAGGACACGTTCATCGCCATCACCGGCCGGCGCACCCCCGCGCCGAACGAGACCCCGATCGCCGTCTGACCCGGCAGAGGTAGCCATGTCCACGTCATCCACACCGTCGACACCCACCATGCGAACCACCCGAGTCGCGCCGCCCGCACGACCGGTTCCGTCCGCATCCTCCGCCCTCGTGTCCGACACCCTCCTGATCTTCGGCCGCTACCTGCGCCAGACCGTGTCCGCCAAGATCGGCCTGATCTTCGGCATCATCCAACCGCTGCTGTTCCTGATCCTGTTCGGCCCGCTCCTGCGCGACGTCCCGCTCGGCGGCGACGGCGACTCCTGGCAGACCCTGGTTCCCGGCCTGCTGGTCCAACTCGGGCTCTTCAGCGCCGCGTTCGCGGGCTTCGGGATCCTGATCGAGAAGCAGCACGGCGTGGTGGAGCGCATGCGGGTGACTCCGGTGAGCCGACTCGCGCTCCTGCTCGGACGCGTGCTCAAGGACATCGTGCAGATGCTCGCGCAGTCCGTGGTGCTGGTCGTGGTCGGCGTGGCGTTCGGGCTGCGCGCGCCACTGCTCGGCGTGCTGATCGGATTCGGCTTCGTCGCGCTGATGACCGCCTCGCTCGCGTCCCTGTCCTACGCCCTGGCGATGCGGGTGGACAGCCCACAGGAGTTCGCCCCGGTGGTGAACTCGGTGAACCTGCCGGTGATGCTGCTGTCCGGCATCCTGCTGCCGATGTCGCTGGCCCCGGGCTGGCTGGACGGCATCTCCCGGGGCAACCCGCTGCGCTACCAGGTGCAGGCGGTGCGGTCCGCGTTCGTCGGCGACTACGGCGGCACGGTCGGCATGGGCGTGCTGACCTCGCTCGCACTGGTCGCGGTGTCGGTGCTGCCGGCCGTCCGCGTGTTCCGCCGCGCCGGCGCGTAGGTCCCGTCCCGGGCACGTCGGTCCACCGCCACGGCGGCGCGGCCCCACCGGGATCCGCCGGACACGGCCTAGTAGTGCTTTGTCAGGTCGGTGTTGGTTTTGGTCTTCGTGGTGGGCGTTGGCGGGGCAGTGTCCGGTGGCAGGTGGGGCAGGTTCCGGTCCAACAGCCGAGGAGGTCCTGGAGGGTGTCGAGGACGCGGTAGAGCGTCAGGCCGGCGTGAGGGCTTTTGGGTCGGTCCGGTGGAGCGTGAGGAAGGCGTGGGCGGCGGTGACCAGGGTGACGTGGTGGTGCCATCCGCGCCAGGTCCGGCCCTCGTAGTGGTCCAACCCGAGGCCGTGTTTCAGCTCGCGGTAGTCGTGCTCTATGCGCCATCGCATCTTCGCGAGCCGGACCAGTTCCGCGACGGGTGTGTCCTGGGGCAGGTTCGTCAGCCAGTGGTCGGTCGGCGCGTCGGCGTCGGCCGGCCACTCGGTGAGCAGGGTGAACACGGGCAGCACCCCGTCCCAGGCGATGTCGGCGTCCCCCGCGGCGGCCCGGGCGAGCCGCGCCGGGACCTTCCCGGCCGGTCGCACCGCGGTCGTGGCGAACCGCGAGCGCATCGTGCCGCGCGAGCCCCGCCGCCACCCGACCTCGACGAACGCCTCCCGCCCCGCGGCGACCGCGTGCTCCAGCAGGGAACGGGCCCGGTCCCGATACCGGGGCAACGGGCGCGGTCCCAGGCCCGAGTACGCGATCGTCGACGGCAGTGCGTCGCCGGTGTGGGCGATCTCGTCGCCGCGCACCGCGACCACGAAGTCGAGGTCACGGGCCGCGAGTTCGTGTCGGAACCCGCCGATCTGCCCGTATCCGGCGTCCGCCACGATCACGGGCGGGACCAGTCCCCATCCGCTCAGGGTGTCGATCGCGTCCAAGGCCAGGCGCCACTTCTCGACGTGCCCGACATCGTCGGGAACCCCGGCCCGACTCCGCCGCACCGGATCGTCGGTCCACTCCTCGGGCAGGAACAGCCGCCACTGCAGCGGGCACGACATCGCATCCGTCGCCGCGTGGACGCTCACCCCCACCTGGCAGTTCGCCCGTTTGCCCAGCGCGCCGCAGTACTGCCGGGCGACCCCGACCGACGCCCTCCCGCACTTGGGGAACGACGTGTCGTCCACCACCCACACCCGCGGATCGATCGCCGCGCACATCCGCTCCGCGACCCGCCGCAGCACCCGTTGGTGGTCCCACGGCGAGTCCGCCACGAACTGCTGCAACGCCTGCGCGTTGCCGTCCGGAAGCCGCTCGGCCATCGGCACGATCGACTTCCGCCGACCGTCCACCATCAACCCACGCACATAACAGTCGCCCTGGCGTCGCTGATCCGCCCTCGACAGCGACCCGAACATCTCACCCACGAACGCCGCGAGTTCCTCCCGCAGACGCTCCACATCCCCGAGATCCACCCTCCCACCATGCACCCAAAACAGCACACATGGGAACCACATCTAACAAAGCACTACTAGTGCCGCGCCCGGCAACGTTTGCCCCGTCGCGGTGTTCGGTGCGGTGCATCGGCGTGCCGCCGGAACGTTCTCGTACTGGAGTACTCGGACGTTTCGGCGGGGCGGCGAGGTGCCGTGCCGGGCGCCGCGACGGGGTGAACGATGCCGGGCGCGGCACTAGGCGTACCGCGCCGCCGTCGCCCGCGCGGCGGCGGCCAGTTCCGCGCGCAGCTCGGGTGGGCTCAGGACCTCGACCTCCGGGCCGAGCCGCAGCAGTTCCGACACGGCCGACTCGATCGACTCGATCGGGAAATCGGCCCGGACCCGACCGTCCGGCAGCGGCTCTCCCGCGCTCGCCTCGACGGTGTCCGCCACGTACGCCCCGAACAGTTGTCGGACCGCCCGGCGAGCGTCCTCGCTCAGCAGGACCTCGGCGCGGATCGGGCGCAGTTGTTCGACGAAGTCCCGGGACCAGGCCTGCCAGTAGGCCGCCAGGTCGAAGGTCGGATCACGCTCGAACACCTCGTCGAGCACGTCCAGCTCCTCGATCCGCACCACCCGATACGTACGGTCGCGATGCTCGCTCGCCTGCACCGTACGGGCCACCAGGTACCACGCCCCGGCCTTGAGCACGAGGCCGTACGGCTCCAGGTCCCGGGTGACCTCGCCCGTCCAGCGCCGGTAGTGCACCCGGATCCGCCGGTCGGTCCACACGGCGGCGGCGATCCGGGCGAGTTCCGGCGAATGGTCCGCCTCGCGATGCCACCCCGGCGCGTCCAGATGGAAGCGCAGCTGCGCACGGCCCACCCGCTCGCGCAGCTCGGCGGGCAGCCCCGCCTGCACCTTGAGCTGCGCGGACGCGACCACCGCGCCCAGTCCCAGTTCGGCCGCGGGCCCCGGCAACCCGGCCAGGAACAGCGCGTCCGCCTCGTCGTGGGTGAGCCCGTTGATCCGCGTGCGAAAGCCTTCCAGCAGCCGATATCCACCGGCCGGCCCGCGCTCGGCGTACACCGGCACACCCGCCGCGCCGAGCGCCTCGACGTCGCGGTAGACGGTGCGAACCGACACCTCCAGCTGCTCGGCCAGTTCGGTCGCGGTGACCAGGCCCCGGGTTTGCAGAGTCATCAGGATGGTCAGCAGTCGGCTCGCGCGCATGATCGCCAGTGTCGCGCATACCTGACGGGTATTGACAGGTACTCGAACGAGACTGGACACCGCACCGCACCAGGAGGGCAGGACCATGAGCGAGACCACCGGCCGGACGCAGGACGCGGGTTATCAAATCGGCGTCTCCAAGACGCTCCCGTATCCCGTCGAGCAGGTGTGGGAGTTGATCACCTCCGCCGCCGGCCTGGCCCTGTGGCTGGGCGAGGACGTGGACCTGACGCCGACCCGGGGTGCGCCGTACACCACCGCGGACGGCGGCACCGGCGAGGTGCGCGGGTGGCGCGAGCTGGACCGGGTCCGGGTGACGAGCCGGTTGCCGGGCTGGGATCACGACACGACCGTGCAGGTCACGACAGGCGCGAGCGGGCCGGGACGAACGGTGCTGCGGTTCCACCAGGAGTGGCTGGCCGACCCCGGGGAGCGGGCCCGGCAGCGGACCCACTGGCAGGGCGTGATGGCGGCGGTCGAACGGGCGCTGGCGGCGCCGAACGGGTGAAATGCGTGGCCGAACCGGTGCACTTCCGTTCGGGATCTTCGCTTCCGTGCCATTCGTTGATCGAACATCGAGGGATGTCGGCACCTCGACGGCCGAAGTCTCGATACGGCAGTGGATCTCGGTACGGCAGCGATGTCCGTCCGGAACGGGAACGGAGAACGGCGCGATGAGCGGCTTCCTCGACAAGGCCAAGAAGATGGCCGAAGACACCATGAACACCGGCAAGCACAAGGTCGAGGAGGTCCAGGTGACCCGCGAGGCGGGCACGTTGCTCAAGCAGCTGGGCACCGCCTACTGGAGGGAGCAGCGCAGCGGCGGCTCGCACGAGGAGGTCACCCGGGCGCTGGCCGCGCTGGACGAGCACGTGGCCAAACACGGCGACACGGGTCTGCGCGGCTGAACCGACGGTCGGCGACCGACCCCACGGCGCGCCCGGCAGCACGAGGAGGCCGGGCCCCGCCCGCCTCGCCCCGTCGCGTCTCGTGCGACACGTGTCGTACGCCCTGCGCAGTACGCCCGGTCCCAGCCGGCCGGCCCGGGGTCACTCGCAAGAATCGATCGGCGGCAGTCGGGCGACGGCCGGCGATCAATCAGGCGGCGCTGTCCTCCCGGACCGCCACCGTCGCGCCCGCGAAGTCTTGCCGAGAACCCGCGGCCGCGTCCGCCGCGGGGTCCCCGAACGCCGAGGAACGGTTCTCCTCGGCCTTGCGGCGCCGACGCCGCCGCACGTAGGTGACGATGCCGGCGACGATACCGATCGCGACGATCGCGGCCCCTATCCAACCGGGGACGCTCGCCGCCGACGGGTACGCGCTGCCCGCGAGTCGGCCCAGCATGATCGAGCCCGGCACCCAGACCAGGATGCCGACCGCGTTCCACGGTGCGAAACGCCGATAGGGCATGCCCGCGGCACCGGCGAGCCGGGGCAGCAGGGTCCGGGCGAAAGCGACCCAGCGACCCAGCATCACGGTCACGCCGCCCGCGCCGCGGCCGCGGGTGAACATCTCCTCGGCCCGTTCCCAGCGATGCTCGCCCACCCGGCGCCCCAGGCGGCCGGTCCTTATCCGTTCACTGCGATGTCTGCCCGCGAGGTAGCCCAGGGTGTCCCCGACCACCGCGGCGGTGGTGGCGATGATCAACACCGGAATCAGTGCCAGGTGACCGGTGGAGGTGAGCAGGCCGCCCAGCAGGAGCACCGGTTCGGCGGGCGCGAACACGCCCAGGAGCAGCCCGGTCTCGATGACGGCGACCAGAGCGATCACGACATAGGCGTACAGCGGTGGTAGATCTCCCAGCCGCTCCACCCACTCGTGCACGGCATCCACGTGGAACCTCCCCGTTAGGCCGCTTGCCATGTGGCTTGACAAGCATCCGCCCTCAATCGTGTCAACGGATCCTGCGCGCGGCCGAATTCCCGCCTACTCCCCTGGCCGTACAAAGGTGATCCCCGTCATCCGTCCCCGGCCGTCCGCGCGCCGGGTTCGGGACCGGAAGGATGGCTTCCAACGAGCGCCCTCTACGTTGGGCGCCATGAACGAGATCGAAATCCGGCCGGCGGGCCGGGACGACATCGCCGCGATCGTAGGGCTTCTGGTGGACGACGTGCTCGGGTCGGGACGGGACTCGCAGGAGGACCTGACCCCGTACCTGGCCGCCTTCGAGCGCCTGGCCGGCGATCCGAACCAGGAACTGATCGTGATGACCGGGCCCGACGTGGCGACCGGCGGCCGCAAGGTGATCGGCACCCTCCAGCTGACCATCATTCCGGGTCTGTCCCAGCGCGGTACCACCCGCGCCCTGGTGGAGGCGGTTCGCATCGACAGCACCCGGCGCGGCGACGGTCTGGGCACGATGCTGATGCACTGGACCATCGAACGTGCTCGCGAACGCGGGGCGAGTCTGGTTCAGCTCACCTCCAACAGCACCCGCGAGAACGCCCACCGCTTCTACCGCAACCTCGGCTTCACCGACTCCCATGTGGGCTTCAAACTCACCCTCTGAGCCACCCGACACGGATGCACGACCCGCCACGGCGCCCCGGTCGGCTCGCGAACCCGACGACCGGCCGGACCCGTGGGGGTCACCCGGGCCTACGCTCGCTCGCCCAGCTCGACCCGGACGCCGACCGTGCCCGCCGTCCCGCGCCGCAACCGGCTGCCGAACAGGGTCATCCGCCCGACGAGTCCGAACTTGCGCCGGATCAGGTCCCGGTAGCGCTCCGTGCCGGCGGCGTCCAACAACGACGCGTGGCCGGGCACCGCCGCTCCGTGCGTCCTCCCGCGCGCATCGCACGCGGTGACGGTGACCTTCCCGCCGTTGCGGATCCGCTTGGCCTTGCCGGAGTCCCGCGCGGTCCACACCCCGAGCGCGTCACCGTCGCGGAACACCCACACCGGGGTGCCCACCGCACGGCCGTCCCGTCGGAACGTGGTCAACAGCACGTACTTGCCGGCCGCGAGCCGGTCGAGGTCCGCGGGCAGCTCGGGCGAAGTCATGCGCGCGAGTCTAGAGCGCACGCGCGGCGCGGATGCGGCGCACACGAAGCGGTCGCCAAGATCGTCCCCGACCCGACCTGCCCGGCGTACCGCCCGGGGTGGGACGATGATCGGATGTCGCGCACATCGGAGGAAACCCGCGTCCAGGTCCGCCCCGCGACCGAGGCCGACGGTACGAGTCTTGCCGAGATCGACCACCTCACGTGGTCCCCCGACGTCACCCCGGTCCCGCGCTGGGCCGCGGACAAGGCCTTCTTCCGCGGTGCCGAGCACGTGCGCGACACGCTCGTCGCCCACGAGGGCGACCTCGTGCTGGGCTACGTGCTGCTGGAGCGCTCGACGCTGTGCCCGGCCACCGGGCACGTGCAGATCGTCAACGGGCTCGCGGTGCACCCCGACCACCAGGGCCGCCGGGTCGGCCGGGCGCTGCTCGCGGCGGCCGAGGCCGAGGCGCGCAGGCGCGGGGCCCGTCGGATCACCCTGCGGGTACTCGGCGGCAACACCGCCGCCCGGGCCCTGTACCTGGCCGCCGGCTACCGGATCGAGGGCGTCCTGGAGGGCGAGTTCCTGCTCGGCGGACGCTATGTGGACGACGTACTGATGGCGCTGGATCTCACGAGCGAGGCTTCTCCGCCGCGTACTTGACCGCCTCGGCGACCGGCACGTCGCCGCCGACGGCCTCCAGGGTCTTGCCGATCGTGCCGGGCCGGGTGACCAGCTCGGCCAGGATCGCCGCCACGTCGTCCCGGCGGATCGCGCCGCGGCCTTCCCGCTCGGACAGTGCGATCAGCCCGGTACCGGGATCGTCCGTGAGTCGGCCCGGGCGCAGGATGGTCAGGTCGAGCGCGCCGCGCGAACTCAGGTCCTCGTCGGCCTCGCCCTTGGCCTTGAGGTAGAGCGCGAAGTCCGGGTCGGTGTCGGCGGGCGGCCGGGTCGAGGCGCCCATCGAGGACACGATCACGTAGCGCCGCACGCCCGCGTCCTCGGCCGCGTCGGCGAGCAGTACCGCGCCGCCGTAGTCGACCGTCATGGTCCGCTCGCGGGTACCGTCCGGCCCCGCACCCGCCGCGAACACCACCGCGTCCGCGCCGACCAGGTGCTCGACGACCTCCTCGACCGGCGCCCGCTCCAGGTCGCACACGACCGGCTCGGCGCCGGCCGCCACCAGGTCGTTCGCATGGTCGGGGTTGCGAATGAGCCCGACCACCGTGTGTCCGCGCTCGGCGAGCAACCGCTCCAGCCGAAGTGCGATCTTTCCGTGTCCACCCGCAATGACAATACGCATGTATCCGACCGTAAGGTCACCAACCGGGACATCGGCCGGCTCGGCTCCGCGACACGATCAGGTTCCACTGTTCGGCTGCCGAGGGCGGCCGGCGGCGCTGCTCGGGCGAGCGCCGGCGACGATCCCCGGGGGGTCTCGGCCTCCCGTGCCTCGCCCGGTCGTTCTCTCCTCTCCCGCCTCGCCTGCCCCGACCCCCTCGGCCGCCTCGGCCACCCGCAGGGCCGCGTCCCGGTGGTCGCCTCTAAGGTCCCCTGCCATGACGATCGCCTCCGGTCCGACCATCACCACGGACCTCGCCCACGCCCGCGACCTGCTCTTCTCGTACTACAACGCGACCGCCGAGGAAACCGGCTACCCGGGCTGGGAAAGCCCCGATCGACTACCGCCCTATTTCCGCGTGGACCACGACGACCCGGCCGACTACTACGCCCATCCCGGCGCCTACTTCACCGCCCTCCTGGACGGTCGGCCCGCCGGCGGTGTCGGCGTCCATCTCCTCGACGCCGACACCGCCGAGGTCAAACGCCTGTACGTGCTCCCGCACGCCCGCGGACACGGCGTCGCCCAGGCCCTGATGGCCCGCCTGCACGCGCATGCCCGGACGGTGGGCGCGCGCCGCGTCGTACTGGACTGCCTGCCGCAGCGCACCGGCGCGATCGGCCTGTATCGAGCCCTGGGCTACCGGGACATCCCGCCGTACCGCGACGATCACGGCGTCGTCCCGCTCGCCTGCTTCGAACTCGCCCTGTCCGACGGGCACGGCGAGCAGGGCGGGCAGGGCGGGCAGGGCGGCCTGGTCGACCCCACCGACTGATCGAACCGCCACGCGGGCGCGACCGAAGCGTCGGGACCGAGGCCGCGCACCTGTATCGGGGTCGAACCGCCACGCGGGCGCGACCGAAGCAATCGGGTTGTCGAGGCACCTCGATCCGCTGCCTCGACAACCCACCCACCCTCCCCCATTTGCCGTAACCTGCCCTATCGCTTCCCCGCACGATCGGGCGGATTTCGCCCTTTGCCCTCCCTCACGCCCCGCAGCCGTTCTATCGTCGCCCCGTTCGGTGTCACCCGTACGGAAGGGGCCGGTCGTGACCCGAGGAGGCATCGGTGCGGCGCGCGTCGGCAAGGCGCTGGGGCTCGTCCCCCGCCAGGTCCGCCTCGCCGCCCGAACAGGACTGCTCGCACAACACCAGGACGGCACCTTCGACGCCGACGCGGTCGCCCGCGCCGCCGCCGACCCCGGCCCCTTCCTCACCGCGCTCAGTCGCGAAGAACCACTCACCGCCACCGAGGCCGCGCACCGCCTGGGCATCAGCCGCGAGCGCTTCCGGCGGGTCGCCCAGGCCGCCGGGCTGCCCGTCGTGGATCGGGTGCGGGTCTCCCGGTACGGCCGGGACCTGGAGGTGCGCTACTACCGCACCGCCGACGTGGACACGCTGCATCCGCACATCACCGCGGATCGCGAACTGCGCGAGGCCGCCCGGCGGGTGGCCCGGTCACTGGCCGCGACCAAGGCCGCCGCCACCCGCGCGCACAACCGCGAACGTGCGCACCACGCGCGCCGCTACCTCGCGACGCTGGCCCCCGACCGGCAGACCGACCCGGCCGACGTGATCGCCTTCGCCTGCGCGCTGGCCCGCCTGCACGGCACCGCGCCCGCGCGGCTGCGCCGGTTCATGGGCGACCCGCGCGTGCGCGACATCGCCGAGATCGGCGACCAGTGTCGTTACAAGCCGGCCGAGATCGCCGATCTGCTCGCCGCCGCCACCCCCCGCGCGATCACCGCGCTGCGTTCCCTCGCCCGACCGCACCGGGTGTGGGCCACGCTGGGCGTGCCCGCCGAGGACATCGCGCACCGCATCCCGTCGATCGACCAGCACATCAGCACCGACCTGCTGCACCGGTTGGCCACCGACCCGCCGCGCTGGCTGCTGGAGTTGCACGCCGACCGCGAACTCGAACACGCCACCGCCGCGGTCACCCGCTGGCTCGATCGCGAATGGCACGCCCAGCAGCGCCGCGCCGAGGCGGTGTGCCGCGCCGCCGAGGCGATCGTCGACCACCTCACCGACGACGCCGTGGCCGAACTCTTCGGGCTGCCGGTGGAATTGGTCCTGGACCTGCGCCCGCGCAGCAACAAGTGGACCACCGCCTACGTCGAGGAGCTCCTGCACACGCGCCCCCTGTGGCTGCGCAGCCAGGTGCTCGCCCGCGCCGAGATCGCCCGCCGGGCCACCGCCCGCGCCCGCCGCGAGGCCGCCCGAACCCAACGCCGCCTCAGTTGGCGCCGCACCTGGGCGAGAGCCCTGTCCATCCCGCTGGAAGCGGTCCCCGACACGGTCGAACGCCCCACCCCCGCCGCCCTGCGCACCGCCCGAACCCACCCCCCACACTGGGCCCGCCCACACTGACCGACGCACCACCGCCCGCAACGGAGCCCGCGTCCCGGGCCACGCGTCACCACCTCGCACCGAAGCAACCGACCACGCGGCGGCCAAGCGCCCATCTGCCCGGCGCGTCGAGGCCGTCGCACCGGCACACCGCGCGGTGCGAATCGACCCACCACGCCACGACCGACCACGCCGCGACCGACCACGCCGCGACGCCCCTCGCTCCGGTCGAGAACCGCCCCCTGGCCACCTGCGTGTCGGCCCCACCAGACATGCTGTGCGTGGCCGTCGTTGCTGCGACCGGCCGGTCCGCCGCAGGGTGGTGGGCGCGCGGCTCGGCCTCCCGTCCGGAGGCCGGGCCGCGTTACTCCAGAGACATCAGTTCGGCGGCCACGACGGCACCCAATTCGGTGCAGGCCGCGAGGGTGTCGCGGGTGGGCGGTCCGGCGACCTCCACCGGCGGGCGGACCCGCCGCCATTGCAGGCCGGTGGCCACCGATTCGACCGAGCGGACCGCGCCGGTGGTGTCGCTCCCGCCGTGTACGTACAGGCCGTAGGGACGGCGGACCGTCTCGTGCAGGCAGGGGTAGTAGGCCGAGTCGAAGAAGTGCTTCAGCGCCCCCGACATGTAGCCCAGGTTCGCGGGTGTGCCCAGCAGGTAGCCGTCCGCCTCCAGGACCTCGACCGGCGAGCAGGTGAGCGCGGCCCGGACCCGGACCTCGACGCCCTCGATCTCCGGATCGCGGGCGCCGGCGAGCGTCGCCTCCAGCATCTCGGCGAGTGTGGGCGAGGGCGTGTGGTGCACGACGAGCAGGATGGCCATGGCCTCACGCTGCCAGAACCGGACCGGTGTGGAAACGACCCGATCGGCGGCCGCCGCTCCGGCCACCCCTCCGGCCGCCGCCCGGGCGCCACTCCAATGGGTGAGTTCGTCGCGAAATCGACATCGGGTACGCCCCGCCGCGACGGAGCCCGCAGCCTCGGCCGGGTCCGCCGCAACTCGAGCCTCCCGCCCGCGCGTACGGGCTCTCCGAGTCACCCATACGAGTGGATCGCCGGAAAAGACGTGGCGATTCCACCCGTTTGATGCTTTGACACGTGCGCACCATTTGTCACGATAAGAGCACTTTAGGTAATACGTCGATAGGCCAACCGGCCGGCACCCCAACCCGGCACCCGGCACCTCGGGGAGACCCACATCCACATGCGCCTCACCCACATGCGACTGCTGCCCTATCCCCGCTCCAAGTCCCCCACCGACCCCGACACCGCCCCCGCACCCGGCCCCGTCGCCGACCCGACCCCGGTCACCGGGAACCCACCCGCCCCACCCGCCCCCGCACTGCCCTCCCTCGTCTCGGTGGTCCGCCGCACCCTGGCTCCCGCCACCCGCGCCGACACCGCCCACTCCCGCACCTTCCACACCGTCTACGCGCTCACCACGCTCCCGCTGGTGATCGCCCTCCATGCCGCCCTCTGGGCGTTGTCCACCCCCGGGCGCCTCGGCGCCACCCTCCTGGTCCTGTACGGCCTCGGCCGAACCGGGATCCTCACCGCGCACGCCACACACTGAGTGCGCCGCCCGAAGGAGCACCCATGGTTCTGTCCATCTCCGGCGTCCTGCTGCTCGGCGTCATCGCCTACGTCTTCTTCCGCAAGGACGGGCTGAGACTCCCGCACGCCCTCGTCTGTGCCCTCTTCGGGTTCTACCTGGCAGGCAGTTCGATCGCCCCGCACATCGCGGCGAGCGGCAACAGCATCGCCAACCTGCTCAGCGGCCTCAACTTCTGACCGGCCGCCCGTCCCCACCGCCGCCAGGGCGTGTCCTCGATCCCCCGCCGGACCGGCCGCAACCGCGCGACACCACCACCCAGGTGTCGACGGCCGCGGACCCGGCGGGCCTTCGAGGACACGCCCTGGCCCCGGCTCATCCCCCGAACCGGGGCCTCCCGCCTACCCGAACCGACCCCTCACGGAGACCGCATGTCCCCCGGCCCCAAATCCCTCGCCGCCATCGCCCGGCGCGCCAAGGACGGCATCGGCAACACCCGCACCCGCGCGCATCGCATCACCCACGTCACGCGGGACACCTTCTCGCCCGTGCTCACCCTCACCCGAGGTCTGAACCGGCAGCTCGGATGGGCGCGCAACTGGTGGAAGGGCGCCTCGGCGGACAAGCGCAAGGCCGGCGCCGCGGGCATCGCCGCGGTCCTGCTCGCCCTCTACTACCTGCCCTACGCCCCGCTGATCGCCCTGCTCCTGGTGCTGGCCGGCGCCGCCTGGCTCGGCCGCGAGGAGAAGCCCGCCACCGAGCCCGGCCCCGATCCCACCGACGTCAAACTCCAGACCGTCTACAACGGCCTGGTGCCCTACCTCGCCGACGACCACGACCCCGCCCGGCTGTTCCACCCCGGCGGCCCGTACCAGAACGCCTTCCGACACTGGGAACTCGACGGCGACCGGATCGTCCGCCTCGAATTGACCTACAGCCCCTACTTCACCGACGACGACCCCGCCGCCCGGGCCCGGATCGAACGGGTGCTCCAGGCCAAGCTCGGCCGCGGTCGCGAGTACGTCTACGAGTGGGACACCGAGAGCAACCACCTCACCCTGGCCGCCCTGCCCCCGCTGCCCACGGCCGTGCCCGCCCAGCAGTTCGTCACCGCGCCGTGCGAGATCCTGCTCGGCATCACCGACGCGGGCAGCACCAACCGCCGCATCCCGGTGCACGTGGACGACACCATCCGGCAACTCCCGCCGGTCATCTGGCGCACCGGCAACCGCAGCACCGACCCGCACCTGCTCGCCGTCGCCGCCCCCGGCGCGGGCAAGTCCAACCTGCTGCGCACCATCGCCCTCCAGGCCGCCCGGGACGGCGACATCGTGGTCGTCGACGGCAGCGGCTCCGGCGACTACGCGTGCCTGGCCGGCCGGCGCAACATCCTGCGGATCGAGACCGGCTACCACGGCGCATTGGAAACCCTGACCTGGCTGCGCCACGAGACCGAACGCCGGATCGCCGCCGTCACCTATGCCAAGCAACACGGCACACCGGTCCCGGACAACGCCCGCCGCCCGCTGTGGGTGATCCTCGACGAGATCACCGAACTCTCCGACCTCGCCGCCGGTCAGGGCACCACCGACCCGCAGGAACTGCTCGACCTCCCGCTGCGCCTGGGTCGCGCCGCGCACATCGGCGTGATCACCAGCGCCCGCCCCAGCCACCTGGAGCGGCTGCGCCCCACGCTGATCGCCGACACGCACACCCGCGTCGTGCTGGGCCCGCTCGACCCGGAGACCGTCCTCACCGTGCTGGGCGCCACCCCCGGCGTCTCCGGCGGCGAGGGCATGCCTCCCGGTCGCGGCTACGTCCGGATCGGCAACGGCCCCGTGGTGCGCATCCAGATCCCGCACACCCCCGATCCGCTGGAGGAGGACACCTCGGAGGCCGACCGCATGCGCCTGCTCGCGCTGCTGCCCCGTCACGCCGACGCCCTCCCCGTCGAGGTGCCCTCGATCTCGCTCGCCAAGACACCCGAACGCGAGCCCGAGCCCACCGGCTGAACCCCGGCGCGCCACCCCGCGCCACGCTCTCACCAAGGCTCGCAAGGACCCCGCAACAGCCGCCGTGACGCTCCCCGACATCCCCACGAAGGCCCCCCGAGCACGCCACGCTCGGGGGGCCTCGACGTACGCCCGGCGCACCGGCAAATACCCAAAACGCACCACTCCGTCCCCACTCGCGCGCCATGATGGGGGCCCGTACCCCCACGGAGGACGTGGACGCCCAGTGTTCGACCTCGCCAACTTCACCGTCAGCGACATGGTCGTGTGCAGTTCCGAACTGCGCCAAGTCACCGCCGACTCGGCCACCACCGAGGACGCGGCCCGCGCGATCGTGCAGCACCTGCGCACCACCTTCCGTGACCCGCACACCGGGCAGCCCCAACTCGTCCTCGTCCGCCTGTTCCAGACCATGCCCTGGCGCAACCTCACCCCAGACCTGGAACAGCGCGCGCTGCGCCGGCAACCCGATCTGGCCCCGCACCCGGACCTGCGCTGCCTCACCCTGCTGGCCACCGTCGGCGACCTGCCCGAGTGGTGCGACCGCACCCGATCGCGGCACCACCAGGTGGTCGCCTTCCCGAGTGCGAACGCGGTCCGCCGGGCGCCGATGATCAGCGCCATGCTGGAGCAACTCGGGGTCACCGCCGAGGAGATCGTGGCCGGGCCGCTGCCCACCGACAACGAGTGGGACCGGCACGACATCCACCACATCCCGGATGCGCTCACCAGCGACGCCGTCCCGGACAAGGAGTTCATCCGGGCGAGCGGCATAAAATCCGTGGTCGGCTACGCCGGCAAGCTCCCCGACGGCGAACTGTTCACGGTGTTGATGTTCACCCGCGTACCCGTGCCGGCCCGGATCGCCGAACTCTTCCGCACCGTCGCCGTGTCCACCCGGCTGGCCCTGCTCCCGCTCAACACCGCGCCGCTGTTCGCCGGCGGCCCCTCCCAGCCCACCCCCACCACACACGTGGCCGCCGCGCGCCTGGACGCCCTCGAACAACTCCTGGCCGCCCACGAGGGCACCACCGCGCAACAGGCCCTGGTCGCCGAGGACGCCCGCGACCGGGTCCGCTCGCAGCAGGAGCAACTCGCCTACAAGCAGCGCCGACTCGATCAGGAGACCCGGATCGTCGAGACCCTGTACCGGGTCGGCCAGAAGCTCACCCGCGAACTCAACCTCGAACGCCTGGTCCAGGCCGCCACCGACGCCGCCACCTCGGTGATCGCCGCCGAGCACGGCATCTTCCGCTACATCGACTACGACACCGGCGGCGTCGCGGACACCCGCTACGCCGTCACCAGCCCGGACCCCACCCTGATCGACCGGCTGCCCCGGCCCCGGCCCGCACTCGCCGCGCGCAGCCGCCCGCAGACCACCACCGCGCCGCCGGTCACCGTGCGCCGCGGCGACCTCACCGAGGACCCCGCCGCCGGCCGACTGCTGCCCTATCGGATCAGCGCCGACGGCCAACCGCCCGTACGCAGCCTGCTGACCATCCCGGTGACCACCGCCACCGGCGAGGACCTGGGCGCGTTCTCCTTCTGCCACACCCGGGCCGACGTGTTCACCGAACGCGACGAACAACTCGCCCTGGGCATCGCCGCGCAGGCCGCCACCGCGATCGAGAACGCCCGGCTGTTCCGCAGCGTGCGCGACACCGCCGTCGAACTCCAGCGCAGCCTGCTCCCGCAGGTTCCGCCCGACCTGGACGAGCTCAACATCGCCTTCCGCTACCTGCCCGGCGCCAAGGGCCAACAGGTCGGCGGCGACTGGTTCGACGTGATCCCGCTGTCCGCCGGCCGGATCGCCCTGGTGGTCGGCGACGTGATGGGCCGAGGTCTGCAGGCCGCCGCCGTGATGGGCCAACTGCGCGCCGCGGTACGGGCGTACGCGGTGATGGACCTGCCGCCCGGGCAGGTGATGCGGCACCTCAACCGGCTGGTCACCGGGCTCGGCAGCGAGGACCAGATCATCACCTGCGTCTACGCCGTCTACGATCCCGGCGACGCCACCGTGCACTGGTCCAACGCCGGCCATCTGCCGCCCGCCCTGATCGGCGCGGACGGCAAGGTCGAACTCCTGGAGGACGACCTCGGCGTGCCGCTCGGCCTGGACGGCACCACCTTCGACGACGCGGTCGTCGGCTTCGACACCGGCGACCAGCTGCTCCTGTACACGGACGGCCTGGTCGAGTCGCACGACGCCTCGCTCACCGACCGACTCCAGGAACTGACCGAGCACATCGACGGCACCACCGGCGGCGCCCACAACGTCGCCGATGTCGCCGACCTGCTCACCAAGACCATGCTCACCGGCCAGGAGCCGGACGACGTCGCGCTGCTGCTGGTGCGCGCCCGGCACAGCATCGAGCGGACCGCGGGCCTGGATCTGCCGCCGACGCCGCGCTCGGCCCGCGAGGCCCGCGACTTCGTCCGTGCCACGCTGGGCCGCTGGGACCTGACCGACCACAGCGACACCACGTGCTCGGTGGTCACCGAACTCGTCTCCAACGCGGCCGAGCACGCCCGCACGCCGATGGAACTGCGACTGCGCCATCACCCCGGCCGGCTGATCGTCGAGGTGGTCGACCACGACGGAAGGCTGCCCAAGGAGATCGCCTCGCCCGGCCACGACGAGCGGCATCGGGGGTTGTGCATCGTGGCCGGGATGACCACCGATTGGGGCGTGCGTCCCACGGACACCGGAAAGATCGTCTGGGCGGAGATCCGTGATCGTTGACGCCCGGCTCGTCCCCGCCCGTCGGGCGCACCCGTCACACCCGCATCACCCACACCGGATCGCACGGCGCGACGCCGGGCCGATGGGCCGGTCCGACTTCGCTGTGCGTGGCGACGTACATACCGGGCAGGTGTACGTCGTCGATTCCCGGGCCGATCAGGCGAGTTTTATGTCACTTTCTCCCGGCGATGTAATGAATCATCCGTTTTAGGGTAGCTACTCACCGTCACGGACCCCGGCTCCTGCCCACCGACCCCTCGGTCGGGAATCTTCGGGGCCCGTCACGCGTTCTGCAAACGGACGAGACAGCAAGACCTGTCGATGTGGGTAGATCAAGCCAGGAGGCACGATTCATGAGTGAGCGAGCTCTCCGCGGCACACGCCTTGGCGCCACCAGCTACGAGACCGATCGCGGTATCGATCTGGCGCCGCGTCGCACCGTGGAGTACGACTGCCCCAGGGGGCACCGCTTCGAGATGCCGTTCTCCGTCGAGGCGGAGATCCCCTCGACGTGGGAGTGCCGCAGCTGCGGTGCCGTCGCGCAGTTGGTGGACGGCACGCCGCCGGAGGAAAAGAAGAACAAGGCCACGCGCACACACTGGGACATGCTCATGGAGCGGCGTACCCGGGAAGAGCTGGAAGAGGTGCTCGCCGAGCGCCTCGCCGTACTGCGGTCGGGTGGGATCAACCTCCACCACGATCCGCGCAACAACCGCAAGAGCGCCTGAGCGAGCACCGCGCGAGCCCGCTCCGGGCACGTGCGGATCCCGTCGACAGGTGGCACCGACGCCCGGGGCGCCGACGATCTCACGATCGTGGCGCCCCGGGCGTCGTGCTGTGTCCGGTCGTGCCGTGGCGTCGTGTCCCGCCGGGCCGCTCGGGAACCGCCCTCAGGGCAGTTCGCGCGGCGGCTGCCGCGGCGGGTCGTCGTCGCGGTGCACGTCCTGCGGGTCGATCACCTCGCCGCGCACGATCTTGCCGTCCGGGCGGTGGATCCGCGCCTCCTGCACCACGCCGGAGAACCGCGGGCTGCTCGCCACCTTCGCGGCCACCACGGTGCCGATCAGTCGCCGGATCAGCGGCCGGGTGAACGGCAGCACGCAGAGCAGGCCCAGCACGTCGGTGATGAACCCGGGGATGATCAGCAGGATGCCGCCCAGGATCACCACGCCCGCGTCGGCGGCGGCCTTGGTCGCCTCCTTGCCCTGGGCCGCGAGCACGGTCGGGTCGCTCTGGCCCTCGCGCTGCGCCTGTTCGCCGAGCGCCCGCAGCCGGGTCAACACCCGGCGGCCCTCGTAGCGGATCACCAGCGAGCCCAGCGCGACGCCGGCCAGGATCAGCAGGAAGGTCCGACCCGCCCCGATGGCGCCGCCGACCCGGCTGATCACGTAGATCTCGGCCAGTGGCAGCGCGACGATCGGCAGGAGCATGGCCGCTCGGCGCAGCGGGGTACTCACGCGATCACGTCCTCGGCGGGGTGGAGCCGGTGGCGCCGGCGGATCCGGTGGTGCTCGTGGAACCGGTGGAGCCGGTGCCCGGGGCGCCCTCGCCCTCGGTGCTCCGGGCTGCGCCCGGGTCGCCGGGGCCGCTCGTACCGCCGGGGCGTCCGGGATGGGCGGCGGCGGTCTCGGGGGCGCTCTCGTTCGGGTACTTGCCGACCCGGCGGCCGACGCCCCATGCGGTGACCCGCCACAGCGCCTCGGCGACGATCGAGTTGCTCATCTTGCTGTTGCCGCGCTCGCGTTCGATGAAGGTGATCGGCACCTCCAGGACGCGGTAGCCCTTGCGGATCGCGCGCCAGGCCAGGTCCACCTGGAAGCAGTAGCCCTGCGAGGCGACCTCGTCCAGGCCGATGCCGAGCAGGGTGTCCTTGCGGAAGGCCCGGAACCCGCCGGTGACGTCGTGGATGTCGACGCCGAGCATCAGCCGCGAGTAGGTGCTGCCGCCCCGGGAAATGAGCTTGCGGTGTCCGGGCCAGTTGACCGCGCCACCGCCGGGGACCCAGCGCGAGCCCAGCACCAGGTCCGCGTCGCGCACCGCTTCGAGCAGGCGCGGCAGCTGCTCGGGCTGGTGCGAGCCGTCGGCGTCCATCTCCACCAGGATGTCGTAGCCGCGGTCGATGCCCCAGCGGAAGCCCGCGATGTAGGCGGCGCCCAGGCCCTCCTTGCCGGCCCGGTGCATGACCTGGATGTGCGGGTCGTGCTCGGCGAGCGTGTCGGCGATGTCGCCGGTGCCGTCGGGGCTGTTGTCGTCGGCGATCAGCACGTCGACGTCCGGCACGGCTGCGCGCAGGCGGGCGACGATCGGCTCGATGTTCTCCGATTCGTTGTAGGTGGGGATGATGACGAGCACCTTGCCGAGATCGGCGAAGCTGGTCTGCTCGCTGTCGGTCACATCATCTCCTTGATGGCGTTGGCGTCGGCGCGGGTGTCGACGCCGGCGTCGGCGGGGGTCGGCGGGATGCCGGGGGTGGTGATCCAGGGCTTGCGCCGACGGCGGAGGATGCCGTACGCGCAGGCGAGGAGACCGACGATAGCCAGGATCCACTCGGGAGCCGAACCGAGTCGCGTGGCGAGCGTGCGGTCGTCGCGCAGTGGAATGTCCATGACCAGGGTGTCGGCGGTGAATTCGCGGGTGCGTTCGACCACTTTTCCGTCCGGCATGACGATCGCGCTGATGCCGGAGGTGGCCGCGATCAGCACCGCGCGGCCGTGCTCGATCGCGCGCAGCCTGGACATCGCGAGTTGCTGCTCGGGTTGTCCGGTGCGCCCGTAGGTGGCGTTGTTGGTCTGCACGACCAACACTCGACCGCCGTGGGTGACCGCCTCGCGGGTGACGTTGTCGTAGGCGATCTCGAAGCAGATCACGTCGCCGATCCGGGCCGGGCCCAGCTGCATGACGCCGACGGTCTTGCCGGGGTAGAAGTCGCGCGGGACACGTTCGAGCCGGCTGATGAACTTGGTGAGCAGTTCGCGCATCGGGATGTATTCGCCGAACGGCACCGGGTGGCGCTTGGTGTAGGAGGCGCCGGGGCCGGTGACCGGGTCCCACACGATGCCCTGGTTCTGGATGTGCGTGGCGTCGGGGCCGGCGACCAGGACGCCGGTGAGCACGGGGACGCCGATGTCCTTGACCGCGCCGTCGATGAGCGCGTACGCGTCGCGTTCCTCGAACGGGTTCAGGTCGGAGGAGTTCTCCGGCCAGATCACCAGTTCGGGCTTCTCGACCTTGCCGGCCCGCACGTCGGCGGCCAGCTTGTGGGTCTGTCGCACGTGGTTGTCCAGGACCGCGCGGCGTTGGCCGAGGAAGTCCAGGCCGGTGCGCGGGACGTTGCCCTGGACGACCGCGATGGTCGCGGTGTCGGGGCCGGCGGCGTGGCCTCCGGTGGGTATCGGGACCGCGTAGGCGCTCGCGGGGACGGCGATCGCCAGGCCGATGGCGCCCAGAGCCAGCGGAACGGCGCTGCGCGGCGTACGGACGCCCTCCGGGGTCTCGGCGGCCGATGCGCCGTCCCGACCCGCGTAGAGCCCGTACAGCCGCAGCGCGGCCCACCCGAGCAGCGCGCCGGTGAGCGCGACGGCGAAGGTCACCCCGGGGGCGCCGGCGAGGGCGGCGATCGGGGTGAACGGTGTCGCGGTGTTGGCGAACGCCAGTCGGCCCCACGGGAAGCCGCCGAACGGGATGCGGTCGCGCACCAGTTCCTCGGCGACCCACAGGCACGCGGTCCACAGCGGCCACAACCGCAGCTTGCCGATCAGGGTGAGCGCGGCGGCCAGGGCGGCGATGTACAGCGCCTGCACCACCGACAGCACGATCCACGCGTCCGGTCCCACCACGCGCAGCCACTTGAGCAGCCACAGCATGAACGGCAGGCCGAACAGCAGGCCGTAGCCGAAGCCGGTGCGGGTGCGCTGCCCGTGCACCGCGATGCCGAGCGCGGTGACCGCGAGGATGCTCAGCGGCCAGATGTCGTAGGGCGGGAACGCGAGCGCGAGCGACAGGCCGGCGACCAGTGCGGTGACCGGGCGGGCGGGGCGCCGGTAGATGCTCACGGCGGTGGCGCGGGTGCGGCGCAGGCGCTGCTTGCGAGCGGGGGCCGGCGCCGTGGGCGAGACGCCCTCGGGCACTGTGGTGCTGTCGAGCTGCGGCACCGTGGGGCCCCCTCGCTGGGTCGTTGCGGATCGCTGCTGCCGCGCGCGGCACGGAGTTGCGCCGGTCGGGTGATGCAGTGACGTTACAACGTTCGAGGTGGGCGTTCGGTTTCGGCTCGTGCTCGGCGGTGGGCTGGTGACGGCGGGAGCTCGGTCGCCCTTCGGGCCGGCCCCGGACCGGCTGGCTGTCGGTCGCGGTGGTCGTTGTCTACTGGGCGACCGGGCTCTGCCGCGGTCTCACCTTCCGGCACGGGGTGTGCTCGCGTCCGGCGGGGCGGCTGCACGGGTGCCGCTCTGCCGTTCGTGGCCGCGTGGGGCGGCCTCCCGGCGCGTGTCATGCCGGTTCCGGACCTGGCGCCCGGTGGCTGTGCCACCTGTGGCCCGGAGGCGTGCGCGTGCTCGGGGAGGGTGTTCTCCTGCCGGTCGTCCTGCGGTGGACCGGGTCGAACGTACTGGGCGATGCAGGCGCGGTGTCAACATCGCACTGACCTGCACGTATACGGTATCGGTGCAGGTCAGCGGCCGGGTGGTGCGGCAGTGGTGTGGGTGGTGTACGCCCGCCGGGTGGCGCAATCGTTCCCCTAATGGGTCTCGACGAGGCTTCCGTACCCCTTCGTCGGATCGCTCGCGGGGCGATCGGGCCCGGGTCGGGGCGGCGGCGATGTCGGCGTGTCGCGCGCGTTGCGGGCTTCCATGGTGTTGTACACGGCTCGGGGCCCACCGCGCGAACGTGGACCTGGTGCGCGTTCACCCACACGGCGGTCGGGTCGGTGCCGGCGGTCGGTTCAGGCCACTACCGCCGCCGCCGAGAATCCCGTGTAGGCGCCGGGCCGGCTGCGTTCGGTCTCGCCCACGGCGGTCGCCAATCGGCGGATCGCCTCGGTCAGCGTCGCCGGATCGTGCGCGTAGGGCAGTCGCACGTGGTGCTCGAAGGTGCCGTCGGTGCCGAAGTGGGTGCCCGCCGCGATGCGTACGCCGTGCCGGGCCGCGGCCTCGGCCAGGGTCAGGCTGGAGGTGCCGTCGGTGCGCACCCACAACGACAGGCCGCCGACCGGCATCGCGAACGTCCAGTCGGGCAGCCGGTCGGCGAGGGCTTCGGCGAGCGCGCCCCGGGCGGCGCGCAGCGCCGGCAGGCGGCTCTCCAGGATCGCGTCCTCGTGGTCGGTGATCAGATGGTGGGTGACGAGTTGGTCCAGCACGGGCGCGCCGACGTCGAAGGACGCGCGGGTGGCGGCGATTCGGCGGACCAGGTCCGGAGTGGCCCGGATCCAGCCGATCCGCAGGCCGCCCCAGAAGGTCTTCGAGGTGGATCCGATGGTGACCACGTTGTTCGTCCGGTCGAAGCCGGCCATCGGCAGCGGCCGGTCCGCCGGGGCGACGTCCAGGGCCAGGTCGAAGCACGTCTCGTCGACGATCAGCGTGGTCCCGGTGTTGCGGGCCAGGTCCACCAGGGTGCGGCGGATGCCGGCGTCCGCGAGGTGGCCGGTCGGGTTCTGGTAGTCCGGGATCAGGTAGGCCAGCCGGGGTGCGGCCGTGCGCAGCGTGTCGCGCCAGGTCTCCACGTCCCAGCCGGTGTCCGTCATCGGCACCGGCACGAGTCGGTTCCCGGCCTGCCGGATGGCGTCCAGCACGTTGGCGTAGGTGGGCGATTCCACCGCGACCCGGTCGCCGGGGCCGGCCAGGGTGCGCAGCACCAGGGTGACCGCGGCCAGTGCGCCGGGGGTGACCAGGATCTGGTCGGGTGTGGTGGGCACGCCGCGGCGGGTGTAGCGCTGGGCCAGCGTGTCGCGCAGGACCGGCAGGCCGCCGGGCAGGTAGCCGTGGCCGGTGGTGTAGGTGGGCAGCGAGTCGGTGGCGTCGGCGACCGCCTGGTGCAGCGCGCGGCCGGGGCCGGGCAGGGCCGCGACGCCGAGGTCGATCACGCCGGTGGTGGTGCTCGGGCTCAGCCCTCGGGTGGGGATCTCGGTGTGCGTGCCGGGCAGGGTGGTCCAGCTGCCGGAGCCGCGCCGGCTGGTCAGGTAGCCGTCGGTGCGCAGGAGTTCGTAGGCGGCGGCGACCGTGGTGCGGCTGATCCCCAGCCGGTCGGCGAGGCCGCGTTCGGCGGGCAGGCGCGCGGTCAGCGGGATCCGACCGTCCAGGAGCAGGGCACGGATGCGATCGGCGAGCGTGCGATATGCCGGGCCGGTGCGCGCCGCGGACTGGGTCGTGGTGGTCCAGGGGTGCAGGAGGTCGGCGAGGCGGGTGCTGCTGACGGTCAGGTGAGGCGCGCTCATCAGTCCACTCCTGTCGAATTGGCTATGGATTCGTGGTCCGGTGTCGGTGATTGTTTCACCGTTGGCTCTTTATTGGCAGTCAGGTGACGAACGAGGTGCACGGTGGCTTGGTCGTGGGTCCGGCGATTGATCCAGTTGTATGCGGGACTCACGCTGTACGGGTTCAGCATGGCGTTGATGATCCGGGCCGGGTTGGGCCTGGATCCGTGGGACGTGTTCCATCAGGGGCTCGCGGAGCGCACCGGGTGGAGCTTCGGCGTGGTGACGATCGTGGTGGGCGCCGCGGTGCTGCTGCTGTGGTGGCCGATGCGCCAGCGCCCGGGCCTGGGCACGGTGAGCAACGTGTTCGTGATCGGCATCGCCGTGGACGCCTCGCTGCGGTGGTTGCCCGCGCCGGACGCATTGGTCTGGCAATTGGCCTTCCTGGTCTCCGGGGTGGTGCTGAACGCGGTGGCCGGCGGCGCGTACATCGGTGCGCGCCTGGGCCCGGGGCCGCGGGACGGCCTGATGACCGGGTTGGTGCGGATCACCGGGCGTTCGGTGCGGCTGATCCGTACCGGCATCGAGGTGACCGTACTGCTGGTGGGCTTCGTCCTGGGCGGGTCGCTCGGGTTGGGCACCGTGGTGTACGCGCTGGCCATCGGGCCGCTCGTGCAGGTGTTCCTGCCGCTGTTGACCGTTCCCGAGCCGCGCCGGGTGCGGCCGGACGCGGCCGGGGAGCCGGGGCCGGGTGCCCCGGTGGCCACGGCCGCACCCGTCGCCCCGGTCGCGGAGCAACCCGGGACGGCGGCTCCGGCGCCGGCCGGTTAGGGCGGCGCCGGACGCCGGCGAGTACCGACCGCCGGCTCGGTCAGGCCTGGTCGAGGGCGCCCTCGACCGCGTACACCGTGGCGCCCCGCACCGCGGTGCGCAGGCAGCGCGGCAGCGGCAGGTCGGGGGCCAGGTCGGGCAGCCCGGGGGTGCCCGAGCGCGGGTCGGTGGACCAGCCGGAGAGCCGGCTGTCCGGGGCCTGGACGACCAGCTCGGTGGTGTCCCACACCGCGTAGGTGGCCGGTGCGCCGGGCACCAGCACGCCGGCGTCGTCGCGACCGACCGCGCGGTGGCCGCCGCGGGTGTGCGCGGCGAACGCGGCGCGCACGCTGATGCGTTGCTCCGGCGTGCGGTGGAAGGCGGCCGCCCGCACGGTGCCCCACGGGTCGAGCGGGGTGACCGGCGCGTCCGAACCGAACGCGAGCGGTACGCCGGCGGCGCTGAGCGCGGCCAACGGGTTCATCAGCGCGGCGCGTTCGGCGCCCAGGCGGCGGGCGTACATGCCGTCCGGACCGCCCCACGCGGCGTCGAAGGCGGGTTGCACCGAGGCGGTCAGACCCAGTTCGGCGAATGCCGCGACGGCCTCGGCGTCGAGCAGTTCGGCATGTTCGACCCGGTGCCGCAGCGCCCGGAAGGCCGCGCCGTGCGGGCCCTGGATCAGCGCGCGGGCGGCGGCGGTGATGCTGCCGATCGCGGCGTCGCCGATGGCGTGGAAGCCGGCCTGGATGCCGGCCCGGGTGCACGCGGCGAGGTGGGCGGCGACCTGCTCGGCCGCGAGGTGGGTCAGGCCGGTACCGGCGGCGGAGTCGTCGGAGTAGGGCGCGTGCAGGCACGCGGTGTGCGAGCCGAGCGAGCCGTCGATGAACAGGTCGCCGCCGAGTCCGTGCGCGCCCAGATCGCCGCGCAGCGCTCGGGCCTGCTCGGGGTCGTCGGCGAGCGCGCCCCAGTAGCCGACCACGTCCGGACCCGCCTCGTCCCGGGCCAGCGCCAGCAGGGCCCGGAAGTCGGCCTCGCCGGCGATCTCCGGCCCGCCGCACTCGTGCACCGTGCCGATGCCCAGCGCCGCCGCCCGGGCCCGGGCGACCCGCTGCGCGGCGATCCGGTCGGCCGCGGTCAACGCGGCGTTGGCGGCGGCCCGCGCCGCGTGGTGCACGCTGCCGGCCAGGGGCGCGTCGCCGTGCTCGCCCGGGACCAGGGCGAGCAACGCGGGCGAGCACGCGGCGGAGTGCACGTCGGTGCGGGAGAGGTAGACGGTGGCGCCGCCGGTGGCCCGGTCCAACTCGGCGGGGGTGGGCGGGCGTCCCTCGGGCCAGGTGGTGTCGTCCCAGCCGTGGCCGAGCAGCACGTGACCCACTCCGTACAGGCCGCGTCGTTTGGCGTGGTCCTCCAGCGCGGAGAGCGCGTACGCCAGCGACGGCGCGCCGGTCAGGTCGAGCCCGGTCAGGGCGAGGCCGGTCGCGGTGGCGTGCACGTGCGCGTCCACGAACGCGGGCGTCACCAGCGCGCCCGCGAGGTCGAGCACCGCGTCGACGGCGTCGACGTGGGCCGCGGCGGCCCCCTCCGCGCCGATCCAGGCGATGGTGTCGTTCTCGACGACCATGGCGGTCGCGAAGGGATCGGCCGGACTGTGCACGGCGCCGTTGCGCAGGAGGAGCGTGGTCATGACCACCAGTGTGGCCCGCCCGGGCCGAACCCCCGGCCGGAGGTCACCCCTTCGGGGGTGTGACACGCGCCGCGTCCAGCCCGGGGCCGGTCTGCGATCCCGCGTCGCGGTGCTCGGCATGGGATCGAGGACAGGGCCCGGGGGACGCGGCGCGGGGCAGCTCTGTACCACCGACGTCGCCCGGTGCGGCGACGGCGTGATGTGGGCCCGGGCTCAGAACCGGGGCGCGCGCGCCTCGTACGGGGTGGACAGCACCACCGTCGTACGGGTGGACACGCCCGCCTGGAGCCGGATGCGGGCCAGCAGGGTTTCCAGGTCCCCCGGGGTTCGGACGCGGACCTTGAGGATGTAGCTCTCGTCCCCGGCCACGCTGTGACACGCCTCCAGTTCCTCGAGGTTCGCCAGCCGCTCCGGGGCGTCGTCGGGCGCACTGGGGTCGATGGGTTTGACCGAGATGAACGCGGTCAGCGGCAGGCCGATGGCCTCGGTGTCGACCACGGCGGCGTAGCCGCGGATGATGCCGCGTTGTTCGAGTCGGCGCACGCGCTGGTGTGCGGCCGAGGTGGACAGGCCGGTGGCCTTGCCCAGGTCGGTGTAGCTCATCCGCCCGTCTTGCAGGAGCAGTTTGACGATCTGTCGGTCGAGGTCCTCCACACGACGAACCTAGGGCATCGGGGCGGGGTGTGGCGTCCGGGCCGCGTCGGAGGCCGTCGTTACAGTGCCCCCATGGCCGCCCAGGACCGTGCCCCAGCGCTCGATCAGCTCGACCGTGCCCTGCTCCGGGTGACCGCGCGGGCCGACACCTCCGCCGCACGGGCCCGGCAACTGCGGTGGGTGGTGGGTGAGTTGCGCCGTGCGATGGTGCAGGAGGGGTTCCCGGTCGAGGCCCGCGCCTCGCTCGCCGCGCTGTTGTCGGCCGACCCGATGCGGTGCTATCTGGACCTCGCGCAGAGCGGTCGGCTGCGCACCCGTGCGGTGGCGGGAGCCGGCATCTCCACGACGGCGAGCATGCGGGTGCGGATGGACTGCCTGGAGATCCTGGCCCGGGCGGGGTCGGTGCCGGCCGTGCTTCCGGAGCGACCGGCGATTCCCGAACTCAAGCCGCCGGTGGGCGCCCGGCAACGATCGTTGTTGCTGGACTGGCTGGCCGCACATGCCGACCGCAGCGGCGCGGATCCGGGCCGGATCCGGCTGTTCGCGCTGATCGGGGTGGTGCTGGACACCGGCGCGCGGGTGGGCGAGTTGTGCGCGCTGCGGCTGAGCGACCTGGCGCCGGACGAGCGCACGGTGCGGATCGTGCGGCGCCCACAGGCGCGCACGGTCAACCCGGCCGTCGTCGAAGTACTGCCGCTGTCCGGTCCCACCCGGGCCGCGCTGGGCCGCTGGTTGGACGTACGCGAGGAACTGGTGCGCCACGTGCAGGGACCGGTGGCCGCCGTGTGGGTGTCGGTCCGGGGCAACCACTCCGGGGTGCCGGATCGGGACGGCAACTCCCGGCGCCGGCCCGCCGGGATGCCACTGATGCCGCGCGGACTCGCCCGCGCGTACACGCGCACGGTGGTCGGGTTGAACGTGGACATGGCCGGGCGACCGGGCTGGGAACCGGTTCCGTACCGACTGGAGCAGCTGCGCCGGGCGGTGGAGGCCGCACCACAGGAGTAGAACGCCGGAGAAAGCCGGGAGGATTGGGGACGATTCCCGCATCGTGCCGATTGGCCCCGGACGGGTACTGCAACGTTCCGGTCGGGCGCACTATCGTCGGCGGAGCGCGCCGTCACCACGGCGCTGTGGCGACAGGGGGAGCCCCATGAGTATCGCCGTAGACGCGCCCGCAGGCACTCGACCGCGCGTGCTCGTCGAGGACTTCGACGACGCGTTCGAACTCGACCTGGATGCGGAGCCGGCCGGCGGCGCCGGTGTACGACGGGCGTGCCCGCAGTGCGGCGTGGTGCTGGTCGCGGCCGACGCCGACGACGGGTCGGTGGTGCCGGACCACGCGGTGTGCCCCAGTGCACAGGACCCGTTCGGGATTCGCGCCTGCCCGGGATCGGGCACGGCGTTCGGGGACCCGGTCGATCGAGCCGCCGACCCGACTCCACCTGCGCCGGCGCCCGCGCGGCCTCCGGTCACGGTGCTGCCTGCGGGCCTGGACTGGCGGGCCCAGCCCTTCTCGCACACCGCGTGAGCCGCCGAACCCTCCCACCCCGCACGCCACTTCACCCACCCGGACTGCCGGCAGGCCGATCTGCCGCCGGCGCCGCTCGGGTAGCGGGGAGTGCCGGGTCGACGGGGAGCGGGTCCGCGCCCGGGCGCGCGGCTCACTCGGGCTCGCGCACCGCCGCGTGCCGGTCGGATCCGTCCCGCGTGGCCCCGCCCCGCACGGCCCCGTTCTCGTAGGCGCCCATCGTCCGCACGAACATCGCCCGCTGTTCCGGCGACAGCGGGTCGAAGGCTCGGCGCCAGGCGTCGGCGCCGTTGGCCAGCCAGTTCTCGATCGCCGTCCGGGTCTGCGGGTCCTCGGTGATCGCCACGATCGACCGACGCCGGTCGGCGGGATCGGTGTGCCGTTCCAGGACGCCCTGCCGACCCAGGTCGCCGACCATCAGGCTGACCGTGGTCGGTGCCACCTCCAGCCGCGCGGCCAGTTGATTGACCGACATCGGGCCGTCGAAGAGCAGGTAGGCCAGCAACGACAGGTGCCGCGGGGCCAGGTTCATCGAGCGCAACCGCTCGGGGATCCGGGTGCGCTTGAGCCGGGCGGCCACCCTCGGCATCAGTAGCAACATCGCCCGGATCGCCTCGTCCGTACTCAGGCCGTCCTCGGCGTCGGCCATCGAGGCGCGCTCCGTCGTCATACCCGCCGCCTCCTCGTGCTCGACCCGTTCGGCTTCGAGTGTGAAGCGCGAATCCCCGAATCCATGAATCCCCGAATCCCGCCACCGTACCCGACCCCGTCACGCGCCCCCGAAAGGCGCAAACGCCGTGCCCACGGCCGCTCCCCCACCGACCGGCCGCTCCCGACACCGCGCCGGCGCGCACCGCGCCGCTCCTGCCCGGCGGTCGCCGCACCGTCGCGTCGGCCGCCGACTCGCCCGAGGCGGCCGTTTCGGCCGCCGCGAACCACCGACCCGCGCTCACCCGTGCAGCAGCAGGTCCCGGGCGATGACCATGCGCTGGATCTGATTGGTGCCCTCGACGATCTGCAGGCACTTGGCCTCGCGCAGGTAGCGCTCCGCCGGGAAGTCGGTGGTGTAGCCGTAGCCGCCGAGGATCTGCACCGCGTCGATGGTCACCCGCATCGCGGCGTCCGTGCAGAACAGCTTGGCCATCGCCGCCTGGCGGCCGAACGGCAGTCCCGCGTCCCGCAGTCGGGCCGCGGACAGGTAGAGCGCGCGACCCGCCTCGATCGCGGTGGCCATGTCCGCGAGCATGAAGCGGATGCCCTGCTTGTCGGCGATCGGACCGCCGAACTGCGAGCGGTTCTTGGCGTAGTCGCTCGCCAGGTCCAGCGCGGCCTGGGCCACGCCGGTGGCGCACGCGGCGATGCCCAGCCGGCCGCAGTCGAGCGCGGCGAGCGCGATCGGGAAGCCCTGGCCCTCGGCGCCGATCCGGCGCTCCGCCGGGACCCGGGCGCCGTCCAGGTGGATCTGCGCGGTGGGCGAGGAGCGCATGCCCATCTTGTGTTCGGGCACGGCGGCCGACAGGCCCGGTGTCCCGGCGTCGACCAGGAACGCGCTGATCCCGCGCGAACCCTCGGGCGAGGTGCGCGCCAGCACGGTGTAGAAGTCGGCCACGCCGCCGTGCGTGATCCACGCCTTGGTCCCGGTGAGCACGTACTCGTCGGCGGCGGCCACCGCCTTGGTGCTCAGTGCCGCCGCGTCCGAGCCCGAGTGCGGCTCGGACAGGCAGTACGCGCCGAGCAGGTCGCCGGACAACATGGTGGGCAGGTGCGCGGCCCGCTGCTCCGGCGTGCCGAACGTGGCGAGCGGGTGGCACGCCAGCGTGTGTACCGACACCCCGAGGCCGACCGCCAGCCACCCGGCGGCCAGTTCCTCGAGCACTTGCAGGTAGACCTCGTACGGCTGCTCGCCGCCGCCGAATTCCTCGGCGTACGGCAGCGACAACAGTCCGGCGGCGCCGAGGGTCCCGAACACCTCCCGCGGGAAGCGCCCGGCGGCCTCGTCGGCGGCGGCCCGGGGCACGATCTCGCGAGCGGTGATCTCCCGGGTGAGGTCGAGCAGGGCACGGGCCTCGTCGGTGGGCAGCGTGCGCGTGACGGGCATGAGGGACGTCCTTCCGTGCGGTCCGGAGGTGGCCGGATCCGGCGGAGACCGGCGGCGGACCGGGTGGGGTTCGCCCCCCGGTCGTTGCGCACGATCGTACGGCGACCCGCCCGTGCCCGCCCGGCACGACGCGGCCTCGACGACCCGCGACGAGCCCTCACCCGCGTGGCGGCGGCCGGCCCGCACCGGTCCGCGAACGCCGGGCCGATCACGGCGCATCCGGAGTTCGTGGCCGGCGGGGTCCGGGCCGACCGGCTCGAACGGGCTACAGCACGACCAACCCGTGCGGACGCAGGTTCATCGGGTCGCCGCCGTCCTCCCCGCAGACCACGATGTCCTCGATCCGCGCGCCGTGCGTGCCGGGGATGTAGATGCCCGGCTCGATGGAGAACGCCATGCCCGGCTCCAGGGGCAGGCTGTTGCCCGCGACGATGTACGGCTCCTCGTGGCTCTCCAGGCCGATGCCGTGGCCGGTGCGGTGGATGAAGTACTCGCCGTAGCCCGCCTCGGTGATGATGTCGCGGCCGACCGCGTCCAGTGCCTCGCAGGTCAACCCCGGTCGCACCGCGGCGAGTTGGGCGGCCTGGGCGCGCTCCAGCACGTCGTAGTAGCGGCGGAACTCGGCGGGCGGCTCGCCGATGCCGTAGGTGCGGGTCTCGTCCGAGCAGTAGCCGTCGGCGGTGGTGCCGCCGATGTCGACCACGACCACGTCACCGGTCTCGATCACCCGGTCGGACAGGTCGTGGTGCGGGCTCGCGGCGTTCGGGCCGGAGCCGACGATCACGAAGTCCACTCGCACGTGGCCCTCGGCGATGATCGCGTCGGCGATGTCCGCGCCCACCTCGCGCTCGGTACGACCGGCCCGGAGCCACTCGCCCACCCGCGCGTGCACCCGGTCGATCGCGGCGCCGGCCCGGCGCAGCGCGGCCACCTCGGCGGCGGACTTGCGCATCCGCAACTCGCGCAACACGTCGCCGGCGAGCGACTGTTCGGCGGCGGGCAGGGCGGCGCGGAAGGCGAGCACCTTCTCCGCCCACATGTGGTTGTCCAGGCCGATCCGGGCCACGCCGGCGGGCAGCCGGTCGGCGATCAGCGCGTACGGATCGTCGGTCTCGGCCCAGCCGGCCACGTCGATGCCGAGCGCTCCCGCGGGTGACGCGAGGGCGGCGGGCTTCTCCAGGCCGGGTACGACCAGGAAGGGCTCCGCGCCGACGGGCACCACCAGGCATGTCAGGCGCTCCAGCGGAAGCGCCTCGTAGCCGGTGAGATAGCGCAGGTCGGCGCCGGGCGAGATGAGCAGGGCGTCCAGTCCCGCGTCGGCGGCTGCCTTCTGGGCGCGGCCGAGGCGGTCTGTGGGGTACAGGGCTGCGTCGTGGGTCACGCGCCCAACATATGACACGTCACACGGCTCCGGGCAGTCCCGGAACCGGATCAGCAGGCCGCGGGGCGGGTCGCCTCGATCGCCGTGTGCACCGCGTCCCACAGGTCGGCGCGGGCGCGCAGCGAGACGGTGACGGTGCCGGCGCTCTCCCGCCACGCCCGGGCCGGGTCCGCGGTGGCGGAGCACAGCTGGGCGAGCAGACGCAGCGCCATCGGGCCGTGGTCGTCGCCGTCCACCTCGATGTGCCGGGCGAGGTACTCGCCGAACACCGCGAGCCGGCCCTCGTGCCGGGAGTCGAGCGTGGTGAGGTGGTCGAACATGCGCGGGATGAGTTCCTCGCGGCCGAGTGCGAAGGACGCGGCGATGCAGTGCAGCGGGGCGTGTTCGACGACCTGCCAGGTGCGCGCCACGAACGCGGCGGCGCCGGCGGGTGCGCCGCACGCGACAACGGCCTCGGGCACCGGGACCTGGTCGACGAGCAGGCCGAGGAAGCGACGGGCCGGGCGGGTGTCGGCGCCGGCGGCGTCCATCGCGGCGAGGTAGAGCTCGAAGTGGCTGAGCGGGCCCAGCGAGGTGGTGTCGCTCTCCTCGCCGAGCACGATCTCGTTGACCATGCGCCGGATCTCCGCGTCGCCGCGCGGCACCCATGGGATCTCCACGCAGGTCAGCCGCCGTTGCAGGCTTTTGAGCAGGGACATGAAGTCCCAGACGGCGAACACGTGGTGCTCCATGAACACCCGGATCGCGGTGATGTCGGTGAGGTCCCGGTAGACGGTGTGGCGGAGCACGCGTTGCCGCACGGGTGCGGTCTCGCCGAGCAGCCGCGCGATGTGATCGGTGGCACGGTCCGTGGCGTGCGCGCGCGGGAGGGTGGTGCCGATGGGGCTGGTGAGTGCGGTGGTGTCCATGGTTCCTCGCGTGGGGTCGGCAGTTGCGGCTACCGATGGTAGAGAGAGCGCTACGCGGTGAAACATTTGTCGCGGATTTCCGGGCGCGGGTAGGACGCGCGTGCCATGATGCACGTTTGCGCGAAACGGCCGGGCACGGCACGGGTCGCCCGTCGTCGCGCCCGGGGCGGGGCAGGGATCGGCCGCCCGCACCGCCCGTGGCGGCCGGCTCGACGGTCGGGGTTGCCCGGGGGCCGGCCGCCCGGTGCCGGTCCTCGATCCCGGCGGGCCCTCGCGGCCCGGATCGGCTTACCCGGTCAGGAGTCCTGGGTCAGCTTCGCGGCTTCCTCCGGGGACAGGCCCCAGGATTCGAGGAGGGTGGCGTCGACCCGCGTCGAGGCGTCCCCGACCGTGGACGGGGTGTCGGACAGTCGCGGGGCCGGGGCGGGCTGAAGGGTGCCGTCGGGGCGGATGAAGGTCTCCCGGGCCCGGTTGTGCGGGTGCTCGGCGGCCTCGTCCCAGGTCAGTACCGGCGTCACGCACGCGTCCAGCGGCTCGAAGACCGCCGTCCACTCGTCCCGGGTGCGCCCGGCGATCACCGCGGCGAACCGCTCGCGCAGGACCGGCCAGCCGGCCCGGTCCATCTGTGCCGGCAACTCCTCCTCGGCGAGCCCGAGTCCGGCCAACAGCAGGGCGTAGAACTGCGGTTCGATCGCACCCACGGCAACGTGGCGTCCGTCGGCGGTGGTGTACACGTCGTAGAACGGCGCGCCGGTGTCGAGCAGGTTGCCGCCGGGCTCGTCCGCCCAGCCGCCGAGCCCGCGCATGCCGTGGATGAACGCGCTGAGCAGCGCCGAGCCGTCGGTCATCGCCGCGTCGACCACCTGGCCGCGCCCGGACGTGCGGGCGGCCAGGAGCGCGGCGAGGATCCCGAACGCGCAGAACATCGCGCCGCCGCCGTAGTCCCCCACCAGGTTCAGCGGCGGCACCGGACGCTCACCGGTGCGCGCGAAGGAGTGCAACACCCCGGAGATGGAGATGTAGTTGATGTCGTGCCCGGCCCGCGGCGCGAGCGGCCCGTGTTGCCCCCAGCCGGTCATCCGGGCGTAGACGAGGGCGGGGTTGCGCTCCAGGCAGACGTCCGGTCCCAGTCCGAGCCGCTCGGCCACGCCCGGGCGAAACCCTTCGACGAGCACGTCGGCGCCGGCGATCAACCGCAGTACCGAGTTCCGCGCGGCCGGGTCCTTGAGGTCGACCTCCAGGGTGCCCAACCGCCCGCGCCCGACCACCATCGAGGGCATCGACGCGCCGCCGGGGCGATCCACCCGGAGCACACCGGCGCCGGCGTCGGCCAGCATCATCCCGACGAACGGTCCGGGCCCGATCCCGGCCAGTTCGACCACCTTGACGCCATCCAGCGCACCCATGCCCACTCCCCACGCCACGCCACGATCGAATACCTGGCACAGTCAAGCAGACCTGTCGCCGGCGCGCCGCTCCCCTGCACGAACCGGGTGAGCCGCGAATCGGACCGGCCGCGAACCGAACGGCCCATCTCCGGGCGGGTGGGAAGTGCGGGCGGGACGTGCGGGCCGGAAGTGCGGGCGGTCTCAGCCGCCTTGCATGCGCACGATCTGGAGCGCGATCATCAGATTCAGCCGTAGGTGCGGATCCTGGGTGAACGGCCCCAACAGCCGCTCCAGCTTGGTGATCCGATAGCGCAGCGTGTTGTAGTGCACATACAGCCGGCGTGCGGTCTCGGCGACGTTGAGGTTCGTGTCCAGCAGTGCCTGCAGCGTGTTGCGCAGGTCCGCCGCCTCCGGATCGCGCGGGTGGGCCAACGAACGCAGCGCCTCGCGTGCGAAGCGGTCCAGCTCGCCCGGATCCGGAATCAGGCTCAGCAGCCGAAAGACGCCCAGTTGATCGAAGTCCGCCACCGCGCCCGGCCCGTGGATGCGCCGACCCGCCGCCACCGCGCGTCGGGCCTGTTCGTACGCGGTCGGCAGTGCGTCCAGGGACTCCGCCGGTCTGCTGATGCCGGTGCTGAACGAGCGGATCACGGTGCCGCAGTCGGCGTGCACCACGGCGGCGAGTTCGGCCACCAGCCGCGCGGACTGCCCGTCGTCCGGCGCGCCGAGCAGGGCGACCACCTCGCGCGGATATGCCGCGACGGCCGCTTCCGGTGCCCGGGCGGCGACCGCCGTGGACCAGGCGAGGGCCAGCGCCTCCTGCCCGGCCCGCACCGCCCGCGCGTCCCCGCTCGCCGCGGGTGGATCGGCCTCGGCGACCACGACCAGCAGCGGGCCGCTCGGCAGCACCGTCCACCCGGTGAGGTCGGTGCTGCGTCCGGTCAGCAGGTCGCGCATCAGGTCGCTGCGGTACTTGGCGTCCGATGCGGCCCGGGCCAGCCGGCCCGTGAGTCCGACCGCGGTCTCCACGATCGGCCGCCCGGCCGGGCGCGGGACCTTCGCCGGGGTGGGGGCCAGGGCGCCCGCCGCGGGGTGCGGATCCTCGCCCGCGTCCCACGCCGTCGACGCGCCCGCCACCCGGGCCCTCGGCAACGACGCCGGGTCGGGCGCGCTCGCGCCGCCGCCGACCGCCTTGCGGCGCCGGGGCGGCAGCCGACGTGGGGCCGCGCCGGCCACCACCGCACGCGCGGTACCGGTCCCGCCACCACTGTTGTCACCGGGACGAAGTGGTGGTTCGCCCCCCGTTGTCGTTCCGCCCGTGTCCCCGTGGTTGCCCATATACCGACCGTAGCGTCACGAACACGCGCACGTCAGCACTGCGGAGAGCGTGCGGGCAGTGCACACCCGGAGTGCGCGGGGCGCACGATCCCGGTGCGACGCCCTTCTCGGTGGGATCGCATTCCGTCCGGAGATTTCCCGGCGTGGCGTGCTTGACCGTTGTGTCCGGATCGCCATAGCTTGCGGTCCAGCGGCAGTGCCGAATCACTCCCCGGCCCCGCATCGAGACGAAGCCTCCGGTCGTTCCCCCGCGACCGGGGGCTTCCTCGCGTCACGCCGGTCGGATCGCCGTCCGCCCTTTGGCGTTTCGGGCTCCGACACACCACCGCCCGCCCCCGCGAGCGGCACCTCACCACCCCAAATGCCGTTCGCCCCTCGGATTGCCGGGCCCCGCTCGGTACGATGCGCGGGGACGAACGCGTGGCGGCGCGGACACCATCCGTGACCGCCTCGTACGAGCCGGCGTGACGGGCAGCGGAACGGGAGAGGCTCTAAGGGGCGTCGCCGATCGGGCGGAATGGACGCACCGGGATTCATCGGCAGCGGGCCGACATCCTCTCGAAGTCCCCTCGGGGACACGGGCACGCGGAGAGGACCGGCCGGGGGAAGGGGGGTCCACCGTGGGACAGACCGAACGTGGCGCACGCACCGGAAGTCCGGCCGAACTGGCCTGGTTGCGCGGCATGGACGCCTACGTCGCCGGCGAATACGGCCAGGCGGAGGTGCAGTTCCGGGCCGCGGTCGAGGCCGACCCGGGCATGGCCGACGCATGGCTGGGGCTGCATGCGCTCAAGGTGGAGGTGGCCACCGCCGTGGTGGCCATGCACACCCACCGAGAACGCTTCGGCGAGCAGCGCGCGAAATACGGCCGGCCGCTCAACTCCTGGTACTGGCTGGGCTGGTGGGTGCAACTGGTCCTGGAGACCCCGCGCGACCTGGCGCTGGCCCACGCATCGCACTGGTTGGACGGGCGCCACCTGCCCGAATTGGACGCGGCGCTCGCCCTGTGCCCACCCGCCGAACAGGACGCGGCCACCCGGTTCCTGCTCGCCTGCCGGGCCTATTTGGGCAAGGACTGGCAACAACTGCTCCGGCACACCGCGGGGTTGGACGACGACGCACTGCTGGGCGTGGAGGCGGGCCTGTTCGCCGGCATGGCCCGGGTCCGCCTGGGCTTGTACGCCAAGGCCGAACAGGTGCTCGCCACCGCCCTGGTGCGCTGCCGCTCGGAGCACCCGCAACGCAAGGAGTTGCGCTACTGGCTCGCCCGCGCATACGAGGAGACCGGCCGCACCCCGGCCGCGCTGCCGCTGTATCGGGCCGTGCACCAGGCGGACCCCTCGTTCATGGACACCGCCGCGCGGCTGTCCTCGCTGGCGGCCGGCGAACCGCTGGACGAGTACGGCGGGATGACCGCTCGCCTGGCCGGGCCCGTGGTCGGCCGAGGCCCGCTCCCGGACGTGCTGCCGCCGATACCCGCGACCGCTCCCCCGCCGGCCGGCCCCCCGCCCGCCGCCGAGATCGAGCGCGAGCCGGACCCGATCCCGGACGGCGACGACCTCGACCCGCGGCCCGACGCGGACGTGCGGGCGGCCGGCCGATCCGCGCCGATGCGCCCGGCCGCCGCCCCCGAGGAACTCGCGCTGGTGCTGGCCGAATTGCAGTCGATGGTCGGCCTGGAACCGGTCAAGCGTCAGGTGCGCGCGTTGTCCGCGCAGATGCGGATGGCCCGGCTGCGCGAGGCCCAGGGCCTGCCCGCGCAGGCCCCCAAGCGGCATTTCGTCTTCTCCGGCCCCTCCGGTACCGGCAAGACCACCGTCGCCCGGCTGCTCGGCCGGGTCTTCGCCGCGCTGGGCCTGTTGGAGAGCGACCGCCTGGTCGAGGCGCAGCGCTCCGACCTGGTCGGCGAGTACCTGGGCCAGACCGCGGTCAAGACCAGCGAGTTGATCGACTCGGCGCTGGGCGGCGTTCTTTTCGTGGACGAGGCGTACGGCCTGACCAACGTGGGCTATTCCAAGGGCGACGCGTACGGCGACGAGGCGCTCCAGGTGCTGCTCAAGCGGGCCGAGGACGACCGGGACCGGCTGGTGATCATCCTGGCCGGCTATCCGGAGGGCATGGACCGGCTGCTCACCTCGAATCCGGGCCTGATGTCGCGATTCACCACCCGGGTCGAGTTCCCGTCCTACGGCGCCGAGGACCTGGCCCGGATCGCCGAGGTGATGGCGGCCGGCGGCGGCGACACGTGGGACGAGGACGCGGCGGCCGAGTTGCGCAGCATCACCGGCCACGTGCGCGAGCAGGGCTGGATCGACGAACTGGGCAACGCCCGCTTCGTCCGCACCCTGTACGAGAAGTGCTGCATGTATCGCGACGTGCGCCTGGTCGAGCTGCCGGACGGTCCGGACCTGGCCGAGCTGACCACGCTGCGCCTGTCCGACCTGTTCCAGGCGTACGGGGATCTGGCGGACGGCCGGGGATAGCCCGGCGCGGCACGGGTAGGGCTATCCGATCATCGCTTTCTTGCCGATGGCCGGGCGCGGCAGGCACCCGCCGGGTCGCCGGTCGAGCAGGACGGAAGGGTCTCCCGTGGCCAAGCAGAGCGTCGCCGAGCAGTTCGTGGACATCCTCGCCCAGGCGGGGGTGCGCCGGTTGTACGGCGTGGTGGGCGACAGCCTCAACCCGATCGTGGACGCCGTGCGGCGCAATGCCGCGATCGATTGGGTGCACGTGCGGCACGAGGAGGTGGCCGCGTTCGCCGCGGGCGCGGAGGCGCAGCTGACCGGTCGGCTGGCCGCGTGTGCGGGCAGTTGCGGCCCGGGCAACCTGCACCTGATCAACGGCCTGTTCGACGCGCACCGCTCGCACGCCCCGGTGCTGGCGCTCGCGTCGCACATCCCCAGCGGCGAGATCGGCACCGGGTTCTTCCAGGAGACGCACCCCGAACGACTGTTCGTCGAGTGCAGCCATTACAGCGAGATGATCGGCACGCCCGAGCAGATGCCCCGGGTGCTCCAGTCGGCGATCCAGCACGCGGTGGGCCTGGGCGGAGTCTCGGTGGTCACCCTTCCGGGCGATGTCGCGGACCGGCCCGCGCCGGAGCGGGCCTACCAGTTGGCGCTGCCCACGGCGCTGCCGGCGGTGCGCCCGGGCGACACGGACCTGGCCACGCTGGCCCGGATGGTCGACGAGGCCGCGCGGGTCACCCTGTTCTGCGGCGCGGGCACGGCCGGCGCGCACGAGGAGGTGATGGCGTTCGCCGCCCGGATCAACGCGCCGGTGGGCCACGCGCTGCGCGGCAAGGAGCACATCCAGTACGACAACCCGTTCGACGTGGGCATGTCCGGGCTGCTGGGCTACGGCGCCGCGTACGAGGCGATGCACGAGGCGGACCTGCTGATCCTGTTGGGCACCGACTTCCCGTACAACGCGTTCCTGCCGCAGGACGTGGCCACCGTACAGGTGGACGTGCGCCCGGAGCATCTGGGCCGGCGGACCACGCTCGACCTGGCGGTGTGGGGCGATGTGCGCGAGACGCTGCGGGCGCTGACCCCGATGGTGCGGGCCAAGACCGACCGCCGGTTCCTGGACCGTATGCTCCGCAAGCACGCGGACGCCCTCGAAGGCGTGGTGAAGGCGTACACCCGCAAGGTGGAGAAGCACGTGCCCATCCACCCGGAGTACGTCGCCTCGATCCTGGACGAGGAGGCCGCCGAGGACGCGATCTTCACCGTCGACACCGGCATGTGCAACGTGTGGGCGGCGCGCTATCTGACCCCGAACGGGCGACGCCGGGTGATCGGTTCGTTCTCGCACGGCTCGATGGCCAACGCGCTGCCGCAGGCGATCGGCGCACAGTTCCTGGACCTGGACCGGCAGGTCGTGTCGATGTCCGGCGACGGCGGCTTCTCGATGCTGATGGGTGATCTGCTGACCCTGGTGCAGTCCGACCTGCCGGTGAAGATCGTGCTGTTCGACAACTCGTCGCTGGGCATGGTCGAGCTGGAGATGATGGTCGCCGGACTCGAACCGTTCGGGACGACGAACAAGAACCCGGACTTCGCCGCGATCGCGCGGGCGGCGGGTGCGTTCGGGGTGCGGGTGGAAAAGCCGAAGCAGGTCCGCGGTGCGCTGCGGGACGCGTTCGCACACAAGGGCCCGGCACTGGTCGACATCGTCACCGACCCCAACGCGCTGTCCATCCCGCCGAAGATCACCGCCGGACAGATCCAGGGCTTCGCCCTGAGCGCGGGGCGAACCGTCCTCAGCGGCGGCGTCGGCCGCATGGTCCAGATGGCCCGGTCGAACCTGCGCAACGTACCGAGGCCCTGAGCCCGCGGCCGCAGCCGGGCTCGGCACTAGCGCGCGTCGGGGGCGGCGCCGTACTTCTCCGCCAGCGAGCGCAGTTCGCGTGCGGCGGTGATCGCCTCGGCCTTGCCGTTGGAGGTCTGGATGCCCATCACCGGCAGGGTGTCCCCGTTGGACATGTCGATGTAGACCCACGGGTCGCCCTGGCGCAGGTAGACCCGGACGATCTGGGCCCACTCCAGATGGGTGGTGCGCAGCAGGTTGACCACGGTCACCCCGCCGGACGCCGCGACCACCTTCGGTCGGCCGAGCATGATCATCGCGGCGAGACCGAGCACCCCGGTGCACGCGACGCCGAGCCGCGAGCCGAGCCCCCAGCCGCCCTTCTCCGGAAGCATCACCGCCAGCACGCAGAGCCCGACCAGGATGACCGCGCCGAGCACGGCGGTGATGAGCCGACTGCGCTTGGCGTACCAGGTGCGCGGGAGGTCGGCGGCAGGGGTGGGGGCGTTCATGGTGGAACGGGTCTCCGGGGGGAAAGAGGGTGATCGGTCCGCCGTCGCACGCGGCGGCGGACCGGTCGGGTGTCAGAGGCGGCAGGCGTGGATGCCGGTGACCAGGATCGCGCGGGCGCCGATCTCCCACAGGTCGTCCATGATCTGCTGGGCGTTCTTGCGCGGGACCATCGCGCGCACCGCCACCCAGCCCTCGTTGTGCAGCGGGCTGACCGTGGGCGACTCCAGGCCCGGGGTCAGCGTGACCGCCGCCTCCACCCGCTCGACCCGGATGTCGTAGTCCATCATCACGTAGCTGCGCGCGACCAGGACGCCCTGGAGCCGGCGGACCAGTTGTTCCAGCGCGGGCGAGGTCTCCGCGCCGGCGCGGCGGATCAGCACCGCCTCCGAGCGCAGGATCGGCTCGCCGAACACCTCCAGGCCCGCCTGCGCGAGCGTGGTGCCGGTCTCCACGACGTCGGCGATCACGTCGGCGACACCCAGCTGGATCGCGGTCTCCACCGCGCCGTCCAGCTTGACCAGCGCGGCGGCCTCGATGCCGTTGTCGGCGAAGTCGCGCTCGACGATGCCGATGTAGGAGGACGCCACCCGCAGTCCGGCCAGGCCCTTCTTGCCCTGCCCGGCCAGCTCGCGCGCCAGCGTGGCGGGCGCGGCGTAGCGGAACGTGGCCGGGGCCAGCCCCAGTTGCAGGATCTCCTCGGCCTCGGCACCCGAGTCCATCAGCAGGTCGCGCCCGGTGATGCCGGCGTCGAGCCGGCCGGAGCCGACGTAGATGGCGATGTCGCGCGGGCGCAGGAAGAAGAACTCGACGTTGTTGTCGGGGTCGGTGAGGACCAGTTCCTTGGAGTGCTTGCGCTGGCGGTAGCCGGCCTCATGCAGCATCGCCGACGCAGGCTCGGAGAGGGAACCCTTGTTGGGGACGGCGATGCGCAGCATGAAATGACCCTTCGGGAAGTGCCGAACGAGGTTGCGGGTACGACGGCGTCCCCGGCCCGGGCGACGGGCCGGGGACGGCGGTCGTCACAGGTGAGCGTATACGTCCTTCAGCGAGATGCCGCGAGCGACCATCATCACCTGGAGGTGGTAGAGGAGCTGGGAGATCTCCTCGGCGGTGCGGTCGGCGCCCTCGTGCTCGGCGGCCATCCACACTTCGGCGGCCTCCTCGACGACCTTCTTGCCGATCGTGTGCACGCCGGCGGTGACGAGCTCGACCGTGCGCGAGCCCTCCTGGCCCGAGGCCGCCTTGGCCTGCAGCTCGTCGAAAAGCTGTTCAAACGTCTTCATGGTGCCCATCGCGTGGTTGTGGGTGGCGTGGCGCGGACGACCCGTGGGTGCGTCTGCGGGTGCGTCGATCAGGCCGAACGCCGCGGTTCGGAGAGCGTACGCAACACCATCGCCGTCGCGACGGCCGCCTCCACCGCTTCGCGGCCCTTGTCCTCGCGCGAGCCGGACAGGCCGGCCCGGTCCAGCGCCTGCTCCTCGGTGTCGCAGGTGAGCACCCCGAAGCCGACGGGCACACCGGTGTCCAGCGCGACCCGGGTCAGGCCGTCGGTGGCGGCCGAGCACACGTACTCGAAGTGCGGGGTGCCGCCGCGGATCACCACGCCGAGCGCGATCACGGCGTCGTGACCGCTCCCGGCCAGCGCCTTGGCCAGCACGGGCAGTTCGAACGCGCCGGGGGCGCGGATCAGCGTGGGTTCGTTGATGCCCAGCTCGCTCAGGGCCTTGAGGGCCCCGTCCACGAGCCCGTCCATCACGGTCGTGTGCCACTGCGCGGCGACCACGCCCACGCGCAGGTCACGGCAGCCCTCGACGGTCAGTTTCGGGGCTCCTGCGCCACTCATGTCTGTCGGTGTCCTTCGGCTGGAACGGCTGAAAGCCTGGATGCGGTATGCGGTATGCGGTGGTGGAGTACGACGAATCGAACTCCGGGGCGGTGCGGTGGGGTCCGACGGGTCGAGCAGGGTCCGACGGGTCCGACGGTCGAGCAGGTTCGAGCGGGTCGAACCTATCGGCGCGGCCGGGGCGGTGCCGCGCGCGTGTCACCGGTACGGGTGAGGCCGATCGGGTCAGGCGGTGCTGACCGCGTGGCCCTTCGCGTCGACGACCTCGGCGACCTCGCCGACCGAGGGCGCGGTCGCGGCCTCGTCGTCGGGGTCCAGCCAGGGCAGGTCGTGCCCCATCCGGTCGCGCTTGGTCAGCAGGTAGCGCAGGTTGTCCGCGGTCGCGTGCACCGGAAGCGCGACCCGGCCGGTGATCTCCAGGCCGTAGCCCTCCAACCCGGCGCGCTTGGCCGGGTTGTTGGTGAGCAGGCGCATCGAGCGCACGCCCAGGTCGACCAGGATCTGCGCGCCGGTGCCGTAGTCGCGGGCGTCGGCGGGCAGGCCCAGTTCCAGGTTGGCGTCCACGGTGTCGTGGCCGGCGTCCTGGAGTTGGTAGGCCTGGAGCTTGTGGATCAGCCCGATGCCCCGACCCTCGTGGCCGCGCATGTACAACACCACGCCTCGGCCCTCGGTGGTGACCCGCTCCAGCGCGGCCTGCAACTGCGGGCCGCAGTCGCAGCGCAGCGAGCCGAACACGTCGCCGGTCAGGCACTCGGAGTGCACCCGCACCAGCACGTCCTCGCCGTCGTCGAGGTCGCCCGCCACCAGCGCGATGTGCTCGACGCCGTCGGCGGTGCTGCGGTAGCCGATCGCGCGGAACGTGCCGTGCTCGGTGGGCAGCCGGGTCTCGGCGGCCCGCTCGATGGTGCGTTCGGTGCGCCGGCGGTAGGCGATCAGGTCGGCGATGGTGACGATCTTGAGGCCGTGCTCGCGGGCGAACGGGACGAGCTGCGGCAGCCGGGCCATCGTGCCGTCGTCGTTGACCACCTCGCAGATCACGCCGACCGGCGCCAGTCCGGCCAGTTCCGCCAGGTCCACGGCCGCCTCGGTGTGCCCGGGGCGGACCAGCACGCCGCCCTCGACCGCACGCAGCGGGAAGACGTGGCCGGGTCGGGTCAGCTCGGTGGGCACCGTGTTCGGGTCGGCCAACAGGCGCACGGTGTGGGTGCGGTCGGCCGCCGAGATGCCGGTGTCGACGCCGTCCTTGGCGTCCACCGAGACCGAGTAGGCGGTGCCCTTGCGGTCCTCGTTGACGGCGGTCATCGGGGGAAGCTTGAGCCGGTCCAGGTCGGCGCCGCGCATCGGCACGCAGACCACGCCCGAGGAATAGCGGATCATGAAGGCCATCAGCGCCTGCGTGGCCAGCTCGCCGGCGAAGATCAGGTCGCCCTCGTTCTCCCGGTCCTCGTCGTCGACGACCACGATCGCCTCGCCGGCGGCCATCGCCTTGATCGCGTCCTCGATGGTGTCGAGCACCAGGGGCGCCTCCGGCGCCGCCTTCTGTGCCGGCACCTCGATGTCCGTGTTTTCGCTGCTGGTCTTCACGCCGTTGCCCCTTCCAGGTGCCGATCTGCCCCACGGGCAGCCCCGTTGTCCCGGTACCGCCGGGAGCGGTTCCACCAGTCGACGAGCCCGGCCACGCACATCACGAAGAAGACGCCGTAGACCAGTCCGCTGAACACCAGGCCGTGCTGCACGGCGAGCGGCACGCCCACCATGTCCACCGCGATCCACACCAGCCAGAACTCGAACAGGCCGCGGGCCTGGGCGAGCATCGCCACGACCGAGCCGACGAAGATGTACGCGTCCGGCCACGGCGCCCACGAGATGCCGGTGTGTTCGAGCAGCAGTGCGAAGCCGACGGTGCCGGCCGCCATCAGCGCGACCAGCGCGATCCGCTCGTGGGTGGTCCCGAAGCGGATCTCCACCTCGCCGGTGTCGCGCCGACCGCGGGCCCAGCGCCACCAGCCGTAGCCGGCCGCGATGATGATGACGACGTTGCGCATCGCGCTGCCGCCCAGGTGCACCGAGGTGTTGGCGGCGATCAGCAGCGCCGCGCCGAGGATCTGTACGGGCCAGGCCCACAGGTTGCGGCGCAGCGCGAGCCACACGGTGGCCAGCGACGCGGTCTGGCCGAGCAGGTCGGACCACGGCACCGGCTTGTCGGCGACGGTGAACGCGGCGTCGTTGAGCCAGCCGATCACGATGCCCCCACCTGTGTACCGGTCCCGTGTGTGCCCAGCCGTTCGACGTACTTGGCGATGATGTCGACCTCGAGGTTGACCGGATCGCCGACCGTCTTGACGCCCAGCGTGGTCAGCGCGAGCGTGGTCGGGATCAGGCTGACGGTGAAGCTCGCGTCGTGGGCCTGCACGACGGTGAGGCTGATGCCGTCCACGGTGATCGAGCCCTTGTCCACCACGTAGCGGGCCAGGTGCGCGGGCAGCGCGATCTCCACGACCTCCCACTCCTCGCCGGGCGTGCGGGCGAGGATCTCGCCGGTGCCGTCGACGTGGCCCTGTACGAGGTGGCCGCCCAGGCGACCGCCGAGCACCATCGGGCGCTCCAGGTTGACCCGTGCGCCCGTGGTGAGCGCGCCCAGGCTCGACTTGTCCAGGGTCTCCTGCATCACGTCGGCGGTGAACGTCGCCTCGACCGGGTCGACCTTGTCGTCCACGACGGTCAGACACACCCCGTTGACGGCGATCGAGTCGCCGTGCCGGGCACCGGTGGTGACGACCGGGCCGCGGATGGTGATCCGGGCCGAGTCGGTCAGCCGCTCGATGGCCACGATCTCGCCGAGTTCCTCAACGATTCCGGTGAACATGCGTCAGGACTCCTTCGTTCGGCCGGCGGGTTCCGGCCGGGGGCGGGCGGTGATGCGAATGTCGGTGCCGAGGCGGGCGACGTCGTCGACGTCCAGTCGCAACACCTCGGAGATGGTGCCGATTCCGGCCGGACCCAGGGCGGTGGGTCCGGCGCCGAGCAGGGCCGGGGCGAGATAGCCCACGACGGTGTCGATCAGGCCGGCCGCGGCGAACGCACCGGCCAGGGTCGGGCCGCCTTCGAGCAGCACGGCGCGCACGTCGCGCGCGTACAGCTCCTTCAGCAGCGCGGGCAGGTCCAGGCCGGCGTCGGCGCGGGGTATGCGCAGCACGGCGGCCTCGGGCAGGTGGGCGGCGTCCGCGTCGGGGCCGATCGCGATCAGGGTGGGTGCCGCGTCGTCCAGGACCCGGGCGGTCGCCGGGGTGCGCGCGTGCGTGTCCACGATCACCCGCAGCGGCTGCCGGGCGCCGGGCACGTCGCGCACGGCCAGGTGCGGGTCGTCGGCGAGCAGCGTGCCGGAGCCGGCCAGCACCGCGTCCACGCTCGCCCGCAGGGTGTGTACGTCGGCGCGCGAGGCCGCGGAGGTGATCCAGCGGCTGCTGCCGTCGGCGGCGGCGCTGCGGCCGTCCAGGGTGGCGGCGTACTTCCAGGTCACGTGCGGGCGGCCCAGTCGGGTCGCGGTCAGCCAGGCCCGGTTGCCCGCCTCGGCCTCGGCGGCGAGCAGGCCGCCCTCGGCGTCGATGCCCGCCGCGCGCAGCACCGCGCCGCCGCCGGCCGCGGCCGGGTTCGGGTCGGCGACCGCGTAGCGCACCCGGCGGATGCCGGCGTCGATCAGGGCCTGGGTGCACGGGCCGGTGCGGCCGGTGTGCGAGCAGGGTTCGAGGGTGACGAAGGCGGTGCCGCCGCGGGCCGCGGACCCCGCCGCGCGCAGTGCCTCGACCTCGGCGTGCGGGGCGCCGGCGCGGGTGTGGAAGCCCTCGCCGACCACGGTGTCGTCCGGGCCGAGCACGACGCAGCCGACCACGGGATTGGGGCTGGTGTGGCCGAGCGCGCGGCTCGCCAGCGAGATGGCGCGGCGCATGGCGGTGGTCTCGTCGACCGGCCGGGCGGTGTTGCCCTTCACCTCGTGCCTCCTCGCGTTGCGACGCGGGGCACCGGGGTGCTTTCGGGCAGGACGGCACGACGAATCGACGGGCGGGGATGCCGGCGCACCGTGGGTACGCGGACATGCCGCAGTCGCTCGCCGCGCGCTACCTCCCATCCGGACTTTGACCGTCGGTACCGGAATTCCACCGGTTCAGCCGGCCGTCGCTCCACGTGATGTGGGGCGTCGACCGGGTCGCGGACTGTAACCGCCGGTTCGGATTTTCACCGACCCCGGAGCGCGCGTACGTGACTTTCGTACACCTCGAAGTGTGCCACGACGGCCGACAACGTTGACCTTGGCCAACCTGTGCCGTCCGTCACGGTGCGTTCGTATACCCGAACGCGACTGCGGCGTGGATGATCTGACGTATCGTCAGCTCGACGGTCGAGGCGGTGCCGAAGGACTGCCCCGACGATGAGATTCTGTGCGCATGACCGTGCAGATCAATCCGAGCATCCTGTCCGCCGACTTCGCCCGCCTCGCCGACGAGGTGGCGCAGGTGCGCAACGCCGACTGGCTCCACGTGGATGTCATGGACAACCACTTCGTCCCGAACCTGACCATCGGCCTGCCCGTGGTCGAGAGCCTGATCAAGGCCACCGAAACGCCGATCGACATGCACCTGATGATCGAGGACCCGGACCGCTGGGCACCCGCCTACGCCGAGGCCGGCGCGGGCAGCGTGACCTTCCACGTCGAGGCCGCGACCGCCCCGATCAAGCTCGCCCGGGACCTGCGGGCCAAGGGAGCACGGGCCTCGATGGCGCTGCGGCCGGCCACCCCGATCGAGCCGTACGAGGATCTGCTGCCGGAGCTGGACATGCTCTTGGTGATGACCGTCGAGCCCGGTTTCGGCGGGCAGAGCTTCCTGGACGTCATGCTGCCGAAGATCCGCCGCACCCGGCAGTTGATCGCCAAGCACGGCCTGCAGATGTGGCTCCAGGTGGACGGCGGGGTGTCCGCGAAGACCATCGAGATGTGCGCGGAGGCCGGCGCGGACGTGTTCGTGGCCGGGTCGGCGGTGTTCGACGGCCGCGATCCCGGTGCGGCGGTGGACAGGTTGCGTGCGTTGGCCACCGGGGCCGCGGGGCGCTGCGCTCACTAGGGCGGTTGGTGTGCCCACCCGCCCGCCCGTTGCGCTGGGTGAGCAGGCTGCGGTTTCACGGACTCGGGGTGGGGCTGATCGGGCCCGTGGAGCTTCGTCACAATGAGTGAAGCCGGGGCCTCTCGTCGTCCTCGCCGGGGCGGGAGGCCCTCAGGTCGTCGCGGACCAGATCGTCCAGTGGTCGGTTTCGTGGATCGGGCCCCGGGCCGGGAGCCTGTCCCGGATGTAGGCGGCCAGGTCGGAGAGTTCGTCGTCGGTGAGGTCGTGCAGGATCGACCGGCCGGTACGGGCCGTCAGGTCGGCGACCACCTCGCGGGCGTCGGCGTACTCGCGGCGCGTCTCGGTCAGCGCCGCGGTGCGCACCGCGCCGAAGCCGGCCTCGCCCAGGGCCGCCGTCACGGCCTCGGCGGTGGGGCGTCGGGCCGCTTCGATGTCGAGCAGGGCGGGGAACCGCTCGAAGAACCAGCCGCGCAGGTGGGTCGGCGTGCCGGGACGGGTGACATCGGCCGGGGTGCGGTCCTGGACGATCAGCGCGCCGCCGGGCGCGAGCAGTCGGCGGGCCTCGCGAAAGCATCCGACGAGGTCGTCGAGGTGGTGGATCAGCGCCCGCTCGAACACGATGTCGGCCGCGCCGTCCGGCAGGCCGGTGGCGTACGCGTCGCCCTGGTGGAAGGACAACCCCGGCCGCTCCCCCGCCCGCTCCCGGGCGCCGGACAGGATCGTGGCGGAGAAGTCCACCCCGATCGCGCTCGCCGCGCCCAGATCCAGCCACGCCGTCGTGTACACCCCGCCTCCGCAGCCGACGTCCACCACGCGGGCGCCGGCCGGGGGGACCAGGTCGCGAATCAGGCGCGCCCAGTCCTCACCGGCGGCGCGCCGGGCGTAGGTGAGCCGGTTGGCGGGGCTGTGGAAGTCGATGGGCATGGTCGCCCTCCCTGTCGAGGCTTCGTTCGCCCTGTTTTTTCATTCGTTCGCTCTGGCTCCGACCCTTCTACCTTGACATCAAGATACTTGAGGTCGAGAGGGTTCCTCAAGGCATCCTCGGCGGTTCACGGGAAGCGGGTGGTCTCGCGGGGCCGGGCGCGCCGGCCGGCGGTCGTCGATGGTCGGATCCGAGGTGTGCGGCGGCGTTGCCAGGCCAGGTATGCGCCGGTGCACAGGGTGACGCCGGTCATCGCGGCGATGTGCTCGCGGCCGGCCAGGTTCGGCTTGACCACCACCTCGGCGATCATCAGCAGCCACACTCCGGCGAACAGGATCGGCGCACGACGCACCATCGCGATGCACGCCACCAGGCCGACCACCGCGGCCGAGGGGCCGGTGTCCAGGATGTCGCCGTGCCGGGCGTCGATGCCGAGCAGGTGGTCCGGGCCGAGCCCGACCATCACCCGCGCGGCCAGCGTGCCGCACAGCGTGGCCACGTAGGCGATCACCAGCGTGCGGCGTGCCCCCAGGTCGAGTTCGGCCAGCCCGAACAGGACGAGCACCTGGATCAGCGCACCCCACACCGGCAGGTCCGGCGCGGGCACGAACAGCGAGACGGGCGTGCGCAGCAGTGCCAGAGGGAGCGGAATGCCCGCGCTCACCCCGCCCAGCGCACGCACCACGTCGCCGCCCCACGTGGTGCGCCAGGCGAACCAGAAGCCGAGGGTCAACAGCACCGTGCACATGGTGAGCGGGATCGCCGACAGGCCGTGCGCACGCAGCTCGCGCGCCGGAATCGCGGTGAGCCGACTCCACTCGCCGCGCACCGCTCGCCCCGTGCGGGCGAGCAGGCCGGGGCGCGGGGTACTGCGGGCGAGCGTGGACATGGGTACGGCGGCTCCTGCGGTGGTCGGCCGGCGGTCGCCCTCGGATCTCTCGGACCCGAGGAACGACCGATGCGGCCGAGCCCGAAGTGACGACCACCCTCGCCGTTATGCCCCGCATCGGGGATATCCAGCCGCTTTTCACCCCGTCCGTGCGGGTGATCGCGCCGTGCGTGCGGGTGATTCAGCCGGTACGACGAAGCAGCGCGAGGTACATCGCGTCGGTGCCGTGCAGGTGCGGCCACAGTTGTACGTCCGGGCCGGTGCCCAGGTGCGGCACACCCGGGAACAGCGGCCGGGCGTCGACCAGCTCGGCCTCGCCCGCGCGCAGGATGTCGTCCACCACCACACGCGTCTCCGCCGGATGCGGCGAGCACGTGACGTACGCGATCACTCCGCCGGGCCGGGCGGCGGCCACCGCGGTGCGCAGCAACGCGCGCTGCAACTCGCCCAGTTCGGGAATGTCCTCGGGCTTGCGGCGCCAGCGCGACTCGGGTCGGCGGCGCAGCGCGCCCAGGCCGCTGCACGGCACGTCGGCGATCACCCGGTCGAAGCTGCCGGGTTGCCACGCGGGTCGGGTGCCGTCCGCGGTGATCACCTGATGGTGGGTCAGATGGCCGATCGCGTTGCGGACCAGGCGGGCACGGTGGTGCCGGCGCTCGACCGCGAGCAGCGACACGTCGCGCCCGGTGGCGATCGCGGCGAGCAGGCCGGCCTTGCCGCCGGGGCCCGCGCACAGGTCCAGCCAGCGGCTCTCGGCACCCTCGACCTCGGCCTCGGCCAGTGCGGCGGCGACCAGTTGGCTGCCCTCGTCCTGGACCGCGGCTCGGCCGTCGCGGATCGCCTTGATCCCCGCCGGGTCGCCCTCGGGGAGGGTGGCCGCGTACGGCGACCAGCGGCCGGGGGTCGCGCCCGCCTCGTACAGTTCGGCGAGTTCGACCCGGCCCGGGCGGGCGACCAGGGAGATCGTCGGGGCGATGTTGTCGGCGGCCAGCAGCGCCTCCATCGCGGCGCGGTCGTGCGGGTTGCCGCGCGCGCCCAGGGCGTCCCACAGGGCCTGCACGATCCAGCGCGGGTGCGAGTGCAGGACCGCGAGGTGGCCCTCGGGGTCCTCGTCGTAGGGCGGCGCGATCTGCCGCAGCCAGGTGTCCAAGTCCTGCTTGGAGACTCGGCGCAGGATCGCGTTGACGAACTTGGCACGACCGTCGCCGAGCACCGCGCGGGCCAGTTCCACGGTGGCCGAGACGGCGGCGTGCACGGGGGTGCGCATGCTCAGCAGCTGGTGTACGCCGAGCGCGAGCACGTCCAGGACCGGCGGGTCGATCTCCTTGATCGGCCGGTCGGTGCAGGCCGCCACGATCTGGTCGTAGGTACCTTGACGGCGCAGCGTGCCGTGCACGAGTTCGGTCGCGAAGGCGGCGTCGCGCGGGATGATCTTGCGTTCGCGCAGCAGTGCGGGCAGCACCAGGTTGGCGTACGCGTCGCGTTCGCCGACCGCGTGCAGGACGTCGTAGGCGGCCAGGCGCGCGGCGTCGGGACGCGGGCGGCGGTAGGGGCGTGCGGCGGGGGCGTTGGTCACGGTACTCAGTTCGTGCCGAGGGTTTCACCGGGCTCGGGGTGTGCGCCCCGGGCCCAGTCGGTGGCGGCCATCATGCGTTTGCCCTGGGGTTGGACCTGGGTGAGTTCGATCGCGTGGCTGCCGGTACCCACCCGGACCACCTTCCTCTCCACCGCGATCTCGCCGGGGGCCAGCGCGTTGTCGCCGCCGCGCAGGCGGACCGGGGCGAGCTTGAGGCGCTCGCCGCGGAAGGTGGTCCACGCCCCGGGTGCGGGCGTGCAGCCGCGCACCACCCGGTCCACCCGCAGGGCGGGCGCGGTGAAGTCGACGCGGGCGTCCTCGACGGTCAGTTTGGGCGCGAGGGTGACCCCGTGCGGCGGCTGGGGGCGGGCCTCCAGGCTGCCGTCGGCGATCCCGTCCATGGTCGCCACCAACAGGCGTGCGCCGGATCGGGACAACCGCTCCAGCAGGTCGCCGCTGGTGTCGGTGGGGCGGATCTCGTCGGTGACCGTTCCGAAGACCGGGCCCGAGTCCAGGCCCTGCTCGATCAGGAAGGTGCACGCGCCGGTGATGTCGTCGCCGGCCAGCACGGCGTGCTGCACGGGCGCCGCGCCACGCCACGCGGGCAGCAGCGAGAAGTGCAGGTTGACCCAGCCGTGCGCGGGGATCTCCAGCGCGGCCTTGGGCAGCAGCGCGCCGTAGGCGACCACGGGGCAGCAGTCGGGGGCGATCTCGGCGAGTCGGGCCAGGAACTCCGGGTCGCGCGGCTTGGCCGGGCGCAGGATCTCGATCCCGGCCAGGGCGGCGCGTTCGGCCACCGGGCTCGCGACGAGCTTGCGGCCGCGGCCGGCGGGCGCGTCCGGCCGGGTGACCACGGCGACCACCTCGTGCCGGGATTCCAGCAGGGCTTCGAGTGCGGGTACGGCGACCTCGGGGGTGCCGGCGAAGACTAGGCGCATGGGGGTTTAGAGGGCCTTCCCGAAGGTGCCGTGGGGGGAGAACTTGACCTGCGGCGGGGCCTGGCCGGCCCATTCCGCCTCGCGCAGCGCGCGCAGTGCGGCCTTGCGCTGCTCGCGGTCGAGCCGGTCGATGAACAGGATGCCGTCGAGATGGTCGGTCTCGTGCTGGATGCAGCGCGAGAGCAGTCGGGTGCCCTCGATGGTGACGGGGTCGCCGTGCATGTTGAAGCCCTTGGCGACCACTCCGTACGCGCGCTTGGTGTCGTAGCGCAGACCCGGCAGCGACAGGCAGCCCTCGGGGCCGTCCTGTTCGTCCTCGGACAGGTCCAGGTTCGGATTGATCAGGTGCCCCACCTCGCCGTCCACCTGGTAGGTGAACACCCGCAGGGCGACCCCGATCTGGGGTGCGGCCAGACCGCTTCCGGGCGCATCGCGCATCGTGTCGGTGAGGTCGGCGACCAGTCGCCGCAGCTCCTTGTCGAACACGGTGACCGGGTCGGCCTTGCTCCGCAGGACGGGATCCCCGAACAGGCGGATCGGCTGGACTGCCACGGGTGTGCTCCCCCATCGGTGGTCGGGCGTGGTGCCGGGTGTCGCCGGTGCGCGACGGCGCCGCGGCACGGTCGTGCCGGGCGGTGGTGCTGCCGTGCTGTTGTGGTGCCCTGCTCGGTGGCGTGTGTGGTGCCGTGCGGTGGTGCCGTCGATCGAAACCGGAGAGTGACAAGTCTACTGAGCGGCCGGGCCCCGATCCGCGCATGCACCGTGGCACGAGGCGAGCACGAGGCGAGGTCACGCGGGCGCGGCCTCGCGGGTCCGGCGCGGGCGGGGTCCGGGGTGGGGTGCGCGGTGTTTCGGGGCGGGCTCCGGAGGCGGGTGCGGATGCGGGGTGCGGAGGGTGGATTCGGCGCGGGGCAACCCCGATCCGCGAGGCGGACACTCTCGGGGTGTGACCACGGATCAGGAGCAGGAGGACGCGGACCACGTGTTGTGGTCCCGGGTCCGAACGGGGGATCGCGATGCGTTCGCGGTGGTGTTCGACCGGCACGCGGGGGCGGTGTATGGGCATGTGTTGCGGCGGATCGGGGACGGCGGCGAGGCCGAGGACCTGACCTCGGCGGTGTTCCTGACCGCGTGGCGGCGCCGCGCGGAGGTGACCTTCGACCGGGACAGCGCACTGCCCTGGCTGCTGGGAACGGCCAATCGCACGCTCGCGAACCGGCGGCGTGCGCTCAAGCGCTATCGGGCGCTGGCGGCGCGTGTTCCGCTGCCGCGGGACGTGCCCGATCACGCGGACGAGGTGGCCCGGCGGATCGATCAGGAACGCGCGGCGGAGGCGTTGCGGCGCTCGGTGGCGCGGCTGCCCCGGCACGAGCGCGACGTCGTGGAGTTGTGCGTCTGGGGCGGCCTGGACCAGCAGGCCGCCGCGACCGCGCTCGGCGTCGCGCTGGGCACGGTCAAGGCGCGGATGCATCGGGCGCGGAAACGATTGGGCGGCCTGTTGGCCGAAGAGGGCGTGCACGCGGGCACGTACCGAGGCATCGAGGAGGCACGATGAGCCCGTACAGCGAGGACCGACTGCCGGGGCACGAGCGACGCAAGCGCGAACTGCTCGCGATGCTGGACACCCGGGAGCCGTCCCGGAGCCGGGCGTTGATGCCGGGGATCGCCGCGGGCGCGGTGCTCGCGGTGTGCACGGTCGCGATCCTGGCCGCGCAGCCGTGGCGCGACCCGCGGAATCTGTCGCCGGCCGGCCCGGTGGCCGGGCAGGACCCGACACAGGGGGTGCCCGAGGACGCGGCGAAGCCGGGCGATCCGGTGCCGTGGGATGTGGCGAACCGGACGTTGGCCGCGTGCCTGAAGCAGGGTCCGGCCGCGGTGTATCCCTCGTCGACCTTCGAGTCCGCGCCGCGGGCGAGCGGACTGTCGCCGTCCGAAGCGGCCTCCGGATGGCCGGCGTCCTCGCCGCCGGGGTCGGGTTCGTCCGGAACCCTCCCGCCGGCGAGCATGGGGGCCACGCTGCCGTCCGGCACTCCGCCGGAGATCGGCGACATGCCGCCGCGCACGCCGGGGGGCGGGGCGGACGCCACCGGCCTGCCGAGGCGATCCACCCGGTCGACTTCCATGTGGTGGCCCACGGGTGGGTCGACCGTGGCCGGCACGCCAGGCAGCGATGGCCGGCCCGTGGCGCCCACCTCGACTCCGCGGCCGTCCGGGGCCTCGACCGCGCCCGACGGATCGGCGTGGAAAGTGCGCGAGCCGGACGCGGCGTTCAAGCCGTACTTCACGGCGTGGGAGAAGGACGGGACCGGCGTGCTCCGCCCGTTCGTGCTGGGCAAGGCCGGCAAACCCGACCTGTTGGTCTGCCACGGCGAGCAGTCCTCGCCGGAGTTGCCGGCGCCGACGGCCGCCGACGGCACTCTCGCGGGGGCGTTCGAGGTGCGTCGATCCCAGGTCCTGATGCCGCCCACGCCCGAACCGCTTCGGATGGCCATGATGTCGTCCACGACGTGGTGGGGCCGCACGACCGGTGCGGTCGCGCGGGTCGTGGTCGAGTTGCCCGACGGGAGCACGCGGGGCGCGGTGGTCCGCAACGGTGTGTGGCTCGCGAACGTGCCGGGCGAGGACATCGTCCCGGTCCGGATCAGGGCCTACGACGCGGCCGGCACCCTGCTCCACGAACGCGCCGCCGACCCCGAATCGCTGCGCTGCGCGGACGCGCCGACGACCGAGGCGTGCGGGCGCCGAACCCACTGGGGCTGAGCACCGGCGGGGCCGGGCCCCGCGCCTGTGCACGACGGTTTCCCGAGACGACCGTCCCGCGTGGTGGCCTGCCGGCCGGGCGCCGGCGAGCGCGGGGGCGTCGGGGCGCCCGCGTGACGATCCCGATCTGCACCGGTCCGCTCCCGCCGGTCCACCGGGCGGGAGCGACCCACGCGGCGGCGACCACGGCTCAGCCGATGTCCGGCGGGTCGATCCTGATCTGCACCGGGTCGCCCGCGGCCCGGGCCAGCCGCAGGGTCTGGGCCGCCTTGAGGGCGTGCGCCAACTCCGCGCCGCGGCCGGGTTCGATCCGGAGCAGGACCCGTTCGTGGCGGGTGGGCGGGGCGATCCGCCGGGCCGGTTCGCGGGTCGGCGGCGGGGTGTCGCCGAACAGGGCTCGGGTGAGTTCGGCACGGGTTTCGGCCGCCCTGGGGTCGGGTTTGGCCGGCGCGGGCGGTGGCGTGCGTGGCGTGGTCGGGGCGACCGGGACCGGGCCCAGGACGTCCGCCCCGTCGGGCAGCCGAAGCACCGCCAGGAAGTCGGCGATCCCGGCCGGCGGGCCGGTCACCGACGCCATCCGCGACACCGGCGGCAGGTTCAATTCGGCCCGCTCGACCAGTTCGGTCAGCGCGTACCCCTGCGGATCCCATCGCACCAGCGCCTGTACCGGGCGCAGCGTGGACTCGGCGACCACCACCAGCGTGCCGCCCTCCCCCGCGGGCCGGACCAGGCTCGCCGCGTCCAGCCACCGGTGCAGCGCCTGCTCGCCGGCCCGCAGGTCGGGCCGGGTGAGCAGGGCCCAGCCGTCCAGGAGCAGGGCCGCCGCGTAGCCGCCGGGCGCCACCGGTTCGGCGCCGGGCGTGGCGATGATCAGCGCGGGCAGGTCCGGCACGGTGGTCAGGATCGCGTCCCGCCCGGAGGTGCGCACCGGCACGGTCGGGAACGCCCGGCCGAGTTCCTCGGCGGTCCGGCGCGCGCCGATCACGCCGGCCCGGATGCGCTCGCCCCCGCACACCCGGCAGCGCCAGTGCGGCGCCGGACGGGTGCACCAGGCGCAGGTCAACACGCCGTCCCCGGAGGGCAGTTCGAGCGGGCCCGAGCAGTGTGCGCAGCGCGCGGGTTCGCGGCAGCGCAGGCACGAGGTGCGGACCAGGTAGCCCCGGCGTGGGACCTGGACCAGCACCGGCCCGGTCTGCAACGCCTTGCGGGCCACGTCCCACGCCAGGCTCGGCAGTCGCGCCGCTCGGGCGGCCTCGTCCCGGGCCAGGTCCAGATCGCTGCCGGTGGTGCGCACCAGCGGGGCGGCGGCGCGCACCGCCGCGCGGTCGGCGTCCAGCGGCCGGGCCCACCCGGAGCGGACCAGCTGGGCGGCCTCGACCGTGGTGGCGTGCCCGCCGACGGTGAACGCGGCGTGTTCGCGCGCGGCCCGCATCGCCAGCACCTCGCGCACGTGCGGGTGGGGCGCGTTGAGGTCGGCGTGCGAGTCGTCGCCGTCGTTCCAGACCAGCGCCAGGCCCAGTTCCACCACGGGCGCGAACATCGCCGCCCGGGTGCCGACCACCGCGCGCACGCTCCCGCGGTTGATCGCCAGCCAGCGCCGGTAGCGCTCCTCCGGCCCCAGGCCCGAGGTCAGCGCGACGTGTCGGCCCCGGCCGAGCAGGGCGGTCAGCGCCGCGTCCACGCGTTCCACCGACTTGGCGTCCGGGACCACCGCGAGCGCACCGCGGCCGCCGGCCAGGGTCGCCGCCATCGCCCGGGCGATCTCGTCCGGCCAGTACGGCCCGGGCAGCGCGGTCCACACGGTGCGCGGCGAGTCGCCGGCGGTGAGCTCGGCCAGGTGCGCGGTGCCCGTCGGGTAGCGCGTCCAGGGCCCGGGGGGTGGCGGGGCAGGCCGAATCAGCGGCTCCCCCGAGGGTTCCGCCTCGGCCCGCGCGTGCCGCGCCGGCAGCGCGAGCTGGACGATGTCGGCGAGGCTGCCCGCGTACCGGTCCGCGACCGCCCGGGCCAGCTCGATCATCGGCGGCGCGAGCACGATCTCGGGCGAGACGACGCTCGCCAACGGCGCCAGTGGCCCGCCGTACGTACTGCGCTCGACCCGTTCGACGATCACCCCGTCGATCAGCCCGCCGCCCTGCCGCCGGCCGTCCACCACCTTGGCTCCGAACCGCACCCGCACCCGCACTCCGGGCTGCGCCACCTCGGCCAGCTTGGCCGGCACCGAGTAGTCGAACAGCCGATCCAGGTGCACGAGCCCCTTGTCCACCACGACCCGGGCCACCGGCAACCGCTCGGCCTGCGCCTTGGGCTTGGCCTTGCGCACCCGCGCCCGCGCGCCCCGCACCGCCCGCCGCGCGTCCTCGACCCCGAGCGTGAGCTGCCCGTCCCCTTCGTCGCCCACACCCGGATCGTTCGTCGCCACACCAGGCATCCTGACAGACGGGTACGACGATCCCGCACAGGTACCGAGCCATCCGGCGGGGCCACCTTCCCGGGGTGTCGGGCGGCCCTCAAGCCCATCACATACCGAGGGGTATACTCCGGAGTATGACTGCGACCACCATAAAGGTTGAGATGAGCGTCCGAGACGATCTCGCTCGAGTGGCCGCGGAGGATCTCGGCGGCGTCACCTTGAACGCCGCGCTCACTCATCTGCTCACCGAGCACCGCAAAGCGGCCGTGCTGGCCGCATACGCGCGATTGCAGGCCGACGCCTCCGCATGGACCGACTACGAGAACGAACTCGACGAGTGGGACGGCCTGGCCGGCGACAATCTCGGCAGTGAGCAGTGAGCCGGAAGTCCGCCCCGTGGCAGGTGTGGATGGCCGACCTTTCCCCCGTCGTCGGCTCGGAGCAATCCGGTCGACGGCCGGTCGTGGTGGTCAACTCGCCGTTCTACGCCTCCTTCCCCATCGGGATGGCGATCGTCGTGCCGCTGACCACCCAGGACCGGGGACTGCCTCATCACGTCTCGGTGTCCTCGGCGCAGTCCGGCCTTCGCCACCGGAGTTGGGCACGCACCGATGACGTGCGGGCGGTTTCCGAGCAGCGGCTCCTGGGACGCCCGTTGGGGAGCGTCGACGACAAGGAAGCCGACGACATCCGTACCTACCTGCGGTTGATGCTGGACATCTGATCGGGCGCCGTGCGTCGGTGGCCTTCCCGGCCTACTCGACCTCCACGCCGTGTGACTCGGCGACGCCGAGGAGGCCGTTGCGGAAGCCGTTGGTGGTGGGGGAAAAGGTCCAGGCGTCGTCGGTGCGCACGAATGCGCCCAGGACCATGGCGGTCTCGCCCGGGCGGCGGGTGGGTACGGGGTGGTCGCCGAGCCGGCGGCCGTCGGCCTGGTCGAGGCGGGTCAGTCTGGCTCCGCGCAGCGCGGCCAGGTCGCCGCTCGGGGCGCGCTCCTGGTCGACGGCCGCGGCCAGCACCAGACGGTCGGCCGCCCGGGGCAGCAGGGCCAGGTCCACCAGGAACGCCACGCCGTCGCCGATCCGGACCGCACCTTCGGGGCTGGCCGGATTGTTGAAGAACACGAAGTGCTCGTCACCGAGCACCCGTCCGCGGCGGCACACGAACGCGCACGGGTCCAGGGGCGGCGCGTTGCCCGGTTCCCAGGCGAGTTGCACCAGGATCCGGCTGCCGGGCGCGGCGGTCGGCGCCCCACCGGTGCCCGGACCCAGGCGACCGCGCAGGCCGTGTTGGGCGAGCAGGCCGACCAGTTCGGGTCCGGTGACCAGGCCCAGCGGCTTGTTGCGGATGAACTCGTGGCTGCCGGGCCCGAAGCCGGACGTGGTGACCAGCAAGCCCTTGTTCGCGCCGTGGTGTTGCACGGTGCCGGCCAGATCCCGCACGGCCGTGGGCGGGACCGTGTTGCGGTAGCGCTTGACCTGCACGACGATCTTTCCGCCGCGGATCGGGTCCGGGTCCACCGCGACCACGTCCACGCCCTGGTCGCCGCTGCGCGCGGTGGTCTCGACCTGCATGCCCATGCGGGAGAAGAGCTCGGCGATCAGGTTCTCGAACTCGATCGGGTCCATCACGAACAGGTCCGGGTCGTCGTCGCCGGGCCGGGCGGGCGCCGGGGCGATGGTGGGAGGCGGCGCCGGGGTCGGCGCCGATGCGACGCTGTCCGCGAGCCGGCTCGGTTGTACGGGGGTGGGCCGGTCCGGGCGGGCGGACAGGGTCCCGCCCATCGCCTCCAGGCACGCCACCGCGTCCACCCGATCGAGGCTGATCTGCCGGAACTGCTCGGCCCGCGCGGTCACCGTGAGCAGGTACGTGCGTCCGTGTCGACCGGTGGCCGGGTTCACCGCCTGGACGAAGCCGTTGAGCACCACCGAATCGAGGATGCCCTCGTGGTCGGCGAAGAAGACCTCGGCCAGTATCCGGATCGCGCTCTGCGCCAACACGTCGCGGTGGATCGTCCGCCGATCGGTCGCGGTACGCGCGACCTCCTTCTCCTGGTCGTCGGTCTTCACGTAGCGCACCCGGGCCACGGCCGGCACCACGTCCGTCGTCGGCAGCTCGTGGTCCACCACCAACTGCCGTGCGGCCGCGTCGAAGGCCACCGTCGAGTGGTCGGAGAAGCCCTCGGGCCAATCCGGCGATGCCAGCAGGACACCCTCGAAGTAGTCCTCGATCGCCTCGGGATCGCGCGCCGCGAGCCGCCGCACGAGATCGTCCACCTGCTGGTTGCGCTGCGCGGCCAGGGCACGTTGGCCGTTCGCCCAGTCCTCGAACCGGCGGCGGTAGTCGTCGTATTGCTGCTGCCGCTGGTACTCGGCGGCCTGCGCCGCCCGCAGGTCGTGGTCGTAGCGCGCCTGCGCCTGCGCCCGGTCCTGCTCGTAGCGCGACTGTGCGCCGGGCGCGAAGCTGCCCAGGCCGGAGGGAGGGGCCACCTGATAGCGCGCCGGGTCGGGCATCGGGATGGGTCGGGCGAGTTCGCCCGGTTGGAACGGCGGGATCTCCACGGCGCTGCGCAACCGCTCGATCCGGAATCCCGGCGCGCTCAGCCGGGCCCGAAGCACGCCTTGCAGCTCGGCGACCCGGTCCTCGATCTCCGCTGTCCGGCGGGCCACTTCGGCCTCGCGGGACTGCTGATAGGCGCGCTGCGCCTCGCGGTCGGCCCGCGCGGCGGCCTTCTGCGCCTCGCGTCGGTTGCGTTCGTCGGCTCGCAGTTGTTGCTGCTGCGCCCGCAACTCGGCCTCGCGTTGCCGTTGTTGTTGCCGCTGCAGCTCGGCCCATGCCCCCAGCACGCCGGTGCTCCGCCGACTCGCCACGCTATCGCCCTTCCGCCCTGCACCCGTCCGCCCCCCGCGCTCGAACACATCCTGCCGTGTCGGACCGACCAGCGCGAAAGCGGTCGGTGTCCGCACGTGAACGCGCCTCCGACCGCCGCCGGGAACCGTACCTGCCCGCTCCCGGCGGCGACCGGAACGTGTCACTCGCAGCCGACTCCGTCTCCGTCGCGGTCGAGGTGCCGGCCGTAGCCGGGGTCGCCCCGGCGGATCGGTGCGGCACCCGCGGCTCGGGCGGCGGAGCAGTTCTTGTAGTAGGCGGGGCCGCTGCCGCCGGTGCTGCTGCCGTCGCCGATCGTGCCGGCGCCGGGGTCACTGCCGGACGTCCCGCCCCCGGACGTTCCGCTGCCGGACGTTCCGCTGCCGGACGAACCGCCGGTCGCGGAACCACCGTTGCCGCCGGTTCCGCTCGCGCCGCCGCCCGAGACGTTCCCGCCCGACCCGCTGCGGGGCGTCGGTACCGCGCTGCTCGGCTGCGTGGTCGTCGGCGGCGCCGTGGACGGTGCCCGGGTGGTGGGCGGTGCCGAACTCGGCGGGGCCGTGCCGGGCGACGCGCTGCCGGCCGGCGTGCTGCTGCTCTGCGACGGCTTGGGCCGGTCGGACTTCTTGTCCCCGTCCCCGTCGCAACCGGTCAGGGTCAGCGTCAACGTCAAGGCCGCCGTGACTATCCCGGGAAGCAGGGACAACCGGGTTTTCGGCAAACGGGTAGCCGATATGCGCATGTGCGAGTTCCCCCCTCGATATGTGCCGCCCGGACTCTAGCCCTCATCGGGTCGACCGACCCGGGCAACCACCGATTTCGTCTTCGAGCGGACGTCGGGCGCGTCGTTTCGGGACGCACTGCGCCCAGCCGGGCCGGGCGGGGTCGAGGCGGGCAGGGACGGAATCGGTGCGGGCCGGGATCGGGCGGGCCCGGATCCGGGCGGTCGGCGGGCGACTCGGGAAGGGTGGGCGATTCTCGTTCCTCGTGATGTGCTGGGCTCTGTGGATTCCGTTCGTGCGGTTCATCCGAGACCGCACGACGGACGGCACGACGGACGGCACGGCGAACGGCACGAGCAACGGCACGGCGAACGATCCGGCGGATCGCACAACGGTCCGCACGACCGAGCGGGAGAGCCTCATGCGCACGATGTATCCACCCATCGAGCCCTACGACCGGGGCAAGTTGGATGTCGGCGACGGTCAGTCGATCGCCTGGCGGCGCTACGGAGTCCCGGGTGGCAAACCGGCCGTCTTCCTGCACGGCGGTCCCGGCGGAGGTTGTCTGCCCGACCATGCGCGGGCGTTCGATCCGGAACGGTACGACGTCCTGCTCTTCGATCAACGCGGCTGCGGCGAAAGCACGCCGCACGTGAGCCGGTTCGAGGTGGACCTGAGCACGAACACCACCTGGCATCTGGTTGCCGACATCGAGAAGTTGCGCGAACTGCTGGGCGTGGAGCAGTGGTTGGTCTTCGGCGGTTCATGGGGCAGCACACTCGCGCTGGCGTATGCGCAAACCCACCCCGAGCGGGTCACCGAGTTGGTCCTGCGTGGCATCTTCACGCTGCGGCGCCGGGAACTGGCGTGGTTCTACCAGGGCGGCGCGTCGATGTTGTTCCCGGAGGCCTGGCAGGAATTCCTCGCGCCGATCCCGGAGGCCGAACGCGACGACCTCATCGGCGCGTTCGGGCGCCGGCTCAACGATCCGGATCCGAAGGTGCGCGAGCAGGCGGCGGTCGCCTGGAGTGCGTGGGAGGGCACGTTGGTCGCCCTGCTTCCCCGGCCCGACCTGGTCGAGATGCACCGGCAACCGGAATTCGCCCTGGCCTTCTCCCGGATCGAGCACCACTACGTGCGCAACGGCGGTTTCCTGGAGGAGGGCCAACTGATCCGCGACGCCGACCGGCTGCGCCACATCCCGGGCGTGATCGTGCAGGGTCGCTACGACCTGTGCACTCCCCCGGCGACGGCCTACGACCTGCACCGGGCCTGGCCGGAGGCCGAATTCGTGATCGTGCCGGATGCGGGTCACGCCTTCTCCGAACCGGGCATCACCCACCACCTGATCGAGGCCACGGACCGCTTCGCGCGGTGAGGTACGCGCCGTGTCGAGGGGCCTGGACGGGGTGGGGCGCTCCGCACGGTCGGGTGCGCGGGCCGCGTCGGGGCCGGGGCGCTTCGCGTGGCGAAGTGCGGCGGGCCGCGTCCGGAGCCGAGGCGGAACGCTGCGCGCGGTCAGGCGCGTGCGCCGCGTCCGAGCCCGGAGCCGGGGCGGAGCGCTTCGCGCGGTCAGGCGCGTGCGCCGCGTCCGAGCCCGGAGCCGGGGCGGAGCGCTTCGCGCAGTGTGATGGTGGGTCGCGTCGGGGTCCCGAGCCGGGGCGGAGCGCTTCGCGCAATGTGATGGTGGGTCGCGTCGGGGCCGGGTCCGGGGTCCCGGGAGAATGGTCGGATGAGTGCTTCCCGTGACATCCTCACGCGCCCGGCCGCCGGCCCCGACCGCACGCTGCGGTACGGGCCAGCGGCGGATCAGGTCGTCGACCTCTGGCAGCCCGCGGCCGACCCGCACGCGCTCGTCGTGGTCGTGCACGGGGGGTATTGGCGGGCCGAGTACGACCGCAAGTACACGTATCCGATGTGCGTCGCGCTGGCCGCCGACGGCTACGCCGTCGCGAGCATCGAGTACCGCCGGGCCGGGCAGCCCGGCGGTGGGATGCCCGGCACGTTCGAGGATGTCGCCGCCGCGCTCGATCTGTTGTGCGCACAGGCCGATTCACCCGTGGTCCTGCTGGGGCACTCGGCGGGCGGGCACCTGGCGGTCTGGGCGGCGCTGCGCGATCGGCTGCCGGTGGGCGGCGTGGGCCGATTGCCGGCCGCGCCGCCGATCGCGGGCGCGGTGTCGTTGGCGGGCGTCCTCGACCTGGACGCGGCCCTCGCCCTCGACCTGGACGACGGTGCGGCTGCGGAGTTCCTGGGCGAGGACCGCTCGGAGGCGGTGCTCGCACAGGCGGACCCGACACGGTTGGCGGCGGGTGGCGTGGGCGGCCGTGGGCTGATCCTGCTGCACGGCGACGCCGACGAACAGGTACCGATCGCCCTGGGTCGGACCTTCGCCGCGGCGTCGGGCGCGACGTTGCGGGAGTTGGCCGGCGTCGGCCACTTCGAGCCGGTCGACCCGCTCTCGGCGGTCTGGCCGGAGGTGCTCCGGGCGGTCGCGGAACTGGCGGGCTGACCCGGTCGAGCCGGGCGGGTGGTGGGCGGTCGGAGGCAGTCGGAGGTGGTCGGCCCGAAGGGCGTGCGCCGGTGGGCCGCGGGTGGCGGGCGGCGGGCGGCGGGCGGCGGGCAACAGGCGTCGGTCGGCGGACGGTTCGGGGCCGGTGGTGGTCGGCCGCCGGGCTGTCGGCAACGGACGGCGCCGGCCGTTCGTGGTGCCGGGCCGCCCGGCGCGATGCGACTGCCGCCGGGTTCCCGGGCCGCCCGCTACCGCTGGTTGGCCAGCAGTACGCCGATCCCGCCGATCGCGATCCCGGCGACCGCGGCCGGTCGCAGGGCCTGGTCGAGCAGGAGCCACGCGAGTACCGCCGTGGCGGCCGGGGTCAGGAAGAACAGCGTGCCGACCCGACTCGCCGAGGATTGCCGCAACATCAGGTTGAGCAGCATGAACACGCCGATCGAATTGACCAGCACCATCCACGCGAGCGTCCCGACGAACGGCCCCCACGCATGCACGTGCGGCGTCTCGAACAGCAGCGAGCCCAGCCCCATGAACGGCGCGCTGACCAGGAACTGCACGGCCGTACCGGTGCGCAGATCGACGTCGTGCACGTAGCGCTTCTGGTACACGGTGCCCACGCTCAGACCGAGCAGCCCCACCACGGCCAGGACCAGCGCCGGAATCGACAGGTGGGTGGGATCCGCGACGGCGAGCACCACGCCGATCGTGCCCAGGCCGAAGCCCAGCCACTGCCGCGTGCTCACCCGCTCGCCGAGGAACCGCCCGGCCAGGAGCGCGATCAGCACCGGATTGAGCCCCTGCACGAGAGCCACCACGGCGGCGGGTAGCCCCATCGAGAGTGCCGTGTACAAGGCGCCGAACTGAAGCGCCTGGAACAGCAGTCCGGCGACCACGACATGAGCGAGTCGACGCCCACGCGGCCACGGCGCCCGAACCGCAAGCGCGAACGCCCCGAGCAGCAGCCCGGCGAGCGCGAACCGGAAGAAGGTGAGCAGGAGCGGCGGCGCGGCGTCCACCCCGATCGCGCCGATGATGAACGCGCTGCTCCACAGCAGCACGAACACGGGCGGTATCGCCTTGCCGACCAGGGCGGCTCGCGGGCCGCCGGCGGCTCGCGTGCCGTGGTCGCCGGGATCGGGCGGATGTGCGCCGGCGGTGGGACCGGGTCGACCCGGGCGGGCACGGCCGGTGGCGGTGCCCACGGCGGCGGCGATGCCTGTGGCGTCCGTGGCGTCTGCGCCGTCCAGGGCGTCCGGGGCGTCCGGGGCGTCCGGGGCGTCCGGGGCGTCCGGGGCGTCCATGGCGTCCATGGCGTCTGCCGATCCTGCGATGCGTGCGGTACGTGCGGCGCTCATCGAGGTCCACTCCCGTGTCGAAGCGTCGGACGAGTAACTACTCAATCCGGTTACTCACCATGGCGCGCTCCGAACTAACCTGTCAATCCGGTTATGCTGGGTGAGTGACCTTCACCTTCATCGGCGGCGACATCGCGCTCGACCTGGTCGGAACCGTGCAGCAGCGCCGCACCGAACCCCGCGACCTGCTCGACACGCCGGCCGCACTCGGGTCCTGGGCGGTCGCCGCCGGCCTCGTGGACACCGCGCCGGCGGTCGACGACGACGCGCTCGCGGGCACGATCGAATTGCGCGAAGCGCTGTACCGGCTGGCGTCCTCCCGGGACACGCCGGAGGGGTACGGCGCACGTGATCGCGCGACGTTGAACGGCTTCGCGGCCGGCGCTCCGGTCACGGTCGCGCTGGCGGCGGACGGTCGGGTACGGCGTACCGGCGACATCTCCGCCGTCCTGGCCACGGTCGCGCGCTCGGCGGTCGCCCTGTTCGGCGGCGCGGATGCGGCCCGCGTCCGGGAATGCGAGGCGCCGACGTGCACCCGCCTCTACGTCGACTCGTCCCGCCACGGCAGCCGGCGCTGGTGCGACATGCGCCGCTGCGGAAACCGCGCCAAGGCGGCGAGCTTCCGCGCCCGCCATCGGGACGGCCTCGCGGCCGACGCCTGACGCGGCCGGATACCCGCGCACCACGGCCGAACCGCCCGGCGGGCCGGGTCGATTCGGGCGGTCGGTCGCCTACGGCCGGCTACCCGGGCGCGCCCAATGTCGAGGCCAGGATGCGCAGCGCCTTGTCGACCACGTTCCGGTCCTCCTCCGCGATCGGCCTCAGCAGCCCGTCGAGCGCGTCGATCCGCGCGCGCATCGCCGCCCGGGCGCACTCGCGCCCCGACTCGGTGAGGCAGACCAGCACCGAACGACCGTCCGCGGGGTTGGGCCGACGCTCGATCAGGTCCTTGCGGGCCAGTCGGTCCACGCAGTGCGTCATCCCGCCCGACGAGTACATCACCAACGGTTGCAACTCACGCAGCGTCAGCCCCGGCCGATCCGGTCGGGTCGCGAGCACGACAAGCACCATGTACTCCGGCGCGGTCAGCCCCAACGCGCCGATGCTGCGCCGGTCGAAGTCCTCCATCGCGATCATCGCCTGATGCAGCCGCACCACGAACCCGACCGAGGACGCCTCCACGTCCGGCAGTACCGCCGACCATGCCGCCACCACGGAATCGGCGTAGTCGGCCCGTGCATCACTCACGTCGTACTCCCTGGCAGCCCGCGCCCGCTTGGTCCCGGCCGCCACCGTAGTATCGGCGCCCCGCCGCCGGCTCACAGCATCCGGAAGTCCTCGTACGAGAAAGCGGGCGAGACCACGCACGACACCAGCGCCTCGCGCCCGGCCGCCGGCCGAGCCGTCTGCCACACCCCCGGCGGAATCAGCAATTGCGGTTGCTCACCCGCCTCCACGTCCGGGCCGAGCAGGATCCGGTGCGGCTCGGCATCGGGAGTCGTACCGTCCCCGCCCAGCCGCAGTTCGAGCGGTCCGCCGCGATGCCAGAGCCACAACTCGGCCGATTTCACGACGTGCCACGCGGACTGCTCGCCCGGACAGAGCAGGAAGTACATGCCGCTCGCGGTGTCGCGCGGCCCCGGGTATCCGGGCGGGGTCACGCTCACGCCGCTGCGCCAGGTCTCCCGGTACCAACCGCCCTCGGGATGCGGCATGAGCCCCATGACCCGGGCCAGGTCCGGCGGATCGAGGCGGGGAGGGTCGGGATGGGGTGCGGGTGCGGGTGCGGGCGTGGGCGTGGGCGTGGATGTAGGAGGCGCGGGGGGCTCGGAGGCGGGTGCAGGGCAGGGGCCGGGCACGGCGTCGGCGTCGGGTGCGGAGGACATGTGTGCTCCCTCGACTGGCGTGGGTTCCGGGCGCCGGACGCGGCCGGAACCCACAGCCTCACACGGGCAGGCGTTATCCCGCGGGTGCCGTGCACGGCGCGCCGCCGCACACGTCGACGACCCGACCGGTGGCCAGGAACTCCGCCTTCTGCCGTCGGGCGACCGGCGAGTTGCGCGGATCCGAGTGCGGGTCGCGCCCGTACTCGGGTCCGATCGGTGGTGTATTGGTCACCGGTGGCGCGGGCGAACCGCTGTCCCAGACCACCAGCGCGGACCCCCGGTACGGCTCGCGCGGCAGCGGCCGAATGCCCCAGTAGGGATCCCGGTCGGGGTTGCGTCCCGGCGCGATCGCGGGCTCGTGGATCCGCGCGCCGATCGTGCGTGCCTCGGTCTCGGCGGTCACCGTGGAAACCTGGTGGTCACCGAACGCGATCTGCATCAGCACCTGGTGGCGCGGCGTACGCGGCAGCGGGGTGTGGTCCAGGCCGCTCGCATAGCCGTTCGTCTCGCCGCGGTCCCACAACATCTGGAACAGCGACAGCACCACCTGCTGATCGAGCTTGTCCGGGAAGCCGGCGTCCAGGATCTGCCCGTACGGCCCGAAGTCGGAGCTGCGGTTGAGCAGGACGCTGTAGTTCATCCCGGTCACCCCGAGCACCCCACGCCTGGTGTCCTGGGACACCGCGACCAGCGACCCGCCGAGAATGCCGCCCTGGCTGTTGCCGTCGTAGACCAGACCCTTCGATATGTCGATCAACGGCCGCCCGCTGTCGGTACGAAACGCCGGGTCGGCGGCGAAGCCCTGTTCGTGGATCATGTCGCGACCGAGGAACAGCGCGTTCAGGAAGCCCTGTCGGGTGCGATCCGGCACCGCGCCGAAGCTGCCCGGGTCGGCGAGCGCGCGGGCGACGGTGGGCAGGTCCTCGTCGGCCATGCCGATCCACTTGGTGGCGCAGAACGTGATGTCGTGCTCGGCGGCCATCGCTTTGACGTTCCCGCCGCCCACCTCGTTGTTGCTGCCGAGCAGGCCGTGTCCGTACAACGAGGCCTGCGAGGGCCGGTCGAACGCTGCGCGCGGGATCTCGCAACGGAACTGCGCGGATTGGGTGTTCCCCGGCAATTGCCGCGGCAGCCCGTCCCGACCGAGGTTGAGCGTGGAACCGGTGGGACCGCCGGGCCGGTTCAGATAACTGGGTACGGTGACCGTGCCGGTCACCTCGCGAGCGATCCGCGAATCCTGCTCCGGCGTCGAGTTCTTCACTCCGGTCACCGTGAACTGCGGCGCCCGGTCCCCGAGTCGACCGAACGCGTCGTCCCGCATCCGAAGCATGCCGCCGGTGAGGTTGCGCTCGCTTGCGACGGTGAAGTCCCAGGCCAGGTAGAGGCCGCGACGGTCGACACCGGCCCGGTCCAGTCGATCCAGCGCCGGTCGAAGCTGCGCCTGGCGAGCGGCCAACGGGTCGCGGCGCGGCAGGGTGCGACCTGCGATCCTGGCGAACGTCTCCGGCGCGGCGATCACTTGGCCATCCGCGCCGCGCAGGTTGCGCAGGCCGACGACGTAGTGGTGGCCGGGGACGAAGTTCTCGGCCGGGTGCACCAGCAACGCCTGCCGGGTCGAATCCTTGGCGTTGGCGTCGAGTTCGGCCCAGTAGGGCCGGCGTTCGCCGGTCTCGGTGTCGAGGATGACGATCGGCGCGTTCCGGGCGAGCGACGCGCCGACGTCGGTGACCGGCGCCGCACCGCTGCGGCCGAGGTCGACGCCGGGGATCCGGGTGATCAGCGTCGAGCCGGGCGAGAAGCCGTCGTTGCGATTCCAGTCGTCCGGCGTGGCGCCATGCGGCATCATCGCCGCCGTGAACGCGACCCGACGCCCGGTATCGGTGCGCCGATCGGCCTGCGTGTACCAGTTGTTCGGAAACGGCAGCAGACACGCGGCCGGATCGATCGGATCACAACCGGGTTCGCCACCCGGATGGTTCGGATGCGCCTCGGCGGCGGGTGGAACCAGGAACGACAGCAACAGGGCGGCCACCGCGACGACGATCGCGGCTGGCCGTCGGCGTCGAGGACGGTGCGCGGTTCGGCTCACTATTCCTCCAACTCCTACGACGAGCGAGGGCTGTGCAGGAATATCCACCGACATCTTGCAGCGCTTGCGTCGCAAGGGGAACGGGGAACGGAGGGGGCGAGTGGGTACCAGGCGCGCGGGGCCGCTTGCGGCGGGCACGCGCATTCCCCGCCACGGGGAGCCTTGGTTCTGTGGCGGGGAACGCGGTGGGGGGTGGTGTGTGTGGGGGGGTGGGCGTCGGATCGGGTCGGGTCGGGATTGGCCTGGTGGTGGTTCCGGTTGTAGCCGTAGCTGTAGCCGTTGTTCTTGTTCTGGCTGCCGCTGTTGTTCTCGTTCTGGCTGCTGTTGTTCTGCTTCTGGCTGTAGCTGTTCTGGTTCTGGTTCTGGTTCCGGTTCCGGTTCCGGTTCCGGATGTCGTTTTGGGTTGGCTTGGTTCGGGCTTTGGTTGGGTTCCGGTTCCGGTTCCGGTGCCGGTCGTCAGACCTTGGCGAGCTTGCCCGGGTCGACCGATACCTCGACCGTACGGAAGCCGCCGGCAACGCCGGGCAGCGTGAAGCACACGTCGGCACGGCCCATCGTGGTGCGCACGACCACTCCCGGTGCGCCTACCGGGACGGTCTGCCTGGTGAAGCCGCCGATCGGCTGTGTCGCCTTGACCCTGTCGCCTACCTTCACATTCATCGTTCCGTTTCTCCCCGTTGCGTACATGGCATGGGTCGCCCACACGCCTCGCGGCTCTTCCGGGGTCGCCCAAGTCGCGCGACGGCGTGGCACGGAGTACGGCACGCCCGGAACCGGGCCATCGGCATGCAAGCCGGGCGGGGTCGTAGGGGCGGCCGTCACCAGAATAGGGCGGACGTCCGCGCGTTGGCGCCTGTATTTCGGCGCCGGGACGCCTCCATTTCGATGCCGAAGTCCCGATTGTCGCCGGGTGTGGCCGGCCGGCGTACGGTGCGTGCCCGATTGTTGGTTTCGCGGACGACATGTGACCAACTCGGCGCGATACCAACCGACATAACGGCGAACTCCGTCACCACGCAGGCGCGCAGCGGCTTCGGGGGTGCGGGCGCGACGTGTGTGTGGTCACTCGTACGGCGCAACAACCGGCGCGTTCGCTCATCCGCCGGCCGACGATTGATCGATGACGCCGTCGCGAATGCAGCCTCCGGATCCCGGGCAGACGCGGGCATGACCGCCGTACTGGTCGCCGCCGGCGCCTTCCTGATGACCCTGCTCGGCGGTTGGGTGGCGCAGCGCATCGGCGATCGTCGACACCTCGTACTGGGCCTCGCCGCCGGGCTGATGCTCGGCGTGGTCGCGTTCGACCTGCTGCCCGAGGCGCTTTCCGCGGCGGGCGATCGGCTGGGCGGCGTACCGCAGGCGCTGCTGATGTTCGTGCTGGGCTTCCTGGTCCTGCATGTGGTCGAGCGCTCGGTGGCGATCCACCGGAGCCACGAAGGCGAGTACGCACCACATGCCCACCACCACGGCCCGACCATGGGCGCGGACGGGCGGGCCAAGGGCATCGGCCTGACCGCCGCCGCCGCGCTGGTGGGGCACAGCGTGATGGACGGCTTCGCGATCGGCGCGGCCTTCCAGGCCGGTACGACGGTGGGCACCACGGTGGCAATCGCTGTGGTGGCACACGACTTCGCGGACGGCTTCAACACCTACACGGTCACCCGGATGTACGGCAACGACCGCCGCCGGGCCCTGACCCTGCTGGGCGCGGACGCCCTCGCACCGGTGACGGGCGCGGCCATCACGCTCGCGTTCACCATCCCGGAACACGCCCTCGGCCTCTACCTGGGCTTCTTCGCCGGCTTCCTGCTCTACCTGGCCACCGCCGACATCCTGCCCGAGGCCCACAGCCCACACCCTTCGGGCTCGACCCTGCTGTGCACGATCACGGGCGTGGGCTTCCTTTGGCTGGTGATCTGGCTGGCGCAGTAGGCGGCGCGGATTGGGGGTTGGGGGCGCCCGAGTCTCGACGAGGATGTTTGTGTGGCATCGCGGCCGGCGGCTCGGTCGTCGCCTCGTGGCGTCGTGGCGTCGTGGCGTCGGCACCGTGACGGCTTTCTCGGCTTGTTCGCCGGCCGGTCGACCGTACGGGTGGTCGCAGCGGGGCCGGCGGCGGCAGGGCGGGTTGTGGAGTGAGTACCCCTCGGCCGGCCATGATCGTGGTCGCGATCGGGTCGCGGGCGTAGTCGGCTCGGCGACCTCGGGTCGGTTGGCCATACCGAGACGAGGCCCCTCGCGGTCGGTGCATGCAGCCGCGCAAGCCTCGCTCAGCGCAGCATCGGGCCGGTGCGCTCGATCAGGTCCCAACGGTTGCCGTACAGGTCGCGAAAGACCGCGACGACGCCGTACTTCTCCCGCCGAGGCGGCTCCTCGAAGATCACGCCGGCGGCGAGCATCCGGGCGTGTTCTCGGGCGAAATCATCGGTGTACAGGAAGAGTCCGACCCGGCCACCGGTCTGGTCCCCCACCCGGGACCTCTGCTCGTCGTCCACGGCCCGGGCCAGCAGGACCGCCGCCTCGTTCGGCCCCGTCCCGGGCGGGGCGACCACGACCCACCGCTTGCCGTCCTCCATCGGGGTGTCCTCGCGCAGGTCGAACCCGAGGGCGCGGGTATAGAACGCGATGGCCTCGTCGTAGTCCCGAACAACCACCGCCACGAGCCCGAGCCGGTTCATCGCCCACTCCCGCCGGCCGCGACCGCCGAGCCGGCGGCGAGCGCGAGGCACAGCGGCGAGTAGGCCACCCGATCCAACCGGCGAAAGCGCTCGGAGGACGACCCCGGCGACGCGACATCCGTGCGTCCGACAAGGCCGAGCACACCACGCAGCCCCAGAACGCCGGCCACCCCGAAGGCCCCGGTCCGGGCCAGCGCGGGCCGACGCCTCGGCCGCCCCGCAACCAACAGCGCCGCCGCACCCAGTGCACCCGCGACAGCGAAGCACGCCGCCGGCCCGGGCACGCTCGACTGCCCGACCACCGCATCCGACAGCGACTCCCGATCGGGCAACGGCCACGACGACCCCAGCCCCCACGCAACATGCAGCCCGGCAAGCGCGGTCAAACTCCCGACCGACACCCGCACGGCAACGCCCTCGATGGTCATGCGCCCCAAGCTACCTCCACGCACCCACACACCCCGGCCACGGGTCGACGACAAACCGCAACCGAACCAACCACCACCCGACCCGCCCCGACGCCGCTCGTACCGGCCGACGGCAGCCACGAGCAACCGCAACCGCGACGACGGCGGCGCGACAACGGCAACGGCAACGGCAACGGCGCAGGGTCGGGTGACACGTCGTCCCGAGCGCACCACGCGCCGGGGACGGCTCCCGCGCAACATCATGCAGCCGCCCACGCCTCACAGCCGGGTCGCGAGGCAATGCCTTCCCACCGGCCCCGTCGCCAGGATCGGGCCTGCCGGCTATTCGCCACCCGGGCACACGGGTCCCCGCCTGCCCGAGTACCCGGCTGGGCGTCTCCCCGGCTGGGTGGATGCCCGGGGCGCGGGTACCCGGGTACGCGGGTGCCGGAAGCCCCGGGGCCCGGGAGAACGAGTGCGCGGCTGCCCGGGTACCCGGAAGCGCGGGTGCGCGGGTGCGCGGGTAACCGGTGCCGGAGGAACCGGCCGGCACCGAACTCGCTGCCGCGGGCGAGTCGGTCCTGGTGCCGCGCACGCACCGAGCGGCCCGTCCGGCACCGGGTGCGGCGGGTACGCGGGTGCGCGGCAGCCCCGGCACGGGTGCGCGGGTAACCGGTGCCGGAGGAACCGGCCGGCACCGAACTCGCTGCCGCAGGCGAGTCGGTCCTGGTGCCGCGCACGCACCGAGCGGCCCGTCCGGCACCGGGCACGGCGGGCACGCGGGTGCGCGGCAGCCCAGGGCGCGGGTGGGCCAATGTGCGGCTGCCCGGGTGCGCGGGTGTAGCGAGTTCTCGGCGGCGCCCCCCGGCGCCTGGGCGCGCGGCTACCCCGAAGCCCGGGGCCGGGTGCGAGTGCGAGTGCGCGGGTGAGCGGCTGCGCGGGCGCCGGGGTGCCCGGCCGCCCGAATGCCCACCAATCGGCTACCGGCCGTCCGCCGCCTGCAAGCCGGACATGGACATGGCCCTGCCGACGGTGGTCGGGTGGCCGAAGAGGCCGGGCAATCCGCCCGTGTGCAGGAAAATCGTGCGGTGGCCGGGCCGGACCTCGCCATCCTTGACCGCCGCAATCAACCCGGCCATCGCCCGCGCGGTGTAGATCGGGTCGAGCACGATGCCCTCCGTGCGCGCAGCCAACGTCAACGCGGCCATCGCCGACTCGGTCAACGTTCCGTATCCATCGCCGACTTGATCCGACCGCACCCGCAACTCCGCCCGCGCACAACGCGCGTCGTCCCGACCGGCGAGCAACCCGTGTACGGTCCCGGCCGGATCGTCGACGGCGCCACAGTGCACGCCGAGCACCCGTTCGGGGCCGAGTTCGTCGACCAGCCCCGCCATCGTGCCACCGGAACCCAGCGCCACCACGACAACATCCAACTCGGGCTCCTGACCGATGAGTTCCCGCGCACACTCCGCGTAGCCACGCGCCCCGAGCACACTCGAGCCACCGAAGGGCAGCACCACCGGAACGCCACCACGTTCCCGCAGCCGCGCGGCCACCTCCTCGGCCACGGCTTCGAGCGCCGCCCGCCCCACGTCGCCGGCCCACACCACCGTGGCCCCGAACAGCCCGTCGAGCGCGATGTTTCCGGACGTCGACGCCCCACCCGCGCCCGCCAGGACCAGTACAACGTCCAGGCCCAACCGCGCACCCGCCGCCGCGGTCAGCCGTGCGTGATTGCTCTGCGGCGCACCCGTGGTCACCAGCGTGGTGGCACCGGCGGCAAGCGCCGCGCCACAGGTCCATTCGAGCTTCCGTACCTTGTTGCCCCCGCCGCCCAGACCGGTGAGATCGTCCCGCTTGACCCACAGATCATCCGGACCGAGACCGAGTGCGACCGCCAACCGCGGCGCAGGTTCAAGCGGCGTGGGCCAGGTCCCGAGCAACACCCGCCGAGGCATCCGACCTTCCGACTCCATCGCCATCACCCTCTGCCTGTCGCCCCACACGGATCACCTGCCGGCCGCCGCGCGCCGCCTGCCGCCTGCCGCCTGCCGGTCATCGTGGCACGGCAACCATCCCCCGACGGTTGCCGATCGTCGGCGACATCCCCGGCGCGTCCCTCGGAGCGATTCCGCTGTGGGCGGACCCCCTTGCCTTCGGACAACATCGGCGTAAGTTGAATTACATGATTACAACAACGCAGGAAGCCGTACGAGGCTGGTTCACCGGACGCCTCCCCGAGGGACTGTTCACCGCCCTCGTCGACGTGACCGTCGACCGGGAGGAAATCACCGTCATCGGCCGCATCCCCGAACCGGAACTCGCCGACGACGTCTCCACCGACGAGCGCGACGCGGCCCGCGACGGCCGAATCGCCGAATTCCGCGAACGTACCCGCGAGGACCGCATGGCCGTGGCCCGCGAAGCCGAGCGCCGCTTCGGCCGCAAGGTCTCCTGGGGCGTCGAATGCGGCAGCACCCGCGCCCTCTACACCACGGTCTCCGTACCCGTCATGACCCGCCTCCGCCAGCCCGAACGTCAGGTCCTCGACACCCTGGTCGCCGGCGGCGTCGCCCGCAGCCGCAGCGACGCCCTGGCCTGGTGCGTACGCCTCGTCCAACGCAACACCGACACCTGGCTCACCGACCTCCGCGAGTCCCTCGAAACCGTCGAACGCATCCGCACCCAGGGCCCCGACGCCACCCCCACCAAGTAACCCCGCCCCGCTCCCGCCCCAGTTCCCCACGACCCACAGACCCGACGAACCATCGCAATCCCTCGACGCCACAGACAGCCGAAAACACACCAGTCACGCGCCCCATCCGCCAAGGCTCGGGGCGGCACCAACCGGCCACCGGGCACTGCCGCCCCGCTCGTCGCAACACCACCCGAGACCCCGCCCGAGCCCAAGTCCCCCAAGACTCAGGGCGGCCACCGACCATCCGGAACTGGCGCCCCGCTCCGTACCAACACCCGGACAGGCCCCAACCCGAGCGCCCGCATCCGCCATCGGCACCGCAGCCGCGGCTCTCGCCGAGAACGTGACGACAGACCGGGTCGCCGCCGATCCCGAATCAAACCGCCCCGACGCCAAGGGCAACCAGCCCACCGGATGACGAGGTTCCAGCCCGACTCCGGTAAGCGGGGCTGCGTCGGCGGTGCCGACCGGGAACCGGGAACGGTGTGGCGGTCCCCGGTTTGGCGAAGCCCCGCGCCTCAAGGCAGTGCACCGGAGCCCTCGGCGACTCGTCGCCCACCGTGCCGAAAATCCCCACCTTCGATCCGGTTCGGCGCCGCGGGGCGTCGTGGCGCTGGTGCCGCGTCCGGCAACGTTTGCCCCGTCGCGGCGCCCGGCACGGCACCTCGCCGCCCCGCCGTAACGTCCGAGTACTCCGGTACGAGAACGTTCCGGCGCGACACCGATGCACCGCACCGAACACCGCGACGGGGCAAACGTTGCCGGACGCGGCACTAGCGAGCGGCGAGGGCTATCCGCGCCAGCAGATCCGCGAACAGCTGGGGTCGGCTCAGGAACGGGTGGTGGTCCGTCGGGATCTCGATCACGTGGTCGGCCCGGGTGGCTCGCTCCCGTTGCCAGGCAACCGAGGAGCCGCGGTCCTCGGTGCAGACGACGTACGTGGAAGGCACGTTCCTCCACGCAGCCGCAGCCGGGCTCTGGCCGAACGCGGCCATGGACTGCGGTACGAGCCGGCGCACCGCCTCCGCCACGATCGCCGGATCGTCGCAGCCCTGAAGAAAGACCTCGGCGGCGGTCTCGGGTCGAGCAGAAATCGTACCGTCGTTCCCGACCTCCATCCACGGCGCAGGCTCCGCCCCGGCGAAGTCCGCCAGGGTCTCGCCGGGTTCGGGCATCACGGACGTGACGTAGACCAGACGGCGCACCGAGGCCAGTCCGGCGGCGGCTTCCGTCACGACCATGCCTCCGTAGGAATGGGCGACCACGATGGTCGGCTCATCGGTGTCCTCAAGCACCGCGCGTGTCGCCGCGATGTCGTCATACAAGTCACCCAGCTCGGCCACATCCGTTCCCGCGCTGGTCAGTTCGACCGCCCGCGTATCGAGCCAATGCGCAGCGAGCGGCTCCACCATGCGGTGCCACCACCATGCGCCGTCCGTCACGCAGGCCCCGTGTACGTAGACGACTCTCATTGCAGAACCTCCCCGTCGGCTCCCTTCACCGCTTGTGCGGCTTCCCTCATGATCAACACAGGGAGCGGCCCGCAGCGCACGATTCCGCCACCGGCGGATTCCGCCGTCGGCACAAGCCGACCGGCAGACCACCAACCCCGCACAACGTCGTGGCACGTCCGGCCGATCCGTGTCGACGGTGCCCAGCCATACCTCCGCGGCGCACAGCCTTCCGCGCTCACGCTTCCCCTCACCAGAGATCACCGCTCCGCACCCCGAGCACCGCCCACAAACAAGAGCACCGCTCTCCCCCTCCCCCCCGACGCCTCACCGTCACCTCCCAGGACAAGCCCACCCGGCACCGCACACGAGCGACCCGCTGCCAGCCGCAAGCAACGAGCACCCCACAACCCATCGCCCCCAGCCGGTAGCCGGTAGCCGGTAGCCCACCAACGGTGTCCGACCAACCGCGCGTCGCGGTCCACCTCCGCGTCTGCACCCGGCATCTCGTCGCATCCCAGCCGCGCTCACATTCCTGTCTGTGACCAGAAGCCGCGTCCGCGATCACCGCCCACAACCAGAAGCACCAACCCCTTCCGAGAGCGCCAATCACAATCAAGAGCACCGCTCTCGTTAGAGATCGCCGTCTCGGCTCGTAACAGCGCGTCCAGCACTCAAAGCCACCCCGCGGAGGCGGCAAGCACCGTCTCCATCCGATGGAACGCGAGAGCACTGCTCCCCGCAGCGAGCACCACACTCAACCGCGAGCGCCAACCACAAACGAGAGCACTAGCCGGAAACGAGAGCACCAACCGCAAGCGAGAGCACTGCTCTCGTATCAGAGCGCTGAGCGAAAGTCGGACTCAAGTCGGATGCCTTCGCCATCGACCTGCTCCTTCTGCGATGCAAAGAGCCCAGCCTTCGGGTATCGCCCGCCACCCGCCCGGCCCCAAGATCGAATCGAAAACCGGCCGGTTGATAGATAGCGAAACGCAAGTCGGGAAGCCGCCGACCCCTGGCACCTGACCTCATACCGCTCGACTTCGCCACATCACGTTGAGCGCAGGGACCGGCGCCGCGGAGAACCAGAAAGATGAGAGCACTGATCTCGAACGAGAGCAGTGCTCTTGACTTGGAGCAGTGGACGCAGAATGATGCTCTCAGACGAGAGCGGTGCTCTCGCGGTTGAAACGGGGAGGCTCGCATGATCGCGCTCTACTGGACCGCCATGGTGGCTCTGTTCCTGGCCGAGTTGGCCGTTGTCGGAGCCACCGCCTTCTGGGGGTTCACTCTCGACGCGGGCTGGCCGCTCCGGATCCTGGTCGGGCTGGCTGCGCCCGCACTGATGATGTTTCTTTGGGGTCGGTATGCGGCGGCCAACAACTCCGATGCGCTCACGGGCCTCCCCCGGATCCTCTTCGAGGTGGCCTGGTGGGGTACGGGCATCGCGGCGTTCATCGCTGCCGGCCTCCTTCCCGGCGCGATCGGCGTCGCCGTCACCCGCCTCACCGGGCTCGCCGCCCAGCGCAGCAAGGCGCACACAGCGCGACACCGAGGCCGAGGCCAAGGCCAAGGTCTGAAAATTGCCCGAGGCGATTCCCCTCCGACGACGGAACAGCATGCGGCCGGCGAGGCAAGGTGAGGCGGAGCGGTTGTCGGCTTCGGTAACTACCGGTCGGCAGCATGTCGCCCAGCCGCGGCAGTCACTTCCCAGCGCGGGCACCGCTCCGCAGATAACCCGCCTGCCGCCTCCTCCACCCCGCAACAACCCGACGCATCACCGCTCTTGGCCGCTGAAGGCCGTGTCCACGAGCAGCCCCAGGCCCAAAGCCGCCCTGGCCAGGCGGCCGACTCCGCGCTCGGTTGACCCGCACAGTCGGTGACAACCGCACCATGCCACCCAAACTCGCTCGCCCCCTCGCCCCCCTCGCCCCCTCGCGGCCACGCAGAGCGCAGGCGCCAGCCGGCGCGCACCGTCACGCCCCGACCCGGCCCGGCCCGACGTAAGCACCAAGCGACCTGGGCCCGCGACCCGTCGAGATGCGACGTCCGACTCGCGGAAGCCGACGGCTCAACTGCGGCACCGAAGCACCCCCTCGCAGGCACGCACAGCGGAAGAGCCGGGTGCGCACGCACCACCCCAGACCCGAAGCGAGCAGCAAGCCGCGACCCGTCGAGATGCGACGTCCGACTCGCGGAAGCCGACGGCTCAACCCGGTCACCGAAGCACCCCCGCCCCCGCAGGCACGCACAGCGGAAGCGCCGGGTGCGCACGCACCACCCCAGACCCGTAGCGAGCACAAGTGAGCTTGGTCAACTTTGACGGGCGCCGTCGTGTGGTGCTCAGGTTGCGGCGAGTGTCCTCGTATTCGATGGGCGTGCGGTGGTCGAGCTGTTGTGCCGCCTGCGTAGGTTGGTCCAACGCTCGATGTACCCCGACGACCTTGGCGCAGGCGACGGCCCGGCTGGGTCAGGGCCGATCGGTGTCGAGGGCGTCCGCGTCTCGGGTGGGTCGAAGTCCTTCGCGACCTGAGCTGAGCTGACCTGAACTGACCTGAGCTGACCTGACCGGCCGGTGGCCCAGCTGTACGAGGCCGTGATTTCGACCCCTAACTCCGGGGCGAACGAGCGGCGAAGCCGAGGCTTCTTCTCCATGCAGTGCAGTCCACGATGGACATGCTCCCGGGAAGGGCGTGCCCTCTATCCAGGGTGTCCGTCACCGCCAAAGTGGATCAAGCCCGCCGGCCGGCTCGACCCCGCCGCCGTCGTATGACGCGATGTCGCCCATAGGGAGCCGTGGAACCGACACACATGGCCGCGGGATGGCCGAAGGCCGCGTCCGCAAGTAGATCCAGACCCCAAAGCAGCCTGCCGGGCCGCGGACTTCGCGGTCGGTTTGACCCGCAGGGTCGGCGAGAGAATCCCGCCGTGCCACCGAAGCGCCCCCACCTCGCAGGCACACGCAGCGGAAGCGTCGGGTGCGCACCGCCACAGAACGACGCAGGCACCGAGCGACCTGACCCCCGCCCCCGTCGAGATGCCATGTCCGCCCGCCTGCGGGGAAGCGGTGGGCCCGGCCGGGCCGACTCCGCGATCGGTTGACCGGCAACGTCGGTGAGAACCACGCCGTGTCGCCGAAACACCCCCGCCCACCCCGCCTCTGCACAGAGTGGAAGCGCCGGGCGCGCAGCATCACGGACCGACACGAGCATCACACGACCTGACCCCGCGCCCCGTCGAGGCGCGAGGTTCGTCTCCAGAAACCGTGGGCCCAACCGGGTCGAGTCCGCAGTCGGTCGAAGGACTGCGCGCCGAGGCGTCGACGCACCCAGCACCCCCGCACCACCCTGCACCCCCCGCGACCCGCCCCGCGGAACGCGCGGTGCAGCGGAAGCATCGGGTACGCGACGCTGCGGGAGCGAGGCAAGCGCCGGGCGCGCGGCTGGGGCCCGCCCGCCGTCGAAATGTGATGGCGTGTCGAGGGGGCGTGGTGGTCACCACCCGGCGGGGCTGTGGGGCTGGCCCGGGTACCGTCCGCCGCCTGCGGGCTTGTCCTTCGCCGGCGCCCTCGCCCGCCCCGACCCGCGCCTCTCGCCACGTCCGGGTCCGGGTCGGAGTCCGCGTCCGGGTCCGCGACCGCATCCGGGTCCGCGACCGAGTCCGCGACCACATCCGAGTCCGCGTCCGAGTCCGCGTCCGGGTCCGAGTCCGCCGAGGGTTCGGCCGCCCCCGCGAGTGGCCACTGATCGGGGACGTCCCGCAGCTGTGGCAACGGCTCTTGCCGGGGCGGGCGGCCCCCGGAGGGGCGCCCTACCGTGACAGGCGCAGCCGCACGGTTGTTCCCATTGCCGCCGTTGAGCGGATTTGCACCAGGTCGCAGATTTGGTTGGCCATCCACAGGCCCCGGCCGCCGTCCTGATCGGGGGTGGGGCGGTGGCGGCCGGCGAGTGGGTCGACGATGTGGCCCGCGTCGTGGATTTCGCAGACGAACGAGGCGTCCTCGATCCAGACCGTGGCCGTGCCGTGGCCGCCGCCGTGCACGATGCTGTTGCCCGCGATCTCGCTGACGGCCAGGATCGCGTGGTTCACCTGCGCGCGCGCCGCGTTGCCCATGGCGCGGCGGACCAGGGAGCGCACACCGGCCAGTTCGCCGGAGCGAAACGCCAGACGGTCGGCGTGCCCGGGCACCGCGGGCAGCGCCGGCCCGGTCAGGGTCGCGGCGAAGTCACCTGCGGCGAGGCGTATCCCGCCACGTTCGGCCGCGCCGGCCAGCACCCGCGGATGCGAGTGCCGCACGCCGTCGATCACTTCCGCGTCGAGCGCGGATACGTCGTACGGACACAGGAGTTGCCACGCCACGTCGTCGAACGCCAGGTTGAGCAGCGCCTCGTGGTGTCGGCACTCGACGATCTCCTGGGGGCTGCGACCGGCCCAGATCGGCTCGCCGATGCCGCGGAACACGCGGGCGCCGTTGCTCTCCGCCCAGTCCTGCCAGACCGGGATGATCCGGGCCGGATTGCGGCCCACCCGCTCCATGTCGATCCAGGCCACCCGATCGGCGTCGGCGCCCAGTTCCTTGCGCAGCGCGCCGGCCCGCGGCTCGATCACCGCGACACCGACCGCCTCGCCGTCGGCCAGACCGGCTCGGACGAAGCCGGCGGTACGCTCGACGAACTCGTCGATGCCCGCGTAGAGCAAGGCGTCGTGCCGGAACATCGTGGCCGTCGTCATCCGGTCTTCACCTTCTCCAATACCAAGCCCGGGACCCGGTCCCATCCGGCAAGCCGAACGAGCACGCACAGATCCTCGGAAACGCAACGCAGAACCAGGCGTCTCCCGGGCTGAATCCGCACCGCAGCCTCGACCAACGTACGGATGCCGGCGACGTCGATGAAGTTCAGCGACGACACGTCGACGTAGAGGTCACCCGTACCACTTGCGCTCTGCGCGACCAGGGCCGAGCGCACGTGCGCGCAGTTGTCGAGGTCGACCTCGCCGAACAGGCGCACACCCAGTGGCGGCGAGGTCCGCTCCACCCGGAGCACGCTGTCCGTGTAGTCGACACTCATGCTCGTCCCTCCCCACCACCGATCGTTCTGAGCAAGCTACCCGACACCAGCCGTCCGACACCGATCACCCCAGGCGTCGTCGCAACCACAGGAGTGCGCCGTGCGCCTGTGCCCGCTGGAACGCTCGCACCGTCGGCAGTCCGGGCGGGGCGGGCCGCAGACATCTCTCGGCGAAGAATCCGGCCGCGGCGGCGAGGACGGCGGTGATCCGGTCCGGGTCCACCCGCCGCGCCGCGAGGTGGGCCTCGATCAGGTCGACGGCCGGCTCGCCGTTGTGCATGATCACGCTCGGTGCCATCAGAACCACGTCCAACCACGCCGCGCCGAGTACGGCCCACGGCCAGTCGACGAACACGACCCGGTCCGCGGTGAGCAGGATGTTGTCCGCGCGCAGGTCGCGGTGTACAAGCGCGGTGCCCTCGGCGGCGGTCGACCAGTACGCCTCGTGCGCGGCGAGCCGATCGACGTGGGCGCGCGTCCAGGGCCCGAACGGCTCGGGATCGAAACCACGCGCCCAGGCGCCGAACGTTTCGGCGAACGATTCGGCCACCGCGGGTACCCGAACGGGCGACGGATCCAGTGCGGCGGCGAGTTCGGACTGGGCGGTCAGGACCCGTTCGAGGTCCTCGGGGCGCCACGGCTGCGCGGGCGTGTGTCCGTCGACGTCCTCGAACGCCAACGCGACCCAGCCGTCCAGGTCGACCAGGGCGAGCAGGCGCGGTACGGGGGCTTCGGCCGGCAGCGCGGCGGAGATCCGGGCCTCCGCGCGGTGCAGGTCGGGCGAGTCGGGGTTGGCTTCGACGCCGACCGCCTTGACGAAGGCACGCCGGCCGTCCGCGAGTTCGACACGGGCGGCGACGCCGGGCGAGAACCCGCCGACCTGGGTGACGGCGCGGACGACCGATGCGCCGAGCCGCGCCTCGACGGCGGCGCGCAGTCCGGCCGGCGCGGCCTCCCACGGCATCCGGGCACCGGCGGCAGCGGGCGGCGCTGGAACCTCCGGGCGTGGCCGGGCGGCCCGCGGGGTGGGTGGGGCCTCGGCGGCGGCGCCCTGATCGCTCATGCCCCCAGGATTCCGATCACGCCCGGCTCCGGGCAAACGTATATCGGCCCACATCCCGGCTCATGCGCCTTCCTCCGACAGCCCGTCCGCGCCGGCGGCCATCCCCGCGCCGGGCAGGCCTCCCTCCGACGCCCGCCCCTCGCGCGGCCGCGCCACCAGGAACGGATTCGGACCGGCGGCTCGGCCGTTACCGTTCCGTCCAACTTCGGCCATGTGATGTCCACCTGACGCACCGTAGGCCGCCGCTACCGTTGCCGGCATGATCCGCATCCCTCTTTCGTCCCTCGGAGTCGTCCGGTGATCGGTTGGTTCGAGGCCGTTGTACTCGGCTTGGTCCAGGGGCTCACCGAGTTCCTGCCGATCTCCTCCAGCGCACACCTGCGCATCGTGTCGGCGTTCGCCGGCTGGGAGGACCCGGGCTCGGCGTTCACCGCCGTGACCCAGATCGGGACGGAGACCGCCGTCCTGATCTACTTCCGCAAGGACATCGGCAAGATCGTCTCGACCTGGGTGAAGTCGCTGTACACCCCGTCCCTGCGCGGCGAACTCGACGCGCGCATGGGCTGGTACATCATCGTCGGCACGTTGCCGATCGGGATCCTGGGCCTGGTGTTCCAGGACACCATCGAGACCACGTTCCGCGATCTGCGGCTGATCGGTACGACGCTGGTCGTGTTCGGCCTGATCCTGCTGTTCGCGGACCGGATGGCGCTGAACAACCGGGGGATGGACAAGCTCAACGGCAAGGAGTCGTTGATCTACGGCTTCGCCCAGTCGCTCGCGCTGATTCCCGGCGTCTCGCGCTCGGGCGGCACGGTCACGGCGGGCCTGCTGATGGGATATCGGCGCGAGGTCGCGGCGCGGTACTCGTTCCTGCTGGCCATCCCGGCCGTACTGGCCTCCGGCGGCCTCGAACTGTTCAAGATCGGCGAGGGTCCGGCACCGGCGTGGGGGCCGACGATCCTGGCCACCGTGGTCGCGTTCGTGGTCGGCTACGCGGCGATCGCGTGGTTCCTGAAGTACATCAGCACGCACAGCTTCACGGTGTTCGTCGCCTACCGCGTGGTCCTGGGCCTGGTCGTCCTGGGCCTGGTGGTCTTCGGCGCGCTGGAGCCGACGGCGGGAGCGACCGAGTAGGTTCCCACCCACCTTCGGCGCCCCCGGGGCCCGATCCTCCCGACATCACGACGCCCGGGTCCGCCGCGTACCCCACCCGGCGGGCGCGGGCGTCGCACGTTGGCGCACGGTCGCGAAGCGACATCCCGGGTGGGTGCCCTCGCGTGCCCGTGGATGCCGAATCCCGGCAGGCGCGGCAGACACTTGCCGAGTCCAGTCCCGGCAAACGCGGCAGGCCCTTGCGGAGTCCCGGCAGGCGCGGCGGGTACTTGCCGAGTCCCGGCGAACGCAGCGGGCGCTGATCGCTCTCTCGGTATCCGCTCGTCAGTCACTCGTCGCCGAGCATGGCGAAGACGAAGGCCAATCGGCGGTCCACCCATGGGGCCAGGACGCGGACCGGTTGATGGCGTCCGTCCGTGGTCATCACCAGTTCGCCGGCGGCCTTCCAGGCGAGCACGCGCGGGCGGACCGGGCCGAGCGAACCGTCGTCGCCGGAGAGCAGGGTGTCGAAGGTGAGGCTGAGCGCGGTGTCCGCCGTGTGCGCCGCCAACCTGCGCGGATCGGTCGTGGCGAAGAGGTTGCGGCCGACTATCTCGGGCCGGCCGGGTTGGTCGATCCGCCACGTGTGCTTGAGCAGTCGACGGGCGGGCGGGATCCGGCGGATGGTACCGACGGGTTCGCCGTCGGCGGCCCGGACCCGGTCGTGCCGTACACCGTCGACCGTCTCGGCGGCGTCCACCGTGCAGAGCAGGCTGCCGTCGGGCAGGTACAGCGAGCGGCGGTCGGCGCCGGCGAACGCGCACGGGGTGAAGAACCCGCCCGATCCGCCACCGCGGAGGATGCGGATCCCGACCCGGGAACCCGTCGGGGACTTGGCGGCGGCTGGGGACGAGGAGGCGAGCGAGCCGTACGTGAACGCGCTCACGCTCTGCCAGTCGGCCGAATCCGTCGCGTCGGTCGCGTCGGTCGCGTCGGCAGACGTCGGCCCGTGCGACTCGGCAGTCGCGGAGCCCGGGGTGCCAGTGGGACGTGCCGGGCCTGCCGGGCCTGCCACGTCTACGCCGTCTGCCAGGTCCGCGGTGCGCGCGGTAGGCCGGGCATCGGAGGAGTTCGGCCGAGGCTCGGGCGTAGACGACCCGCTCGGATCGGCCATCGGCCCCGTCCCCAACCCCGGCATCGAATCCGAGTTCGAGTTCGAGTTCGGCGCCGACCCCGGCCCCGGTATAGCGGGCGGTTCCGCCTGGGGTCGCGCTCTGCGCCTGCCGAACACCATCCGGGCCCCGTCCTCCTCCGTCACGACACGTCGATCGGCGTGGAGGCGGGCGGGCGGGCGGCGGTCGTCCGCGCCGACGCGACCGTCCGCGCGTGATCGCCGCACCGCCCGTACGCCTGCGCGCCGGTACGGGTCCGACCGTACCGGGAGGGCTCAGTCCTCCTCGAACCCGGCACACACCGCCTTGCGTCCGCTGCTGCGCAGTTCCACCTTGAACCGCTGGGTGAGCGCGGCGACCACGAGCAGGCCGCGGCCGGCCTCCGCGTCCTCCAGTACCTCCACGGGAGACGGCAGCGAGCACGGCAGGCAGTCGAGTACCTCCACCCACAGGACCCGGCCGTGCAGCGAGGCGGAGACCTCGTAGTCGCCGTAGTCCCCGGCGTGTTCGACCGCGTTCGAGGCCAGCTCGGAGGTGACCCGGACCGGGTCGTCGGACTCGAAGCCGACCCGTTCGCAAAAGCGGCGCACGTGCGCGCGAGCGGCGGAGACCGTTTGCGGTTTCGACACGAGCCGTACAGTCGAGCGCGTTCTGGACACGGTGGTGGCCACGTCTCCCCCTCCAGTCGGTCGGGCTGCTGAGAGCACCGTGATCGAATACACCCTGGAAACGGGCCCGAACTGCGATTATCGGTCGCCGAACGTCCGCGATCTGGTAAGAACCGCGGCAAGATCGGTGAACCACTTGGAAGTTACCGAATCCGAGCGCCTTCCGGGCGGATCGCTTGGCAAAGAAAACCGCGAATCGCGTCGGACAAGCCGCGCGTATGACGCCAACCCGCCATCCGAGCCCGGAAGTTCACCGAATCCGCAGGTCACAGCCACCTTACCGGCGACACGACGGGAGCGCGCGACGTCGGGACGCCGACGAAAAAGCGGCCGGGCCCGGGCGCGCCGAGCAGGCGTGCACAGGCGCGGAAGGGCGCACGGCGGACGGGCCGAACGGCGCGTGGGGGCGTGCTTTCGCTGCGCGTGGACGCCGGCTTCGGGCGGCCGCACCGGCACCGCAGGCGGATGGGAGGTGACGGGGGTGGCCGGTGGCAGGTGACGGGTGGGCCGGCGTGTCGAGGCCGGTGCTCAAGGCACGGCACGGCACCGCATCGCACCACCCTGCGCCGCGCCGCGCCGCACGGCCCACCGCACCCGCCCTGCCCTCCGTCAGAACCGCACCGAGCGTTCGAGCGACTCGATCTCGCCGAACCGTTCGGTGGCGCTGCTCGGCGCCGAGGACAACAGGTAGATCGGTACCACCCCGGTGTCGATCACGGTGACCCGGAGCCGGAACGGGGCCACGTTCTTGTCCTCGGGGGTGCACTCGATGTCCATCAGCCACGCGTTGCGGCCGTCGATTCGGGCCGCCTCGTTGGAGCGGACCGCGTCCTGGGCCTTGGCCGGGTAGATCAGTTCGAGCTGGGCCCGGCCCACGGTCTCGGCCACCTCCGGCATCGTGCGCGGTTTGGACACGTACGCCTTCGTGTCCACCACGCCGACCATGAACGTCCCGAGCGGGTTCTTCGGGTCGGCGGTGGGCTTGGCCGTGGGGTCGGCGGTCTTGGGGTCGACGGTGGAGGCGACCGAGGAGTACAGGCCGACCGCGGTGTCCGGCGGCTTGGCGTACCAGCCCTGGGGCAGCACGTACGAGATGTGCGCCTTGGGGTCGCGGATCTCGCCGGGCCTGGCCGAGTGCGTGGGCGACGGCGTCGCGGACGACCCGGCCTTGGCGGCCTCGGCGTCCTTGTCGTCGGCGGGGCCGCACGCGCCGACGGCTATCAGCGCGGCCAGGGTCACCCCCAGCGCCGCGCGCCTCATCCCTCGACCTCCACGTCGCCCGCCTCGACCGCGGCGCGGTAGGCGGCCTCGACCTCGCTCCGGTCCGCGCCCTCACGGTCGAGCAGGTGCGCGTACAGCAGGCGCGAGCCGTCGATGCCCGAGTCGAGCGCCCGCCGGATGTGCTCGCGTGCGTCGCCGATCCGACCCGCGTCGAGTTCGGCGTCGCCGAGGTCGACCAGCGCGTCCTCCTGGCCCGCCGCGACCGCCCGGGTCAGCCACGCGATGCCGTCGTCGACCGCGTCGCCGTTGAGCAGCAGCCGGCCGAGGTTGGCCATGGCGAACTCGTCGCCGGCCTCGGCCGCCGGGCGCAGCAACGCCTCGGCCTCGGCGGCGCGGTCGAAGTCCTGAAGGAAGGCGGCGAAGTCGTTCGGCGCGTCGGGATCGCCGGCTTCGAGCGCGGAGACGTACCACCGCTCGGCCGCCTCGGGCTCGTCCAGCGCGTCGGCCAGCAGGTTCGCGATCGGCAGCGCCCACTGCGTCTCGCCGAGCCGATGCCGCTCGATCAGCAGGTCGACGGCGGCGTCCGCCCGGCCGGTGACCTCCAGCAGTTCGCTGAGCGCGTCCACCGCCTCGACGTCCCCCTCCGCCAACGCCTCCCGCAGGATCGCCTCGGCGGTCTCGTCGCCTCCCGCGAACATCAGCTCGCCGGCCTTGCGACGAGCCTCCGGCACGCCGGCGTCGGCGGCTTCGAGGTAGAGCTTGACGGCGGCATCCATGCGTCCCTCGCGCATTGCTTGGTCGGCCTGGGCGAGGTGGTTAGTGCCGGACATGGTCCTGCTTTCGGATCGCGGAGCGTAGACCCACGAGCCTGCCACATCCGACCCCGATCCCCACGCCCGCCACGGGTCGGCGAACACGCATGGGCGCGAGGCGCCAGGCGCGAAGGACGAAGCGCGGACGCGGACCGGGTCGCGGGTGGTGGCCACGGCCAGGCCGTACCGCGCCCCGGGCCGCGTCCGCATCCGCGCCCCGTCCGCCTCAGCCTTCGGCTGCGACTGCGACTGCGACTGCGACTGCGACTGCGACTGGAACGAATGCCCCTCAGAACGGATGCGGTGCGATGTCACCCCGCACCGTCAGCCACTGGGTTTCGGTGAAGGCGTCGAGGTTGGCGTGCGGGCCGCCGAAGCGTGCGCCCGTGCCGGACGCAGCCTGGCCACCGAACGGTGCGTTCGCCTCGTCGTTGACCGTCTGGTCGTTGATGTGCACCAGACCGGTGGGTACCGCGTCCGCGACCCGCATCGCCAGACCGACGTCGCCCAGGATGCCGAGCGACAGCCCGTACTCGCTGTCCCGCGCAAGCGCGATCGCTTCTTCGACCGTGCCGAACGGTACGACCGGCGCAACCGGTCCGAAGACCTCGTCCGCGTACGCCGGCATCGTCGGCCGTACGTCGGCCAGCACCGTCGGCCGATAGAACAGCCCCTCGTAACTACCCCCGGCGGCCAGCCGCGCGCCCGCCGCCACCGTGTCCCGCACGAGCGCGTCGATACGGAGCAGTTGCCGCTCGTCAATGATCGGGCCGAGCGCGACGTCCTTGCTCGCGGGATCGCCGACCGGAAGCCGATCGGCCCGCTCGGCGAGCGCCGCCACGTAGTCCGCGTGCAGGCTCTCGTGGACGAGATGCCGGCCGGTGGTCATGCAGATCTGGCCCTGGTGCAGGAACGAGCCCCACGCGCCGGCCGCTGCGGCCTTGTCCGGGTCGGCGCCGGGCAGCACGATCAGCGCGTTGTTGCCGCCGAGTTCGAGGTGGGCGCGCTTGAGCAGGCGTCCGCAGGTCTCGCCGATCCGGCGTCCGGCCGCGGTGGATCCGGTGAACGAGACGATGCGTACCTCCGGCGCTTCGACCAGGGCCGCACCCGTCTCGGCTCCGCCCGGCAGCAGGTGCAGGACGCCGGCGGGCAGCCCGGCCTCCTCGAAGACTCGGGCCAGGACCACGCCGCCGCCGACCGCCGTACGCGGATCGGGCTTGAGCAGTACCGCGTTGCCCAGCGCGAGGGCGGGGGCGACCGAGCGGATGGACAGGATCAGCGGAAAGTTGAACGGCGCGATCACCGCGACCACCCCGGCGGGACGGCGCCGCGCGAAGCTCCATCGCGGTTGGGCCGAGGGCAGCACCAGTCCCTGCGGGTGCGAGGCGAGCGCCGCGGCCTCGAAGCACTCGGCAGCGGCGAAGCGCACCTCGAGGGCCGCCTTGGCCGGTACCGAACCGGCCTCGCGCACCAACCAGCCCTCGATCTCCTCGGCATGCCGCTCGAACAGCAGCCCGGCACGACGCAGTACCGCGGCGCGCTCGTCGTGCGGACGCGCCGCCCAGTCGACCTGCGCGCCGGCCGCGGCGGTCGCTGCCCGGGAGACGTCGGCGGGATCGGCGGCGCCGACCACGCCCAGTACGTTCCCGGTCGCGGGTTCGACGGCCTCGTACGTCCCGCCCGCGCCGGAAACCCAGCGCCCGTCGAAGATGTGTGCGGTCCAGGCATCGGCGGCAAGGAACATGTGCGTCCTCCAGGCGATCGGCCGCACGGCGGGGCCTTGTGGGCTGCGGGGCGCGGCAGGTGTGGTTCGGAGCTTCGAACTGCCGAATACGTCCCGGATGTTGCTACGGATCCCCTTACGGCGAGCGCATTCCTTCCACTGAGCGGAAGCGCCGTTCCTCCCGTCGCCGCCGCCCCCGCTGCCCCCGCTCTCCCCGCAGCCCCGACGCCTCGTCACACTGCGGCCCCGTGCCCCCGATCGCACGGGCCGAAAATGGCTGCCCGGGCGGCTGCCCCATGTGATGGGGTGGCTCGATGAACGCGACCGTGACCTCCCTGGCCTACCGCACCGACCTGATGCTGCTCACCCTCCAGGGCAGCCACGTCGAGGAGCGCGACGATCACCTGGTCGTCCGGACGCCGGCCAACCCCACCTTCCACTGGGGCAACTTCCTCCTCCTGGCCGCGCCGCCGTCCCCGGGCACGGCCGCCGCGTGGATCGACACCTTCCGCCGCGAATTCCCCGACGCGGCCCACGTCGCACTCGGCGTCGACGGCACGACCGGGGCGGCCGGCGACCCGACCGACCTGGCCGCCGCCGGCCTGTCGGTCGAACGCAGCACCGTCCTGACCGCGACGACGCTCCACGCACCCGCGCGCCCCAACACCGCCGCAACCGTCCGGATCGCCGAAACCGACGGCGACTGGGCCCAGGCGGTGGCCCTCAGCGAAGCCACCAACCCCGGTTTCGACCCCGCCGCCTACCGCGAATTCGTCACCCACCGCGTCGCCGGCTTCCGCGACCTCCAGGCCCGCGGCCACGGAGCCTGGTTCGGCGCCTTCGAGGACGGCCGACTCCGCGCCGGCCTGGGCCTGTTCACCGACGCCCAGGGCCTGGCCCGCTACCAAACCGTCACCACCCACCCGGCCCACCGCAACCAGGGCCTGGCCTCCACCCTGGTCCACGCCGCAGCCCGACACGCTCAGGCCCACTGGTCCACCGAAACCCTGGTCATCGTCGCCGACCCCACCTACCTGGCCATCGACCTCTACCGAGCCCTCGGCTTCACCGACACCGAAACCCAAATCCAACTCCAGACCGACCCGGTCTGACGCAACTCCTCGACCTGCGCAGCCTCGACCTGCGCACCTTCGACCTGTGCATCCTCCGTCCACGCCCCCTCGACCTGCGCACCTTCGACCTGTGCATCCTCCGTCCACGCCCCCTCGACCGCAGGAGAACCCGATCGGACCGCGTGTGGTGCGGGTTGGTCGGGAGAGTGGGCTGTGAGCATGGCGGGTATGGAGAATTGGTTTCCCAGGCGGCCCGGGGACGACCCCTTGGAACGGGCTTCCGTGGTGGGCGAGTTGCCGGAAGTCGAAGGGCCCGCGCGTCGGTTGGCGCAGGCGTTGCTCGGATGGCACAACGCGGCGCCCGGGGCGGCTGAACCGGCACACGAGGTGCGGGTCGTGGTGGCACCGGCCGCGCCGGCGGACCGGGAGCTGTGTTGGCGGCTCGAGGTCGCGCCGGAGCGGGTGGAGCGGTTGATCGCGTTGTTGCGGCGGGATACCGAGGCGCTGTTCTCGGCACCCGAATGAGACTGCCGGGCCCCGACCGCCGGGCCCCGGCTTTCCGGCTTCGTGTCCCGGCTACGCGTCCCGGCTACGGCCGAGCGAACGCGATCGCGGCCTCGCCCGTGTACATCAGGAAGGTCAGCGTCTCCTGGAAGTACAGCCGCACGTTGTCCTCGTCGTGCGACAGGTAGCCGATCGACAGGTCCTGCCCCAACCGCAACTCGTAGTCGCCGCCTCGGGTGGACAGCGCGAACGCGCCGTCGATCGCGGGTGCCCAGATCGGCTCGCCGCCCAGGATCCGGGTCAGGTGTTGCCGGATCGGGTAGCCGTGATCGGCCGCCTCGTTGACTGCGGTGTACGCCTCCGGGCCCAGCACCAACTGGTATGGGCCGTTGACGCCCGCCAGGCGCAGTTCGGTGAGCGCGCGGCTGACCGCGTCGGGGTAGTCCCGCACCGCCGCCGGCAGCGTCACCGGCGCGTTGCCGGACGCCGCCCGGATGCCCTCGATCGACGCGGCCGCGTAGCCCTCGAAGATCAGCCGATCCTCGGTGAACGCCATCTTGCGCGCGGCGTCCTTGACCGGTTGCCAGTCCGCGTCCTTGGCTCCGCGCTCGACCGCGTCGACCGCGCTGCGGGCCACGGTGAACGGCACGCGCAGTTCGATCAGCGGACGGAAGTCCCGGCTGCGCGCCCGTACGCCGTCGGCCGGCGGCGCGAGGTCGGTCAGGTGACCGGTGCCCACGCCGGCCGTCTCGCTGCCGTCCGGGCCCTGCACGTCCACGACCCGGCGGCCGGCGACGTGCCGCTTGAACGTACGTCTGGCCTCGTCCTCCAGATCCGCCCAGGCGGCGTCGGAGACGGGGGCGAGTTCCCGGTGCAGGTTGTTCATGAGGTGGCGCTCCTTTGTCGGGATGGATACGGCGGCGTGGGGACGGCGTGGCGGTGGTGGGACGGCGAGATGCGGTGGATGGCGAGGTCTCTTGGCACGGCGAGGCGCGGCGGGACCGGCTTTCGGGGCTGGGCCGCCTTTCCGGCCTAAACGGAACCGGGGCCGGGCCCGGCCCCCGCGCCCCCGCCCGCCCCCGCACCGGCACCCGCGCCGAGGCCCCCGATGCCCAGCGATCCGTCGGCGGACCGACCCCCGCCGGGAACGGCCGCGGCCCCGGACGCGCCCGACGTCGGCGCGGGCAGCAGCACCGACCCCGGCCCCGAGGGCTCCTCCGCCGCGTCCGACCCGCCCGACCCGAATGCCCCGATCGACCCGGCCGCCCCGCGGGCCTCGGTCGGTGCTCCCGGCGGATCCTCCAGGAAGTCCGCGGTCGGTACGAAGAACAGCCCACCGGTGATCGCGGTCGAGAAGTCCAGAATCCGGTCGTAGGTGCCCACCGGATTGCCGATGAACATGTTCCGCAACATCTGCTCCGTGACGCTCGGCGTGCCGGAGTACCCGATGAAATACGTGCCGAACTCGCCGCTGCCGACCGTGCCGAACGGCATGTTGTCGCGCAGGATGTCGCGTTCGGTGCCGTCCGGATCGGTGATCGTGTTCAGCGCGACGTGCGAGTCGATCGGCTTGATCTCGTCGGGCAGTTCGAGATCGGAGAGCTTGGTCCGGCCGATCACCTTCTCCTGCGCCTCCACCGGGAGCGCGTTCCACGCGCGCATGTCGTGCAGGTACTTCTGCACGATCACGTAGCTCGCGCCGGCGAAGTCCGGGTCGTCCTCGGCGGTGACCGTGATCGCCTCGACCGCGTCCTGGCCCTCCGGGTTCTCCGTGCCGTCGACGAAGCCCATCAGGTCCCGCTGGTCGAAGTACTTGAACCCGTGCACCTCGTCGACCACCGTCGCCGCGCCGGCCAGTCGGCCCGTGATCACCGTGGCCAACTCGAAGCAGAGGTCCATCGTCCGTGCCCGCAGGTGCAGGAGCAGGTCGCCCGGTGTGGACACCGCGCGGTGCCTGGCGCCCACCAACTCCTCGAACGGGTGCAGCTCCGCCGGACGCGGCCCGGCGAACAACCGGTCCCATGCGAGCGAGCCGATGCCGACCACGCACCGCAGTTCGCCGTCCGGAATCCGGAAGCCGACCGAACGGCGCAGTCCGGACAGGTCGGCCAGGAAGTCCCGCACGGTGTCCTCGGCCTCGACGCCGGGGTCGATGGTCAGGACCAGGAACATCGCCGACTTGGCGGGCGGGCCCAGGATCGATTGCGGCTGGGGCAGAGCGGTCTCCCGCGGCTGGGTCATGGTGCGTGGCTCCTCGCCGATGACGACGCTGGTGACGGATGACGGCGCGGGCGACCGGGGCCGGACGGCGCGCGGCCCCGGCGATCGGGCCGACCCCGGTGTCGCCGCGGATGTGGGCGGAGGTGCCGGAGGTGCCGGCGGTGTCGGAGGTATGGAAAATACCGTTGTCGACGATGGTGACGTCCGCGACGGCCCGGTGGAAGCAGGCTCGCCCACGTCCCGCCGTATCCGATGTCGGAATCCGGCGCCGCCCGGGTCGCGTGCCGGACCGAGCCCGGTCCGACGGTGGTCAGCCGGATCCCGTGTCCCGATGCGAACGCCGACGCAACGCATGCCGGGGCCGCCCGGCCGCCGCCCCGGTGAACCACCGCGACGGCAGCCGACCGGACCCGGCACCGCTGTCACTCACCACCCACCGCACCACCGCACCATCGACGGATCGCACCGCGGGCAAACCTGCTCCGACCGGCCCGATGCGGCCGAGCAGCTCCTGCCGTTCGCTGCCCCGGCGGCGGCGCCGGGGCGGTTGTAGCCTTCGCGAGCGGGGTCGAGCGAGGTCGACCGGCCGGCCGGCGAGTGCTTGGGGGCGGGAATGCAGTGGAACTTCACGCGGACGCGGCTGCGTGAGGGGTACGCGATCGCCGACGTGGACGCGTTCCTGGCGTTGGTGCGCAGCAGCCTGGACGGCACCGCCGCGGTCCCGCTGACGCCTGCCCAGGTGCGCGAACAACAGTTCGCGACGGTGCGTCTGCGCGAGGGCTACGACGAGGACGAGGTGGACGCCGCACTCGACGAGATCGAGGCCCGGCTGGCGGCCCGTGCCGGGGCGTGGGGCTCGAACGGCTCACGGGGCGCGGACGCACGAGAAAAGCGTGGTACGGACCGGCCGTGGGCCGCGGACCCGACGGCGGACCGGGGCGTCGACGCGGACGAAGCCCGTGTGGCGGCCGACCGGTTCGCCGACGCCCGGGCCGAGGCGGACGTGAAGGCGGTGACCCTGCGGCCGGCCGGCGAGCGCTTCGATCCGGTCCGGCGCGGCTACGACCGGGACGCGGTCGACGCCCTGGTGAACCGGGTCGCCGAGGCCCTCCGGAGCCGGGTGCGGCTGTCTCCCGAGGAGGTCCTCGCCGACCGCTTCGACATCACCCGCCGCGGCTACGACCGCACCCGGGTGGACGCATGGCGCGACCGCACCGCCGACCTGCTGATCCGCCGCAGCCTGGACGACGCCGCCGGGGACTGACCGCGGGCGGCGCCGGTCGTGCCGGGCCCGGCCGGAGCCGACGGATACCGCGGCGGCGCGGGTCGGGAGGACGACCCCGCGGGCCCCGTTGCGGCGACCCGGCGGAATCAATCAGGGCGAGCCCCGTCGGCAGGGCCCCGGCCCCAAGCCGGCTGGGCCCGCCCCCACCCGGGTGAGCCCCGTCCGCAGGCCCCGGCCCCAACCGGGCTGGGCGCCCCGACCGACCAGGCCCCCGGCACCCGCTCACCCCACCGCGTCCGCCCCCGTCCGGATCACCTGCCGGATCGCCTCGCCGCTTGCCAGGGCCTCCATCGCCTCGTTGAGGCCGGTCAGCGGCACCGTCGCGGTGTGCAGGTGCTCGACCGGCATCAGGCCCGCGCGCCACAGCGCCAGGTAGCGGGGGATGTCCCGGCGCGGCACCGCGTCGCCCATGTACGAGCCGATCAGCGACTTGCCCTCGCCCGCGAAGGCCAACGCCGGCACCGCGTCCAGCGTGCGGCCGGGTGCGGGCAGGCCGACCGAGACCACGCGGCCGCCCCGGTCCACCGCAGCCAGGCAGTCCGCGACCACGGCCGCGCTGCCGACCGCCTCGATCGCGATGTCCGAGCCGCCGTCGGTGAGGTCGCGGATCGCGGTGACCGCGTCGGCCGGGTCGTAGGCGTGCGAGGCGCCCAGGCGCAGCGCGAGTTCGCGCTTGGCCGGCACCGGGTCGACCGCGACGATCGGGTACGCGCCGGCCGCCCGCGCGCCGAGCACCGCGGAGAGTCCGACCCCGCCGAGGCCGAACACCGCGACCGACTGTCCGGGGCGGACGGCCGTCGTGTTGATCACTGCGCCCGCGCCGGTGAGCACCGCGCAGCCGAACATCGAGGCCACCGCGAACGGCACGTCGCGCGGGATCGGCACCACCGATTCCTGGGCCACCACCGCGAATTCGGCGAACGCGGAGACCCCGAGCTGGTGGTGCACCACCTCGCCCGCGGCATCCCGCAGCAGCGCGGGCCCGTGCAGGAGCCCGCCCGAGCCGTTGGCCGCCGCGGCGGCCGAGCAAAGCGCCGGCCGGCCCTCGTCGCAGCGCGTGCAGTGGCCGCAGCTGGGCACGAACACGAGCGCGACATGCTCGCCGGGCGTGACCCGGTCCACGCCGGGCCCGACCGCCTCGACCACGCCGACCGCCTCGTGCCCGAGCGCCATCGGCAGCGGCCGGACCCGGTCGCCGTTGACCACGGACAGGTCGGAGTGGCACAGGCTCGCGGCGGCGATCCGGACCAGCACCTCGCCCTCGCGCGGGTCGCCGAGTTCGAGTTCCTCGATCGCGACCGGCCGGCTCGTCCCGTACGGACGCTCGTGCGATATCCCGCGCAATACGGCCGCGTTGATCCTCACTGGGCGGCCTCGACCGCGGCCCGGGGGGTCAGTCGCACGACGTCCCGACTCTCCAGCAGCGGTACCACCCGGCCGAGCACGATGTCGCGGAAGTGTTCGGAGGCGCAGTGCGCGGCGAAGTCGGCCTCGGCGTCGTACTCCTCGTACAGCACGATCGTGCGCGCGTCCTCGACGCCCTGGTGCACGCGGTAGCCGCGACAGCCGGGTTCGGCCAGCGAACGTCGGGTCATCTCGTCGAGCAGCGCGAGGACCCGGTCCTGCGTGTCGGGGTTGGTGCGGTAGCGGGCGACGACAACAAAACTCACGATGTGTTTCTCCTGCTTGCGGATGAAGCGGATGAGGCGGACGAAGAAGACGGCGAGGAGCCGAGCGCCGCGAGCCGGTCGCGGCGCAGGTCCCACAGCCGGGGGTCGGACGTGGCCACCGCGACCGCGCCGAGCGCGAGCGCGGCAGCCGCGTCCTCGGCGGTCTCCACGAAGCCGGCCGCGACGAACGGCGACATCGCGCGCTTGGCCTCGGGGGTCATCCGGGCCACGATCGGCGACGGCATGATCTCGACCAGATCCGGTCCGCCGCGGGCGATCGCGTCGGTGCTGCGGCGCATGTTCGAGCGGTCGGTGACGAACACCTTCTGCATGGTCAGCAGCCCGAGCGGGCGGCCCTTCTCCATCAGGGAGAGTCGGGTGCTGACCATGCCGTGCGCGCCCATGGCCTTGAGGAATTCCAGCGCGCCCTTGTCCTGGGCCAGGCCCGGGCAGCTGTCCACGTTGACGAACACCGTCTTGCCCGCTTTGCCGAGCAGCTGCACGATGTTCGGCAGCTGCCCGACCGGGATGGACGCGAGGATGCACACCTTCGCCGGTGCGCCGAGGAAATTCTGCAATCGCTGGGGTCCGATGATCGACGCGATGACCGGTACGTCGACGAAGGCGGACGACAGCACGGAGGACATCCGGGGCGCGCTCGCGGGGCGGTGACTGGCGTTCATGACCTACCTGCGCTGGGTCTCGGCCGCCTCACGCATCGAAGCGGTTGGGGAGGCCCAGTTTGCCAGGATTGAGTATTCCGGCCGGGTCCAGGGTCTCCTTGACCTTGACGAACGTGTCGAAGCCGGCGCCGAGCGCGGCCGGCAGGTACGGGCCGCGGAGCAGGCCGCAGCCGTGGTGGTGGCTCAGCGCCGCACCCTGGCGGATCAGCACCTCGTTGGCCGCGTCCCACACCGCGCGGTACCACTCGCGCCGCTTGGGCCGGTCCACGTCGCCGCGCAGCGAGAAGTACACGCACGCCCCGTCGGTGTACGCGTGCGACTGGTGCGCGGACGCGGCCAGCGTGCCCGGCACCGACTGGATCGCCGCGACCACCTCGTCGTACACCTCGGCCAGGGCCGTCCACGACCCGGCGATCTCCAGTGTGTCGGCGACGAAGCCGGGGCCGGGGGTGAAGCCGTCGGAGGACTTGCCGACCAGCATCCGGTCCTTGAGCCAGCGCTCGAACACCGCGTCGCTGTCGAGCTCGGGACCGTACGCGAGGCAGACCTCCTCGCTGACCTTCAGCATGGCGTCGACCAGGATCGAGTCGCCCTCGTCCGCGATCAGCAGCAGGTTGGTCTCGGGGTGGTCGAAGTGCACCCCGCTCTCCAGCTTGTCGTACAGGCGCAGCACGGCCGGGGTCGCGCCGCGCTGCATGATCTTGCGGCACGCGTCCAGGCCCTCGGCGAAGGTCTCGAAGCCGAAGGCGAGCGCCTTGGCGTACGTGGGCAGCGGGTGCACCCGGATCCGGGCGGAGGTGATCACGCCGAGCGTGCCCTCCGAACCGATGAAGATCTGCCGCAGGTCGGGGCCGGTGGCAGCGCGCGGGTAGTCGCCGTAGGTGGCGCGCGTGCCGTCGGCGTGCACGACGTCGATGCCGACGACCATGTCCTCGATCTTGCCGTAGCGCGTGGAGAGTTGGCCGGCGCCGCGGCAGGCGATCCAGCCGCCGACCGTGGAGACGGCGAACGCTGACGGCCAGTGGCCGGTGGTGGCGCCGTAGGTCTCCTGGAGTTCCTTTTCGAACAGGTCGCCGAACATGCCGGCTTCCACGTCGACGACGAGCGATTCGGCGTCGAAGGAGAGGATCCGGTTCAGTCCGCACAGGTCGAGCACGACGCCGCCGTGCACGGGCAGCGCCGCGCCGGTGACGTTGCTGCGGCCGGCCGAGGCGGTGACCGGGATGCCGGCCGCGTTGCAGATCCGCAGCACGTCGGCGACCTGGTCGGCGTCGATCACCTCGACGATCACCGCGTCGGGGGTGGCCGGGCGGCCGTCGGTCTCGCCGATCATGGTGCCGGCCCACCAGTCGCGGGTGCGGGTGACCACGTCGGCGCGGTCGGTGTGCACGGCCTTGGCCGCGCCGCGCAGGTCCGCGATCACCGACTCGGGGACCTCGACCACGGCGCCCTGGAGCGAGGCGTCGCCGTCGCCGACCGGGGTGTTGCGGGCCCATTTGGGCGGGGTGGGCGCGCCCACGATGTAGTCGCCTCGGTTGAACGGGTTGGTAATGGTCTGCCTGCTGATCACTGCTGTGCTCCTTCGGGTCCGGCGAGTCGTCGGGTGGTGCGGGTACTGCGAGTACTGCGGGTGCTGTGCGTGCCGCCGGTCATGGGCGTTTCGCGGGCGCGGCGGCGCCTGCGGACGCCTTGGGTGCCCGAGACGGCGCGGCTGCCGCGGATGTCTCGGAGTCGCCGAGCAGGACCGCCTTCTCGTGCCGCACGGCCGCGAGGTAGTCCGCGACCTGTCGCTCGATCTCCGCTTCGGACAGGCCCAGTTCGGCGCCGAGCAGGCGGCCGACCTCGGGTGCGGCGGCGGCGGAGGCGTCGCGGGCGAACAGGCGCGAGCGGGTACGCCGGGAGAGCACGTCGTCCACCGAGCGGGCCAGCTCCGAGCGGGCCGCGTAGACCACCTCGGCCCGGATGTACGGCATGCCCGCGACCACCGGCTCGGCCAGCGTGGCGTCCTCGGCGAGCAGGTCGGAGACGAATCGGGCCTCGGTGCCGTAGCGCTCGCCCAGGTGTGCGGCCAGACCGCCGGAGGCGGCGATCGCCTCGGCGTCGTAGCCGGCGCCGCCGATCAGCGGAAGGTTGGCGGTGCGGCTGCGGCCCTTGCGGCCGAGCACCTCCATCACCTTGTCGATCACCAGTTCGCCCATGTGCCGGCTGGTGGTGAGCTTGCCGCCGGTGACGGTGACCATGCCGCCGCGACCGACGGCGATGTGGTGGTCGCGGCTCATGTCGAGGGTGGCGCCCTCCTTCTTGCCGACCAGCGGACGCAGCCCGCCGATGCTGCCGACCACGTCGTCCGGGGTGAGCTTGCCCTCGAACGCGGTGTTGGCGCCTTCGAGCAGGAACTCCATCTCCGGGCGTGTGCAGTGCACGTCGTCGACGGACCCCTGGTAGTCCTCGTCGGTGGTGCCCAGCACGACCGCGTCGCCCCAGCGTGTGCAGGTCGCCCGCCGGGCCCGGCCGGGGATGGGCACGGTGACCGTGCAGTCGATCCGGACCTTGCTCCACGGGACCACGATGTGTACGCCCTTGGCGGGCCGTACCTGCGGCGCGTGCCCGGCGTCGGCCATCGCGTCGACCGCGTCGCTCCACACGCCGGTCGCGTTGACCACCGCCGACGCGCGCACGTCGAACCGCTCGCCGTCCACCTCGACCCGGGCACCCGCAGCACGGCCGCGCTCGTCCAGGACCCGGTCCACCTTGGCGCCGTTGAGCACGGTGGCGCCCAGCGCCGCGGCGGTGCGCACGATGGTCAGCACGAGCCGCGCGTCGTCGGCGCGGCCGTCGAAGTACATCAGCCCGCCCTTGAGGTGGTCCGCACGCAGCGTGGGGGCGTGCGCGAGCACCTCGTCGACGGTCAACCGCTGGTGCAGCTTGCCGATCCGCCAGCCGCCGACCAAATCGTAGGTCCACAGCAGGCCCTCGAAGCCCTTGGCCAGCCGGGCGTCGAAGATGCCCTCCTTCTCCAGGATCGGGAACAGGAACGGCAGCCGGTGCACCAGGTGCGGTGCGTTCTTGCGGAAGCGGTGCCGCTCCAGCAGCGAGTGCCGGACCAGGTTGACGTTGCCCTGCTCGATGTAGCGCAGGCCGCCGTGCACCATCTTGGACGACTTGGAGGAGGTACCCGAGGCGAAGTCGTCCTTCTCCACCAGGGCCACGTCCAGACCACGCGAGGCCGCGTCGAGTGCGGCGTACGCGCCGGTGACGCCGCCGCCGATCACGAGCACGTCGAACACGTGGTCCGCGAGCCGGCGCTTGGCCCGGCTCCGGTCGAGAAGCAGTGGCTCCCCTCTCGTGGCCGCCGCTGACGCACGCCGAGGCTTGCGGGCGGGCAAGGTGATCACAACATCAACTCCTGGGATCTGTCCGGCGGTTCGATGACCGGACCGCCGGGTGGTACGTGGTGCGGGTGGCCTCGCGGCCGGCCGGGGGCGGCCTGGGGTGAACGGCCGGGGGGTCGGTGGCCCGGGGTCGGGCCGCCCGGGTTTCGGGCGGCCTCGGGCGGGTGGTCGCGGTCGGACCGCGCCGTGGGTGGTGGCGCGGCCGGCCGGCGCGGTCCGCGTGCCTCAGTCGAGGTGCGGCGCGAGCACGGTCCGCCACGCGGTCCGTTGTTCCTCGCGTTGTTCGGGGGTGGTGGTCGGCGCGAAGACCCGGCCGCGCGGTTGCGCCTCGACCACCTCTTCGAGCGAGGACCACAGGCCCTCGCGGACACCGGCCAGGTAGGCGGTGCCGCGCAGACTCGCGGTCGCCGAGTCCGCGGCGCGCTCCAGCGGCAGGCCGACGATGTCCGCCTGGATCTGCATCAGCGTGTCGCTGCCGGCCACGCCGCCGCCCACCCGCAATCGCGCGAACGGTGCGCGCATCGTCTCGGCGACGCCGTCGATCAGGTCGCATACCGAGTGCGCGATCCCGTCCAACACGGCGCGGGCCACGTCCGCCCGGGTGGTGGCCAGGGTCAGGCCGCTGAGCGCGGCCTGCGCCTCGGGCCGCCAGACGGGGGTACGGATCCCGGCCAGCGCGGGCACGAACCACTCGCGCCGACCCGACCCGGCGTGCCCCGGGGCTTGGGCGGCCAGTTCGCCGATCTCCGCCGGTGAGGCGAAGAAGCCCAGGTCGTCACACAACCAGCGCAGCGCCGATCCGGTGGTGGAGCAATACGCCTCCAGGCTGAAGTGGGTGGTCGAGCCCTGTCGCCAACCTGGCTGGGCCAGGACTCCGGTCACGCCCGGGATCGGCAGCGCGGGGGTGTCCCCGGTGGCCGCGTCCACGAACGTTCCGGTGCCGTACACGCACATCCCCTGCCCGGCGGCCAGCCCGCCGAGCGCGATCAGCGCCGCGTGCTGGTCGCCCATGACCGCGGCCAACGGTAGGTCCACGCCCAGGAGTTCGGGGTCGATTCGGCCGTAGCCGAGGTCGTCGTCGGCGAACAGATCGGGCAACAGGTCGAGCGGGCAACCCAGTTGCCCGATCCACTCGCGGTCCCAGGCGTGTTCGCGGAGCAGGTAGGCGCCCACCGAACCGGCGTTGCTCGCCGAGACGGCGTGCGCGGCTCCGCCGGTGAACTTCCAGGCCAGCCAGGTGTCCACGGTGCCGAACAGCAGTGCCCCGGCGGCGTGCGCCGCGGCCACCTCGGGCTGCTCGGCGATCTGCCGGGCGGCCCACAGGAACGGCGCCCTGCTGCCCACCGGCCGGCCGAGCCGGGCGGTCAGCGGCTCGTCCCACTGCGCCTCGTAGGCGAGCAGGTCCCGGGCGTACCGCCGGTCCTGCCACACACAGGCCGGCACCAGCGGTCGGCCGGTGCGCCGATCCCACAACATCGCGGTGGCCCGCTGGGTGGACAGCGCGAGTGCGGCGATCTCGACGTCGTTCGCGCGCGCCCAGGCCAGCGCCTCGCGACAGACGGCCAACGTCGCGGTCCAGATCTCCACCGGGTCCTGTTCGACCGAGTGTTCGTCGGGATGCCGCACCGCGATCTGCCGGTACGCCACGTGGCCCACCGTCCCGGAGTCCAGCACGACTCCGGCCCGGGTCCCCGTGGTGCCCTCGTCCACGGACAGGATGCCGAGGCGCCGTCCGGGAGCGTGCAACGTCTTCGTCATCACAGCCCTTTCGGTCCGAAATATCCGATTCCAAGCTCCGCGTGAGTCTTTCGCGGGAGGTCTCCGTCAGCGGGTGACCAACGCGGGATTCGCGGGATTCGTCGGATTCGCGGGCGACTCGGTGAGCACCGGCACGTCCGGGTCCTCGTCCGGGGAGACGGCCCGGGTCGGGTCCCACTTGATCGCGATGCACGTCAGCAGGCCCAGCAGCGGCACGATGGCCAGCACCAGGAAGGTCTTGTCCAGGCCGATGCCGTCCTTGATCTGCGGGAACAGGTACAGCCCCGCCACGCTGCCGAAGCTGCCGATCATCCCGGTGACGCCGGTGCCCAGGGTGCGCACCTCACTGCGGTAGGACAGCGCCGCGATGGACTTGCCGTTCGCGCCCGGGCCGGCCGAGTGACAGAAGATGAACATCGCCGGGAGGATGAACGCGATCCAGGTCGGCACCCGGTCGAAGGTCAGCCCCATGGCGACCAGCATCACGAACACGCCGCCGAAGCCGATCGCCGAGCTCATCCGCAGGCCCAGCTTGCGCGCGAAGTACGCGGAGAGGATGCCGCCGACGATGCCGAAGGCGTTGAACACCATCGAGCCGAGGGTGGCCTTCTCGAAGCTGTTGCCGAAGATCGCCAGGCTGATCACCGGCAGGTACCAGCCGACCGCGAAGTACTGCATGGACTGGCCGAGCGAGATGGCCGAGGAGAGCAGGGTGCGGGGCAGGTACTTGCCGCGGAACAGGATCCCGGCCTGCCTCATGCCCACGTTCGGCGGCACCTCGTCCGCGTCCGCGTCGTCGTGCACGGCTCCCGCGGCGGCCGGCTTCGCGGCGACGGCCTCGATCCCGTAGATCCGGTGCAGGTTGCGCACCGCGTCCTCCAGCCGACCCTTGGTGGCCAGCCATGTGGGGCTCTCCACGAGGAAGGCCCACTGGAGCACGAACAGGGACAGTGCGATCACCCCGGCCGAGCCGACCGACCAGCGCCAGATGTCCGCGCCGACGTCGAACTTGAAGCAGATCAGGGTGAGCAGCAGGTTGCCGGTGGTGGCGATGTACCAGATGCCCTGCCACAGGTTGAGCCGCCCGCGCAGCGTCTTGGGCGTGTACTCGGCGAGCAGCGCCATGGCCACCGCGAAGTCGACGCCGTAGGCGATACCGACCAGGACCCGGCCGATCCACACGACGGTGAAGTCGTCCGCGGTGGCCGCGATCACCGCGCCGGCCAGCGCGAACAGCTTGGCCATCAGCAGTGGGGGCACCCGCCCGATCCGGGTGGCCAGCCACCCGCCGATCGGGTTGAACAGGATTGCCAGGGCCGGCGCGGTGGCGGTGAGGATGGAGACCTGAGTACTGCTCAGGTCCATCTGCTTCGTCATCGGGGCGAGCCCGGCGCCGAGCGCGGCGTTGGAGTACGCGTCGAGGAAGAGGCCCCCGAACACGAGGAACCAGATGACCTTGGCCCGGCCGGAGATTCTCCCCAGCCGGTCGATGAGCGCGACGACGTCCTTGACGCCTCTGACGCTCTGCTGCTGTGCCATGTACCCGTCCTCTGAAAAAAGGACCAGTCGGCGACACGCGAGCGCTAACGCGTAGGAGGGCACAGCGAAGCCACCGACAGGTGGTCTTCGTCTGTTCCTGCCAAAGAATGATCTGGACCTTATGAGGGACATTTGGGGGTGTCAAGAGTGCGTAAACGAACGAACCCGGTTCCCGCCACGCCCGGCGGACCGCCCGAAACGGTTTGACGCCCCACGTGATGCAAACACTTGTTCGGGCGCACGCCGGGTCGTGTGGAGCGCTTGCATGCGCCGGCTGTCGGTCACGGGCATTGCCGTGCCACGCTGGTACGCATGAGCGACCGACCCGTCATCCGCGCCCACCACAACGGCCGTGTGGTCGAGCTGCCCGGCACCATCGCAGACATCCGCGCCGCCCTCCCCGAGGAGGAGCGTGCCGCGTTCGATCAAGACATCGAGCAAGCCGCCGTCGCCAATCTCCCGGCCGTCGCCTCCGCCTGGGCCAAGACCCCCGAAATGCGCGCCCACGACGACGCCATCGCAGCCCGTGTCGCGACCGGCGACCATCACGGCCTCTACAACCCCGATGGCACACCGGTCGAGACATGACCAAATACCGGATCCAATACACCGACAACGCGCTCGCCGGGTACAACGCCTTGTCTGCCTCGACACGCCGGGAATTCGACCGCGCCGTCGACTCCATGTCGTACTCGCCACGCACCTACGGAGACGCGATACGTGGCAACCCCGATCGCCGTACCGCAGTCCTGGCCGGGGTGATCACGGAGTACGAGGTCAGCTCCGGGGTCCTCGTTGTCACCATGCTCCACGTGCGCGGCCTCTGACCCGGATGTCGACGGCGCCGACGGGCGGCGTCGTACTCGGCGGTCACGAGAAACGGGCGCGCAAATGACGCCCCGAAGGGGACCGGCGCAGGCGAAGATGGGGGCATGATCCACTCTGCTGCCGATGATCGTTACGAATCCATGCGTTATCGCCGGGCCGGGCGTAGTGGGGTCAAGTTGCCCGCCGTCTCGCTCGGGCTTTGGCACAACTTCGGGGACACCCAGCCCATGGAAGTGCAACGGGCGGTGCTGCGACGGGCCTTCGACCTCGGGGTGACGCACTTCGACCTGGCGAACAACTACGGGCCGCCGTACGGCTCGGCCGAGGCGAACTTCGGGGTGCACTACCGTGCCGACTTCCGGCCCTATCGCGACGAGATGTTCATCGCGTCCAAGGCCGGTTGGGACATGTGGCCGGGGCCGTACGGCGACGGGGGCTCGCGCAAGTATCTGCTCGCGAGTCTGGACCAGTCGCTCGCCCGGATGGGGCTCGACTACGTCGACGTCTTCTACTCGCACCGGTACGACCCGGAGACCCCGCTCGAAGAGACGATGGGTGCGCTGGACACGGCCGTTCGCTCCGGGCGCGCGCTGTACGCGGGCATCTCCAACTACGGCCCGGAGGAACACCGCCGGGCGGTCGCGATCCTGCGCGACCTCGGCACGCCGGTGCTGCTCAACCAGTCGGCGTACTCGATCCTGGATCGCGGACCGGAGCAGGGTGTACTGGACGCGGTCGGCGAGACCGGAACCGCGCTGATCGCCTATTCGCCGCTGGCCCAGGGGCTGTTGACGGACCGATACCTCGACGGCGTGCCCGCCGATTCGCGGATGGCGGTGGGCCACTTCCTCACCCGGAACGAACTCACCGAGGAACGACTGACCCTGCTGCGCGCCCTGAACGAGCTTGCCCGGGGCCGCGGGCAGACCCTCGCGCAGCTCGCGCTGACCTGGATCCTGCGCGACGAGCGGGTCGTGTCGGTGATCGTCGGGGCAAGCAGCGTACGGCAGTTGGAACAGAACCTGTCCGCCGTCGGGCAGCCGGATCTGACCGCCGCGGAGATCGCCGAGATCGACCGGCTCTGCGCCGCGCGCTGACGAACGCGACGCCGGCCGCGATCACCCTTGCGGTACCGGGGACTTGCCCAGATCCCCGGCCTCGATCGAGGCCAGGGAGGCGACCACCGTGCGGCCCGGTGCGGGCGCGATCGCAGTGGTCGAGGACACCGCCAGCACGGCGCACCCGGCGGCCTCCGCCGAGGTGACGCCGACGATGGTGTCCTCGACCGCGACGCACGCGCTCGGCTCGACCCCGAGCGCGGTCGCCGCGGCCAGATAAGGAGCGGGGTCGGGCTTGGTCCGCGCCACGTCCTCGGCCGCGACGGTGACCGCGAACCGGGCCGACCCCAACGCGTCCCGCACCAGGTCCACGACCCGACGCGGCGACGCCGACACGATCGCCAACGGCACCCCGACGGCGGCCAGGCCGTCCAACAGCGCCAAGACCCCCGGCAGCGGCTCGATCCGGGCCTCCACCCGGGTCGTGAACGCCGCGTCCAGCGCATCCGTCAGCTCGTGCACGCACGGCGCCTCGGCGACCACCTCGTGCAGGTAGCCCGCCGTGTGCCCGATCCCGTGCCCGACCACATCCGCCGCGTCCGTCTCCCCCAACACGTACCCGACCCGCCCGGCCACGTCCGCAACCGCTTCCCACCACAACTGCTCGGTGTCGACGAGGGTCCCATCCATGTCGAACAACACGGCGGCGGGCAAAACGGCGAACACACTGACTCGTTTCGATGGGCTTGGCAGGACGTAGTGGGAACGCTGCCAGACCGATGTGATCTGCACACCACACCGGGGTTGCCATCACATGAACGCGCGCGAGCTCAAGCGGTGCCCTGCATGCCGATCCGCGTGAAACAGGCCGCCATCTGGGCAACTGCAACGTCACTCGGCGGCTCCCCTGTGTGGATGCCCACGAGATCGATCGTGCCGAGCCGCCCGCGAGGGCCAATCACCCGCAGCGTGCGACTGGTAGCGCCATTCGGGGCCGGATGCACGATGACCGCATGGGCCTGCGCCGGATCGCCGTACCCGGCCGCATAGGTGAGCAACTGGTGCACATCATCGGCAGCCACACTCTTGGTGGCGTACGCCTTGTACTTGGCATCCACCGGCAGCCAACCTCTCAGGCCGGGCAGTGCAACCAGGGCATCCGGGGGGAACGGTGGGCGCGTTCGTAGATCGCCGACGACCCGAACCACCTCATTGGCTGCCGGCACCGTAAGACCACCGGCCGCGGTGTCGGCCAACCGGCGAACCACCCTCTCCCAGAGCGTGTTCATGTTCAGCAGCAGGCTGCCGGCGGGCAACCCGGCGTCCGTGAACAGGTCGGTAATGCCGCCACCGTCGAGGATGGCGCGGGCCCACGCATGCGCGGACCGGTAGTGCATGTCGAGGCGGTTGTGCCGAGCCCGGCGGAGCACTCGGATGGCCTCGCCCGCGGGTAACGGTGCCGGGAACTCGCGCAGCGTTTCGACGGCGTCGAGAACGACAGCCGGATCCTCGGCAAACCGGACCGCCTGTGCCAAGGCCGAGGCGCAGACCTGGTTCTCCCAAGTAGCCGAATCGCGTTCGAAGGTACGCACATGCAGTCGGTCGATCTGCCCATAGCGTCGGCCGACCTGCGCGGCGATGTCGAGACGACCTCGCAGGACGGGAGTCACACTGTCGCACGCGACGTAGTCCCGGCGCAGCCCGCGCCGCAATAGCTTGCGGCACTCCGCGACGAGCGCTGCGGCCACCAGGTCGGGCACCCCGAGCGGGCCGATCTGCCACGCCCTCGGCGTTGGCGGATGCGGGACGGCCGTGTCCACTGCGTAGGCCAACCATTCGATCAGCCGGTCTTCGCCGAATGCGATCTTGGGAACAAGAACCAGTCGGATGCGCTCCAGCACGAGCACGCCCACAGTCGACCTGTTCTGGATTCGCCAACCTGTGCGCAGTGGATGAACATGCAGACGGTTCTGCTCGGTCAGCGCTCGCAGCAGGACGAGGTCGACCCGGCTCAGCGCACCATAGTCCAGGTCCGCGCTCGTGTACTCGCCGATCCGGACCTCGTCGAGCGCCTTACCCATCGACGTCCTCGGAGTCGACGCCACCGAACTCGGCGGCAAGGTCGATGACCAAATCGGCGGGCGCCATGTGTCGAACAGGACGTCCTGTCTCGGGATCGAGCAACCTCCCGAGTATCTCCCTCATCAACTCGGCTCGCCCGAGGGTGTAATCCTCCAGGAGCGGAACGATGTCATCGTAGAAAACGGCGCTGAGCTGGGATTCCGTCCCCAGCGGCTCGCCGCCCGCCAGTAGATACGCGTGACCGATGCAATGATCCGTACCAAGGTTCAGGGTCAATCGGGAGTTGAGTTCGGTAAGGAACGCGCCGAGGTTCAAGGCCCCGATCGAGCCGGAAACGACCTCCTCGTCCGGAGGCACCTCGACGAACGCAAACCGGCGGCGGATCGCCCAGTCGAGGTGCCCGACACTGCGGTCCGCAGTATTCATGGTGCCGATGATGCGGACATTTGATGGGACGACGAACGGAGCGTTGCTCACCGGGAGCGTCACCGGAAATCCCCGTTTGTCGGTCTCCAGGAGCGTCACCAGTTCACCGAAGATTCGCGGTAGGTCACCGCGGTTGATCTCATCGATGACGAGGAGGAACTGCTCGGTCGGCCGCTTGCCGGCCGCGGTACAGACAGTATGGAAGGTGCCTGCGGTCAATGCGAGTGACAAACCCCCGCCCGGGGCCGGTGCCGGCGTCGGTTTGTATGCTTCGACGAAATCGCCGTAGTCATATGACGGATGGAAGGTCACCATGGTGACCCGCTCGTCGGCAAGGAGCTTCCCGATCGCCTCGTCTCGGTCGACGGGCGCGGCCTCGATGGCATCGGCGAAGCCGCTCAAGGCCAGGGCGGCGCTCAAGGCCAACCGGGTTTTGCCGGTTCCCGGAGGTCCGTACAGGATCACCTGCCCCTTGCGTTCCAACGCGTCCAGCACGCGCTTCACATCCGCCGGCGGATCGACTACGCCGGGCGTGTCCGGCACCACGTCACTGGTGATCTGCCGCCCGGCCTTGATGGTCTTCCAGAGTTGCTGACTGACTTTACCGAACGTCTGACGCCAGCCACCTTGTTCGGATTCGAGCCGCTGGGCGTACGTTTCGTCCCAGACCACGGCCACTCGGTGGCGCCCCTCCTCGCGCGAGGCGTCATAGGAGTACCCGTCGTCGGTAACCTGTCCCACCGCGAGGATTTCCGACAGCCCGCGGTTCGCGACCACCAAATCGCCGGGCTGCAAATCCCGATATCGCAGGAGGAGGCCCGCCAGGCTCAGATGGTAGGCAGGGCGGCTCCTGTGTGTTTGCTCCAAGGCGTCACGAAGCTCGGCGTCGTTCTTGAATTGCGCAAGGTCACCGAGCGTGTCCCAGCCGACGTAGATGTAGCCGTCGTCGCGGCAGTCCGGCCACCACACGGCTTGCGCACCAGGGGCGACCTTGAGAATTGTCGGGACTGCCGGCCTCGGATCGAAGGCGTCGTACAACAACGCGGCAAGTTCGTCGGGTTGCCATCCGTCGACCTCTGGCCGCTCGCTCAGGATTTTCCGCAGGTGGCGATTCAGCCGCCAAGTGGCTGCCCCGGGAGCCGGCGTACCGCCCACCGTTGCGATGAAGTGGCGCAGATGTGCGGCGGAGTAGATGGGTAGGAACGAAGCCGGAAAGTAGGTCGCGAACGTCTTGGTGACCAACGCGGGACCGTATTGCAGGATCGGCAGGCTGTCGAGTCGATCCCAGGCCCCTTCCTCGACATGCCGAAAACCGGCGACGAACTCCCCCCTCAGGCGCTGCCACGCTTCGTCCGGCGGCATGCCGTGTAGTGGCTTGGCCATCCGCCACTCGCCACTGCGGTGCCAGAACATGATGTGTTTGGCCGAACTGCCACCTTTCATGCTTCCGATCGCCGGCGTGCGGAACTCGATCAACTGACAATAGGGCGGCTTGTCCTGGTCGCTCTGATCAAGGCCAAGCGCGTACCGCTCCAGCGGTAGTTGGGGCCACTCCTCGATCGGAAACCTGGCCTGGACGTCGGCGCGTTCGGCGGTTGCGGCGGCCAGTAACTCGGTAACGGCTGCCGCCGTGCGGTCGAACGCTCGGACCGCTGCTGCGAATGTGTCGTCCTCGGTCATGCGGCCACTATGTCCTGCTGCACTGACGGTCCGTCACCACCCCCGATCACACAACTCTCAGGCCGGAATCACCGCCGCGCGGAGGGAGAGGATGTCCGGGAGGTGTTGGGCAATGCGTTCCCAGTGGTCGCCGTCGTGGTGGCCGCGGTAGATCTCGCCGCTGCGGGAGCCGAAGTACAGGCTGGTGTCCTCGGCGTCGTCGGTGCACATCGCGTCGCGCATGACGGCGGTCCAGAAGTCGTCGGGGAGGCCGTCGGCCAGGGCCGTCCAGGACTTTCCCGCGTCGTCGCTGCGGTAGACGCGGCATCGGCCGTCGACCGGGAAGCGCATCATGTCGGCGGTGAGCGGGACCACGTAGACGGTGTCCGGGCGACGCGGGTGGACCACGATGGTGAAGCCGAAGTCGGCGGGCAGACCATCGGCGATCGACGCCCACGTCGCGCCCGCGTCGTCGCTGCGGTAGACGCCGTGGTGGTTTTGCAGGAACAGCCGGTCGGGGCGGTCCGGGTGCCGGGCCACCTTGTGCACGCACTGGCCGTATTCGGGGTACTCGTCGGGCTGGAACGTGACGTGGATGCCGGTGTTGGACGGGCGCCAGCTCGCCCCGCCGTCCTCGGTGACGTAGACGCCGCCGGTGGACATCGCGACCACGATCCGGCGCGGGTCGGTGGGATGCGGGAGCACCGTGTGGATCGCCTGGCCGCCGAAACCGGCCTCCCAGTGCGGCCGGTGCGGGTGGTCCCACAGCGCGCGCACGAGTTCGAAGGAGCGCCCGCCGTCCTCGGAGCGGAACAGCGCGGACGGTTCGACACCGGCGTAGAGCACGTCGGGTTCGGATTCGGCGCCGGGAACCAGTTGCCACACCCGCTCGACCGAGGCGCCCGCATCCGCCGGGAAGCCGACCCGGCCCAGGTCCGGCTCGCGCCAGGTCTCACCGAGATCGTCGCTGCTGACCACGATCGGGCCGAAGTGTTCGTGCACCACGCCCGCCAGCACCCGGGGGGCGCTTCCTCGGGTGTCGATCGCGACCGAGTAGACACCCGTCATCGGGTGGTGCGGTCCGGTGTACGCCCAGGATCCGTCGTCGCCCGAGCGACCGATCCACAGGCCCTTGCGGGTGCCGATGGCGAGCAGGACGGAGTTCGTCATGGTGACCTCCAGGCAGCGTTCCGTACACGGGCACGCTACGCGGCACCGGTGACATTCGCCCGATTCGACGCGATCCGGGGCACTCTCGCGCACTCGCGGCGCGCGGGGCCCGTGGCGCACACACACCCTCGGCACGAGCAACGCACACCCTCGACACGCGCCCCTGGGCACGCTCGGCCCCGGCCCGCACACCCTCGGCTCGCGCGCGCTCGGCAGCGCACCCTCGGTCGCGCGCCGTCCGCCCCTACGGCAGTGGTCGTCGACCGGCGAAGCCGAGGTCGAGGCGGTGGTACCAGCCCAGCCGGCGGTCGCCCTCCAGCCAGCACAACAGCACGGGTACGCCGTCCAGATCGGCCGGGAAGTCCACGAGCAACGGCGCGAAGCCCTTGAGCTCCGCGCCGGTCTGCTGGACCTGGGTCATCAATTCGTCGAGCCGCGCCTGCATGCCCTTGAGTTCGGGCAGCCCGCCCAGCTCGGTTCGCGCCTCGCCGCGCTCCAGTGCCACCGCGACCTCCGCGGCGTCCGCCCGGACGGCGATCAGCTCGTCGAGCACCGGCAACAGCCGGTCCAACTCCGCACGCGCCTCCTCGACCGTGAACAGCCCCATGCGGCACAACCTCCCGTGTCGTGCGCCGGCCGACGATGGCGCGCGCCGATGGTACTGCCGCCGCGGGCGCCGCCACGCGCCGGCGGCCGCGAACAGGGTCGGTGTCCACGGGATGAACCGGCGCCCGGGATCGGGATCAGCCGAAGTATCCGGTCTTCTCGTCCACGCCGGGAAAGGAGCCGTGGTTGGTGTGCACGCTGAAGACGCCGCCGGAGGCTTCCGCCCGCCCGGTCCGGTCCCGTTCGATCAGCAGACCGTCGTGACTCGTGGTGCGGCCGCGTTTGCCGACCGCGACGGTGAGCACCGCGACCACGGCGATCAGGCCGGCGACGAAAGTAATGATCGTGATCACGATGGCGCTCCCTGGAGGTTTGCCCGGTCCGACGTCGCAGCGGACCGGTCTGCACGGTCCGACGTCTCGGACTGCCCGGTCCGACGTGACGGTCGTTCTACATGATCCATGCCCGTTCCGCTCCCGGTGACCCATTTCCCGCACAACGAGCCGCCAGCGCCCGCAATCGGGCCTCGTCGCCGTCGGTGGACGAGTCCAGCCGCAGGATCTCCTGGACGAAGCGGCGGTTCATCGGCCGGCAGCGGATCTCCTGGGCGGCGACCGCCTCCGCTTCGAGGAGCGCGCCGACCGCCTCGCCACGGCGACCGACCGCCGCGAAGGCGCGGGCGAGGTCGATCAGGTGCCGCGCCTGCCGGCCGCGCGGGAGCACGGCGAGTGCGGCCGGGGTGAACCGGCCGGCGATGGCCCGCGCGTACTCGCCGAGCAGTACGTGGGTGGTGACCCGGTGCAGCGGGACCTGGATCGCGCCGGGGTCGGCCCGCTCCGCCCCCTCCAACAGGTCACGCGTGGCGGGCCGATCGCCCAGCCGGGCCGTGGCCAGCGCGGCCCCGAGTCGCAGCGTACGCAGCGCCGCCCGGCCCGGCCGGCCGCGGGCATCCAGCGCCGGTGCCAGGTCCGCCTCCGCCCCGAGCGCGAATTCGACGGCCGCACCGGCGCCTTCGTGCCCGACCATGGCGTCGGTGAGCCGATGGGCGGCCCGGGCCAGGACCACCACGTCGGCGCTGCGGCCGGCCGAGGTCACCGCCCGGTCGGCCGCACGCCAGGCCAGATCCGGCTCGCCGTACACGTGCGCGACGGCGGAGGCCAGAGCGAGCGCGGCGGAGCGCACGACGGTCGACGTGAGCGCCGCGCCCCCGGAACTCCCGCCGGGCCCGCCCGCCGACACCGTCGCGCCCGCGGCCACCCTCCCGCTCGGCCCCGAGGCAGGTCCCCCGCGCGCTCCCACGGCCACTCCCCCACCGGCCCCCGCAGTCGCCCCCAGGACGGACGACACCACACGATCCAGGCATCCGTAGTCCGCCGCCGCATACGCGGTCCACCCGTAGGTCAACTCCCGCCGCAGTACCCCGAGGTCGGCCGGGACGGCGGCGGACCCGACCGCGAGCGCCGTGTCGGCCCGGCGCAGCGCCGTCCGCACCGCGGCGAGCGGATCGTGGTCGTGGTACTCCCGGTTCGGTTCGGCGGGCAGCAGTCGATCGATCCCGATGTGCAGGACGAGCGCGGCCTTGGCGAGCACCGACAGGCGCGGGTCGGCCTGTCGGTGGCCGGCCTCCACGTCCTCGACCCAGCGCACGGATCGGCCCATCAGACGGGCGAATTCGGCCTGCGTCAGACCGCGCCGCGCGCGCCAGTAGGCGATTCGTCGGCCGATTCCGGGCGCCGGATGCATGTCGGGCCGCTCCTTTGGGTATTGCCGAGTGCGCGCCCGGTGACCGAGTCGCCGCGCGCCGCCGTACGTTCGTCGTTCTGTGCCGTTTGTGCCGCACGGGCGGGAAGTTCCCCACGCGGACTGCGTGGATTCTGTCGGGTGCCCCGCCGGTACCTTCGGCCGGGTCGCGGCAACCGCATTTCGGGCCGGGTTGCCCTTGCGGGAGAGTCGATGAGAAAACTGATGCGTGTCCCCGGGGTCGGTCGAACCCGAGCGGCTCGCTCGCGGCCGGGTCGTACGCTGTCCATCCGAACCCTGCTGGTGTTGTTGACCGTGGTGCCCTCGGTGGCCATGGTCGCGCTGTGGGGCATCGCCACCTACCGCCTGGCCGACCACGCGAGCAACCTCGACAACGAGGTCTCGGTGGCCGAGCGGGCCGGTACACCCAGTTACAACACGATGGTGAACCTCCAACTGGAGCGGCGGCTGACCGCGGCGTGGATGGCCAAGCCGTCGCCGGCGACGTCCGAGGCGTTGCGCGCGCAGCGGGTCAAGACCGACGAGGCCGTACGGCTGTTCGTCGCCTTCGCCGGCAGCGGTGCGCGGGAAACGCCCGGGCACGTGGTGCGCCGGGCCCACGAGGTGGCGCCCCAGCTGGCGCAACTCGCCGACGTCCGCCGCCAGGTGGACACGACCGGCGCGACCGGGCGGGACCGTTGGTTGGGCTACTACACGAAGCAGGTGGCCAACCAGATCTCGATGGTCCAGGCGCTGGCCGAGACCTCGGACACCGATGTCACCTTCGCGGGCCAGTTCCTGGTCATCCAGTTCCGTGCCGGTGAGGCACTGGCGCAGGAGGACATGACGGTCTCGTTCGCGCAGCCCGGCGGTCGGTTGACCCAGCCGGACTTCGCCGCGTTCGTGCAGAACGTGGGCGTGCGTCGGCACACCCTGGAGGACGAGGTCGAGCCGTACCTGCCCGCCGGGCTGCGTCCCACCTACCTGGCACTCACCGAAAGCCCGGCCTGGCGGGACCTGGCCGCGATGGAGGACGCCATCATCGCGGCGGTCGACGCCCCCCGGGACCAGCGGGCCGCGGCCGGATCCGGGATGGCCCTGCCGGCCGAACTGGCGAAGTGGCGGGAGACGTTCGACCAGATCGCACTGCCGAACTCGGCCTTCGACTTCGCCCGGGTCGATCAGGTCTTCGCGGCGGGCGACGAGGCCACCTCGGAGACCTGGAACCAGGTGTATCTGCTGAGCGCGATCGGCCTGGGCTTCGTGGTGATCGGCGCCCTGCTGTGCTGGCGGGTGACCCGCTCGGTGCGGCTGCGGTTGTCCCGGCTGCGCGACGCGACGGTGGAGCTGGGCTCGCGGCGACTGCCGGTGATCATCGACCGGTTGCAGCGCGGCGAGCGGGTGGACCTCGCCGTCGAGGCGCCGGACGTTCCGGCGGGTCCGGACGAGATCGGCCAGGTGGCCTCGGCGTTCAACACCACGCAGCGCGCCGCGCTCGACGGCGCGGTGCAACTGGCACGCCAGCGCGAAGGTTTTGCGAAGGTGTTCGTCAACACGGCGTTGCGCACCCAGTCCCTGGTGAACCGTCAGATCGGTGAGCTGGACGCGATGGAGCGCCGCCACCAGGACCCCGAGTTGCTGCGCGAGTTGTTCACCATCGACCACCTGGCCACCCGCCTGCGCCGCTACGAGGAGAACCTCGTGGTGCTCACCGGCAACCGGCCGGGTCGACGCTGGAGTCGCCCGGTGCGCATCGTCGACGTGGTGCGCGGCGCGGTCGGCGAGGTGGAGGACTATCACCGGGTCGAGGTGTATTCCGACCGCGACCTGCAACTGTCCGGGCCGGCCGTGGGCGGGTTGATCCACCTGCTGGCCGAACTCGTGGAGAACGCCACGACGTTCTCGCCGCCGGACACGCCCGTGCACGTGCGGGCGGTGTCGGTGGCCAAGGGCCTCGCGATCGAGATCGAGGACCGCGGCCTGGGCATGTCGGCCGACGAGTACGAGGCCGCCAACCGGCAGTTGGCCGTCCCGGTCAGTTTCGACGTGATCGCGCTCGCCGAAGACGTGCGGATGGGCCTGTTCGTGGTCGCCCAACTCGCCGATCGGCTCGGTGTGGAGGTGACGCTGCGGCCGTCGCCCTACGGCGGCACGCTGGCGATCGTATTCCTGCCCGAGGAGTTGATCACCCGGAGTTCCGGCGCACCCGGTGAACCGGACCGAACCGCGGGGCCGTTCGAGCACGCCCTGGCGGCGGAGTCGGACCCGGAATCGCAGCCGAGTTCGCAGTCCGCGGCCGAGCCGGCCTCCGAACCGGCGCGAGTCGCGGCGGTGGGGTCCGCGCACGCGTCCGAGGACGACGCCGAGTCGGGCTCGCCCGATCGGCAACACCCCGAGCCGGTCGTGCGATCGCTGGATCGGGTCCCGGCCGCACCCGAACCCGCCCGGCCCGCGGCGCCCACCCCCACCCCCGCCGCCGCTGCCGAGGAGACCACCGCCGACGGCCGTCGGGCCCTGCCGCGTCGGGTCCGGCAGCGCAATCTGCCGATGCCGCTGCGTGCCGAGCCGGCCACCGGGAGCGACAGTGACCCACGAACCGGGTCGAAGCCCTCCTCTCCGCGTGAAGCTGCGGCTACCTTGTCCTCGTTCCGGTTCGCGAGCCAACGAGCACGCGAGGCATCCGAACCGAACGCGGCCGGCGACGAGTCCGCGATCGAGACCGAACCCGGAACCGGGACCGAACCCGCACCGGGTCCGAACCCCGCCGCCGGAAGCACCACGCACCCTGGGGAACCGTCATGACGAACACGCACGATCTCGCCGGCGGCACGGCCACCACCGCAACCGACAGTCGCCTGGACTGGTTGTTGACCGACCTGGTCAAGCGCGTGCATCAGACCCGGCACGCGATCGTGTTGTCCGAGGACGGGCTGCTGATGAGCCGGTCCGAGACCATCCCGCGCGACGACGCGGAGCAGTTGGCCGCCGCGGCGGCCGGGTTGCAGAGTCTGGCACGCAGCATCGGCCGTGGTTTCGCGGGCGGTTCGGTGCGCCAGACGCTGGTCGAGATGGACGACGCCTTCCTCTTCCTCACCGCCGCCGGCAAGGGCGCGCATCTGGCCGTGCTGGCCGAACAGAGCGCGGACGTGGGGGTGGTCGCGTTCGAGATGAACATGTTGGTGAAGAAGGTCGGCGAGTACCTCGGGACGCGCCCACGCGGCAGTGATGCCGGCGATCCGGCGGGCGGTCGGGCATGACGTCCCGCTGGGAGCAGCCCTGGGACGAGGACGCCGGCCCGCTGGTGCGGCCCTACACGCTCACCCGGGGCCGGACCAAGGCCGTACGCGACGCGGATCTGACCCTGATCACCCTGGTCACCACGGTCGCGCCGGACGAGCCCGCGGGCCGCGCCCAGGCCGCGGACGATCCGTCCGCGGCCGCGCGCCGCAAGGCTCGGGACGGGCGCGGCCGGCAGCCCGAGCATCAACAGATCCTGGAACTGTGCCGGGAGCCGCAGGCGGTCGCCGAGGTGGCCGCGCTGATCGATCTCCCGGTGAGCATCACCAAGGTGCTCGTCGACGACCTGCTCCGCGACGGCCTGGTGACCGTGCGCGCCCCGCTGGCTCTGGCCCGAACCCCCGATCCCGCCCTGTTGAAGAAGGTACGTGATGGTCTCCTTCGGCTCTGACCGGCTGCCCGAGCATGCGGCGGCGGTCAAGATCCTGATCGCGGGCGGGTTCGGGGTCGGCAAGACCACCCTGGTCGGCACGGTCAGCGAGGTACCGCCGCTGCACACCGAAGAGGTGATGACCGAGGTCGGCGTGGGCGTGGACGACATCGCGGGCGTCGAGGGCAAGTCGCGCACCACGGTAGCCCTCGACTTCGGTCGGATCACGCTGTCCGACGACCTGGTCCTGTACCTGTTCGGCGCACCCGGTCAGGAGCGGTTCTGGTCGTTGTGGGACGACCTGGCGATCGGCACGCTGGGCGCGATCGTGCTGGTGGACACTCGGCGCCTGGACGCCGGCTTCGGCAGCATCGACTTCTTCGAGCGCCGGGGCATCCCGTTCGTCGTCGCCATCAACCGCTTCGACGCGGCGGTGGAGTACACGGTCGAGGAGGTCCGCGACGCCCTCGACCTCGGCCCGGCCGTACCGATCCTGCCCTGCGATGTGCGCGTGCGCTCGTCGGGACGGGACGTGCTGCTGGCGCTGGTCGACCACCTGATGGCGCAAGCGTCGCCGGCGAACGCGGGACGGGCCGAGTTCAGCCCGTCCGGCGTTTGAGGACACATGGGCTGTAGCCCGTCCGGCGTTTGAGGACACATGGGCTGTAGCCCGTCCGGTGCGTGAGGGCAGACGGGCTGTAGCCCGTCCGGCATTCGAGGGCAAGCAGGCTGGAGCCCGTCCGGCGTTGAGAACAGGCAGGCCGCGGCCCATCCGGCTGTGAGGGGCGAGCGGGCCGCGAGTCGGCCCGCTCGCCACCGGTCATCGTCCCGGGACCCCTGCCCGGACGCCCGCCGACCGAGCGGCCGAGGTGCCGAGCCCACGCGGCCCGTACCCCACCCGCGGCACCGTCGGCGGCTCGGCCCCGGCCCGCGCGGCCGACCCACCCGCAGGCCCACCGCGGGCCGCGGGCACGTGTGCGAGGCGGTCACCGGCCGGCTGCCAGGGAAAGGGCACCAGCGGCTTCGGATCCGCGTAGCGCAGGCAGTCCTGGTGCCACTTCAGGATCGCCGCGTTCCAGTCACCGAGCGCCGTCGCGTACCCGTCCAGTGCCGCCCTGGCCGCCGCGTCCAACGCCAAATCGTCGTACATCGCCGGAAGTTCCACGGCGACCACCCGCTCGAATTCGCGCATCCTGGAGGTCATCAGGTCGTTCACGATCGCCAGCGATTGGGCGAAGTCGCAACCGAAGAAGTTCTGCACCACCAGCAGCAGGTTGTGCAGTTCCCCCTCGACCTCGATCTCCTTGCGGTAGGAGAACACGTCGTTGATCATCCAGCCGAAGTCCGCGGCCGAGTTCTCCATCGCCTGCACCGCGCGCGAGCGGTACGCCTCGTCCGGCACCACCTCGCCGTGCGAGAGCCGGGACAGGCTCTTGGTCAGGTCGGAACCGAACGTGCGGCGGCGCATCTCGATGTAGTCGACCGGGTCCGGAATACGATTGAGCGCCATGTTGGCCAGCTCCCACAGCCAACTGTCCATCATGTCCTCGATGGTGCGCCGGAACCTGCGGCGCGACGCGGGCGGCATCGGCCCGGCGGTGCGCGTCCACAGGTCCACCAGCGAGCGCTCGATCGCGTCCGTCGGTACGGGCGTCGGCTCGCCGTCGATCGGCATCAACGTCTTGAGCCGCTCGGTGTACACCTTCGCGCCGGCCTGGTCGAGCGAGCGGCCGAACACGATCGGGTAGTAGTCGTCGCCGTAGGTGCCCCAGGCCAACCAACCCGAGGCCACGTCGAGTTGGTCGAGCGTCGCGTCCGGTGCGATGCCGGCCGCACACAGCGGCAGGTCGAATGCACGCAGCGCCCGCTCGTCCCAGATGCCCTCGCGGGTGATGCCCATCCGGGCCGCCCACTCGACCAGGTTCTCCCGCGAGGTGTCCAGGTGTCGGTTCAGTCGCGGCGCGAACGGCAGGTAGAAGTCCGGGATGTCGTAGGGCTCGACCGGTTGGAACGGCACGTGCGTGAACGCGCGCAGCCCGTTGTGCAGCCCGGCCACCAGGCCCGGCAGGATCCGCGCGGCCGAGGTGCCCATCCCCTGCGGCCCGGCCAGGACCCCGGTCACCGTCGGCACCGCGGGCCCATCGGCGGAACCGGCGCCCGCACCGGCCCCGTTCATGTACCGGCTGGAGCGCATGTGCCACTCGTGTCCGCCGGACTGCCAGTCCTGCAGGCCCTTGACGTAGGCCATCACGTCCATGCAGGACTGCGGGTCCAGGCCGTGTTCGAGGAACAGCGGCGGGAGTTCGGTGAACGTGGTGTGCTCGAACTGGTGCAGGCGCGAGGTGAGCAGTTCGTTGACCGCCTCGGCCGCCTCCTGGGTGGTGCAGCCGAGGAACTTCTCGAAGACCAGGATCGCGTTCGCGTTCTCGCCCTCGTTCTCCACCTCGCGCTGGTACGAGAACAGGTCGTTGCGCAGGTGCACGCCGTCGGCGAAGGTGTCCTTGAGCACGCGCAGCGGACGTGAGGCCGCGATCACCGCGGGCACCTCGGCGTTCGCCGCGTACTCCACCAGGTTGGCCGACCACGGCGCGCCGCCCACCTTGCGACGCATCTCGATGTATTCGACGGGGTTGGCGATCCGGCCCTCGTTGATGTTGGCCAGTTCCCACATCGACTCCTCGAGCAGTGCCTGGGTGCTCTCGGCGAACCGCTCCCGCCAGTCCCGCGACATGCTCGGCACGGTCCTCGCCCACAGGTCGGCCAGGCCCTCCTCGACCTGGTTGGTCGGTGCGGGGATCGCGGCGGTGGAGTCGACCGGCATGAAGGCGCGCAGGCGTTCCAGGTATGCCTTGGCGCCGGCCATGTCGTGGGTGCGCTTGAAGATGTCCAGGAAGTGGTCGTCGAAGAAGAAGACCCACACGTACCAGTCGGTGACCAGGTCCAGTTGCGGCCCGGTGCAGTCGGGATGGGTGTACGCGCACAACAGCGCGTAGTCGTGCGAGTCGAAGTCGTGCTCGTCCCAGATGTTCGAGCCCTCGATCATCCGCATCCGGCGGGCCCAGGCCTTGGAATGCTCGCGCGCGCCCTCCAGGTGAGGGTTCAGTCGCGCGGGATACGGCACGTAGAACTGCGGTAGTTCGAAGGGTTGTGGCATCGGTGCGCCCCTTTCGCCAGGGCACACGCTAGGTCGCCCGAACCCGTGCGAGCGGGCGACGGGTCGGTTCTCGCTCGATCTGGTGAAACGGGCCGCGACAGGCTTAACGATCTTGTTCGGCGGCCACACGGACGAGCGCCGCGACGAACCGGTCCACCACGTCCGCGTGCGCCGGGTCCGGGCGTTGCGGGCGGACCGCGTACACGCTGCGGCGCGGCGGCTCGCTCAGCCGATGCAGGGTCAGTTGCGGGTGGAGTGCCCGGGTCAGCAGGCCGGGCGCGAGCATCACACCGAACCCGGCCACCACGAAAGCCTGTTTGCCCAGCCAACCGCCACACTCGATGTCGATCCGCGGCATGAAGCCGGCCCGTGCGCAGGCCCCGATGAGCACCGCGGCGGCGCCCTCGTAGTCCTCCACCCAGGTCTCCTGGGCGAGTTCGGCCAGATCCAGCGCCTCCCGGTCGGCCAGTCGGTGGCCGGGCGGCAGCACCGCGCGCAGTTCGTCGTCGAGCACGTGGGTCAGCCGCAGTCCCGCGTGCGCGGGCAGGCCCGGCGGGTAATCGGTGACCACGGCCACGTCGAACTCGCCGTCCAGCAGGCGCGGGACCAGCCCGGGCGAGAAGTCCTCGGCGAAGGTGACCCGCACGCCAGGGAGTTCGGCCGTGAACGCGGTGAGCGCGTCCGGAAGCAGGGACACCGCGGCGGTGGGCACCGCACCCACCCTGACCCGGGCACCGACCCGATCGCGGGCGGCCCGCACCTCCTCCTCGGCCCGTTCCACCCGGGCCAGGATCGCGGTCGCGTGCTCGCGCAGCAGGTCGCCGGCGGGTGTGGTGCGCACGCCGCGCGCGTGCCGGTCGAGCAGTGTGCTGCCCAGACGCGCCTCCAGGCCCGCCACCTGGCGGGAGAGCGCGGACTGGGTGTATCCGAGCGCGTGCGCGGCGGCGCTGATCGAGCCGTGCCGGCACACCTCGACGAAGGAACGCAGGGCGAGCAGGTCCATGCGCGGTGACTCTAGGGCCTGTCCGGGATTGTTCGCGCCATGCGCTCCATGCATGGCTCCTCTGCGCAGGATGCGCTGGTGGGATGGGTGGCGGACGGGTGAGGATGGGCTTCATGACGACATCGCATCGCCTGACCCACATCCCGGCGCCCGAGGGCGTGCGACCGGGCAACGGCTACACCAACGTGGTCACCGGCACCGGCCGGCTGGTCGCGGTCTCCGGGCAGGTCGCCTTCGACGAGGACGGCAACCTGGTCGGCAAGGGCGACCCGGGCGCGCAGGCCCGCCAGGTGTTCGAGAACCTGCGGCGCTGCCTGGCCGCCGCGGGGGCGACCTTCGACGACGTGATCAAGCTGACCTACTTCCTCACCGACGTCGGGCATCTCCCGGCGGTGCGCGCGGCTCGCGACGAGTTCGTCGACACGACCCGGCCGCCGGCCAGTTCGGCGGTCCAGGTGGGCGCCCTGTTCCTCCCCGATCTGCTCCTGGAGGTCGAGGCGTTCGCGCTGGTCGCGGACACGAACGAGGACACGAGCCACGACCCGAACGGAGCCGGCGCATGAGAGTCGCCGGTGCGGTCCGGGCCGGATGGGCACGGCCGCCGCCGACGCGCCGGCGACGGCCGGACACGAGGTGACGGTCCGGAACCGGACGCCCCGTACGGTGGCCGGCGCGGTCGGGACCGGAGCGCGGCCGCGGCGCCGGGTCGCTGAACGCTCGCGAGGGCGATGTCCGGTCACCGCATCGAACGGCGGGCCGACCCGTACCGGCCGTGAATCGCCGCCGAAGGTGTGCCGGCATCATGGCCGGGCAGGTCGGCCCGCCGCGCGCGGGCCCCCGACGGTCTCCGAAGGGTGGCGGCAAGTGCTGGTGCAGGTGCGCGTGGTCGGCGACGAGGGCTGCGAAGTCGCGTCATTGCAACGCTGGTTGGCCCTGGACCCGGACGTCTCGGGCGGCACCGCGACCAGTTACGCCGAGGACGCCACGGTCGGCGCCATGGGGACCACGCTCGATGTGGTCGACATCGTGCTGAGCAATGGCATCGGTCTGGGCGGCCTGGTGGTGGCGATCGCCGGCTGGCGCCGTTCGCGGGCACCGATGGCGGGCCCGGGCGGACCCGACATCGTGATCCGGCGCGGTGACGTCGAGGTGGTGTTGTCGGGCGCGACGGAGGCGGACATCGGTCGGGCCGTACGCGCGCTGGAGGAGCCCGGGGATCCGGCGTGACGGTGCCGGTGCGGCGACGCCCCGACCCGGCGGCCTCGTGTGCGGTCCCGGTGGGCTCGCACGAGCCGACTCCGCATGCGTCCCGGAGGTGGCTCTCGTCCGCGCCGCGGCGCCGTGGCCTGCTGCTCCCCCGTCCCGAACGCCCACGACCGACCGCCGCCCCGATCAACGGCAAAACGCCCGACGGTCGGCCATCCGGCCGACCGTCGGGCGTGGTCCCGCCTTCGACTACACCAGCGCGTCCACCGGGTTCGCCACCAGGACGCCCGCCGCGACCGCCTCGTTCAGCCATTCCGGGAACTCCAGGAGGAGTTGGTCGTACAGTTCCGCGTCGGTGAGCAGCCTCGGGTCGTGTCCCGCGTGGAAGAAGCCCGCGTTGTCGACCACACGCTGCTCCGGCACGGTGAGTTCGTCCAGCTTGCGGAGGAAGTCGAAACCCTTGGCCTCCGGGTCGCCGAAGCCGATGAACTGCCAGAAGATCGGCAGCCCGGCGGCCTCGCACAGCGCCTTCGCGGCGGCGGGGCGGCTGGTCGGCGCGCCATCGGTCTGGAAGATCACCAGCGCCGGGTCGGTGCTGCCGGACGCGCGGTAGTGCTCGACCACCTTGGCGATCGCCCAGTGATAGTTGGTCCGGCCCATGTGCCCGTAGGAGCCGTGCAGTTCCTCGATCCGGCCGACGTGATTGCCGGGGTCGAGGTCGGCGACGCCGTCGACGTCGGTGGAGAAGAACACCAACGGCACGACGGCCTCGCCGAGTTGCGCGGACAGCGCGAGCGTCTGATCGGCGAGGTGCTGGACGGTGCCGTCCTTGTAGTAGGAGCGCATCGAGCCGGAGCGGTCCAGGACGAGGTAGACCGCGACGCTGCGGCCGGCGAGGCCGCACTTGGCCACCGCCGCCGCGGCGGCCTCCACGCGAGCGCCGAGGCCGGGCGCGACCTCTTCGGCCCGGGCCGGCGGCACCACCGCGACGGTGGTCGGAACCGGCGCGGCCTCGGCGACCACGAACGGCTCGGCCTCGACCTCGGTCGCCGAGGCCTCCGCGGCGGCCGGATCGACGACGGTCTCGGCCTGGACCTGTTCGACCTCGGCGGGTGTCGCGATCGACTGTGCCGGTACGGGAATCGATGTCGGCGTCGGCCCCGGCGCGTCGAACTCCGCCCGGGACTCCGGGATGACGACCGGCTCCGGGAGAACGACCGGCTCCTCGAAGGTGGTCGGCTTCTCAGGGGCGGTCGGCTCCTCGGAGCTGGTCGCCTCCTCGATGGCGACCGGTTCCGCACGGGTGACCGGTTCCGGCTCGACCATCGGCTCGCGGACGGCGACCGGTTCGTCGACGGCGACCGGCTCGGGCTCGGGCGCGATCGCCGGTTCCGGGCTCACCGACTCCAATTGCGTCGTCGTCTCGACGCGTGTCTTCGGCTCCGCTCCGGCGACCGGCTCGGGCGCGACGACCGGGGACTCGGTCGGCGCGCCGCCGAGGTCGGTCGGCGCGGCGGCCACGTCCGTCGTCTCGGGTGTCTCCGCCGCCTCGCGGGACGTCCGCGAACGAAAGACGTTGCGCAGCAGACTCCTCAAACCCATCGGCGAATCCTTACCTGTGTGGGGGACGCCGTCCCGATGATCAGGACGGTTACGTAAGGCTAGTCATGGCCCCGGCCGACGCGTGGGCGACCCGCGCGTACGACACCCCGACGGACCCCCGAACAGCCGAAGCCGGCCCACCCGTACGCCGGCTGCCGACCCCTCACACCCCGGCAAGCAGTACGAACGCCGCGTCCACCGCCGTGCACGCGGCCGAGACGTCGTCGTCGGTGAGCGCCGCGGACACGAACCAGCACGCCGAACCGACCGCGTTGACGTGTACTCCGCGCTCCAACAGGGCGTGCCGGAACAGCGCGTAGCGCGCGTCGTCACTCGCCGCGAGGTCCCGGTAGTTGCGCGGCACCATGCCGTCGGCCGAGAAGACCACCTGGAACATCGCCCCCACCCCCTGCACCGCGCACGGAATCGCGTGGTCCCTGGCGGCTCGCCGGATCGCCTCCATCACCCGATTCCCGGCCGCGTCGATGTGCGCGATCACCGCCGGCTCGGCGAGTTCGCCCAGCGTGATCAGCGCGCCGGCCGCACACAGCGGCGAACCGTTGTACGTCCCACCGTGTTTGATCCGATTCGCGCCGACCTCGTCCATGATGTCCCGGCGCCCGGCGAAGGCCGCGATCGGCAACCCGCCGCCCAGCGCCTTCGCGTACACGGCGAGATCCGGGAGCACGCCGAACAGGCCCTGTGCGCCGCCCGGTCCGGTCCGGAAGCCGGTGCACACCTCGTCGAAGATCAACACGATCCCGCGCCGGGTGCATTCTTCGCGCAGCGTCTCCAAATAGCCGGGCACGGGCATCGTGCACGCGTTGTTGGCCACGATCGGCTCGCAGATCACCGCGGCCAGTTCGCCGCGATGCGCGTCCAGGATCTCGCGCAGCGCAGCGGCGTCGTTCCACGGACAGACCACCACGTCGGCGACCACGCCGGCGGGCACGCCCGGCGAGTGCGGGTGCGCGTGCGGCCGGGCGTACGGTCCCGCCTCGGCGGCGGTGGGCCGGTTCGAGACCGCCAGTGGGTCCGCCCATCCGTGGTAGTGGCCCTCGAACTTGAGTACCTTGTCCCGACCGGTGAAGCCGCGCGCGGCCCGGACCGCGCCCTGGATCGCCTCCGACCCGGAGTTGGCGAACCGGACCAGGTCGGCGCACGGGATCATCGACCGCATGGTTTCCGCCAGTTCGATCTCCGGAACGGTGCCCGCGCCGAACATCGTGCCGCTCGCCAGGACGTCGGACACGGCCGCGCCGATCGCCGGATTCGCATGGCCGATCACCGCGCAGCCGTACGAAATCAGGTAGTCGACATACTCGTTCCCGTCCACATCCCAAATGTGCGCGCCCTTACCGCGCGCGATATAGAGCGGATAGGGAAAGGGACCGGTGCTCGTCGAGCGTGCGGAAGAAGCCGTTCCGCCCGCCAGTGAGCGGCGGGCGCGATCGAAAAGGACCCGACTGGTTTCGGTCGACTCGGCCGAGATCACGGAATTCGCCACCTTCGCTCTTGACACCCGCCATGGACACTACGCAGGGTTTCTCTCCGTACCGTCGCGGTGAATGCGAACGGATCGGCCGTACCAATTCCGAGGGGTCACCCATGATCGAGAAGGTCGCCGTCGTCACCGGCGCGGGCAGCGGCGTGGGCCGCGCGTGCGCGCTCGCCCTGATCGACCGGGGCTGGTCGGTCGGTCTGGCCGGCCGGCGCAAGGTCAACCTGGAGGAGACCGCCGCGCTGGCCGGGGCCCGTTCCCGGTTCGCCCTGCCGGTGCCCACCGACATCACCGACCCCAACGCGGTCGACCGACTGTTCGCCGCCGTCGTGGAGCGGTTCGGCCGGCTGGACCTGCTCTTCAACAACGCCGCCGACACGATGGCCTACGTACCCACCGAGGACGTCGAACTCGGGGACTGGCGGCGGGTGCTCGACTCGATCGCCACCGGCGGATTCCTGTGTGCGCGGGCCGCGTTCCGGATCATGAAGGAGCAACAGCCGCGCGGCGGCCGGATCATCAACAACGGCGCCCCCTCGGCGCACGTCCCGCGCCCGGATTCGATCGCCTTCACCGCCGCCAAGCACGCCGTCACCGGCCTGACCAGGTCGCTGGCCCTGGACGGTCGGCCGCACGACATCGCCTGCGGGCAGATCGACATCGGCAACGTCACGCCGATCGACCGGCCGCAGCCCGCCGTCCGGCAGGCCGACGGTTCGCTGCGGGTCGAGCCCACCATGGACGTCGCACACGTCGCGGACATGGTGGTCGCGATGGCCGCGCTGCCGATCGGCGTGAACGTGCAGTCGGTGACCGTCATCCCCAGTGCGATGCCCTACGTCGGCCGCGGCTGACCCGGGCCCGACAACCGTGCCGAGGCGAGGCACGAACCCGGGCCCGCGCCCCGCCCCGATCCCGAACTCGCCGCCGGCTCCGGCCAGATACGCCTCGACCAGGGTCCCACCCGCCAGTCGGCCGTGCAGTTCCCAGGCGATCATTCGATGCAGCCCGTCCAGGTGCACGATCCCCTCGCGCACCGCCAGGCCCGCGTAGTCCACCGTCTCGACCGCGCGGGTGCACAGGTAGAGCGGCGTCATCGGCGCGTCCCGCTGCCAGTCGAGTTTCTCCGCACAGACCGGATTGTTGTGCGTATACCGCCCTTGGGTCGAGCGCAGCCGGCGCACCGTCGCGGCCAGGGTCAGTCCGCACGGCGGCACCAGTTCGAAGGTGCCGCCCTCGCCCAGGTGCCACGGCAGGATGATGCCGAGCAGCGTCGCGCGGTCCAGTTCGACCCGTAACCATCCGCCCGGCAACGCGTCCGCGAGACGCAGCAGTTCCTCGCCTTCGGCGTTGCTGTTCTCCGGATGGTCGCCGTCGACCGGGTGGTCGTGCCGGAATCGGTCGAAGACGACGTCGAAGGGCACGGTTTCGAGAACCTTCAAGAATCGGATCCATTCGGGTGACAAGCGGACGGGCGGACGGGCGGGCGGCAAGGCGAACGGGCGAACGAACAGCGGGGGCACGGTGGAACGGGCCGTCGGTCCTCAGGCCGGGTAGTGCGTGAAGTGGTGTTCCGCGAAGAGTTCGGGCCAGTGTCCGCGATCGAGGCCCAGTTCCCGGGCCCGATCGAGCACGTGTCGCCAGTACGGTTTCACCGGCGGCCAGCGGGTGCCGCACTGTCCGTACGAGCCGTCCACCATGTAGCGCGGCCTGCCGCCGAACGCCGGACCCGGCCGGCGGGTGTGGAACAGGGCCGAGTGCAAGAGCACCGTGGAACCGGGCGGCAGGTCGTCGATCAGCACCTCGCCGGGCAGTTCGGCGCTGCCCAGGTGCGCCTTCGCGTCCTTGTCCGCGACCTCGCGGTGTGAGCCCGGGAGTACCGCCAATCCGCCGACGGAGGCGTCCAGTCCGCCGAGGTAGTGCAGCGCGTGGATCATGGTGTACGTGCGATCGTGTTGCGGGGTCTGTTCGTAGTCGTGATGCCAGGCCTTGCCGTCCGCGCCTGCCGGGCGCCGGTCGCTGTGCAGGTGATGGAACACGAAGTCGGCGCCCATCAGCACCCTGAGCAGGGTCAACAGGGGCGGGTGAGTGGCCAGTTCGCCGTGCGCGGCGAGTTCGATCTCGACCGACGGGGGCGGACCCGGCCGGCTCGGATCCACACACGCGGCGATCGACCGCTCGCGCAGTCCGGAGTCCACCCAGTGGTCCACCTCGACTTCGAGCCGGGATACCAATTCACCGGGCAGGAAGCCCGGTAACAGCAGGTATCCGCACTCGGCGAATCCGTCGATCCGGCTTCCGTCGACCGCCACGGTCGGCATTTTCGGCATATGGAATTTCCCCCGCGTCGATGGTGCCCGGCAGCCGGTCCACCGGTGGAAGCGGAATACCGCCTCGCAGTTCTCGGGTGGAAAATACGTGACCGGCAGGAAAACGGAACGTGATCGAGCCGATACAAGAAATATCCATTGCCGAGGAGATCCATGCACACATTCGACAGATTGGCCGGAACATTTCCCCGGCGGCCGGAGCGGCCGGGGGTGGGCCTCCCGGTGGCCGAAAACGGCGCGAGGGCGTCGAAAAACGTCGAGTGCGCCCGGGCGTTCGACCCACGGCCGAACACCCGGGCGCGTCGGCCCATACGAGCGGGGAAGACCCCGGCCGGTTCAGCCCATGAAGGTCAGCCGTACCGTCCGGTCCGGGTTGTCCCGGTTGGTGTCCACCATCGTGACCGACTGCCAGGTACCCAGCGCGAGTTCGCCACCGATCACCGGCAGCGTCGCGTGCGGCGGGACCAGCGCGGGCAGCACGTGATCGCGCCCGTGCCCGGGACTGCCGTGCCGATGCCGCCATCGGTCGTCGGCCGGCAGCAGATCCGCCAGCAGTGCGAGCAGGTCGTCGTCGCTGCCCGCCCCGGTCTCCAACACCGCCACGCCCGCGGTGGCGTGCGGCACGAACACATTGAGCAATCCGTCCCGGCCGCCGGCCACCTCCCGAAGGAACTCGGCACACATACCGCTCAGGTCGTACACCCGCTCCTGCCGGCCGGTGCTGACCCGGAAAACCTGCGACACGACACGCTCACTCATCCCGCCATGCTCGCGCAGTCACACCCCGGTTCCGCGTCCTCGACACGGTCGCGGTGGGGATTCCTTTGCCTTCGGCCGAATGCGTACGGACAATATGGAGCAGTACCTACCTGTCGGTAAGGATGGCTCGGGATCGGTGGGGATCGGCAGGGATCGCCAGGAACGGGAGACGCGCATGGCTCGGCGTTACCAGTGCGGCCTCGATGCCGCCATGGATGTCATCGGCGGCAAGTGGAAGGCGTTGATCCTGTGGGCGCTGCATGTCCAGGAGCGGCGCTTCGGTGAGTTGCGCCGGGCGGTGCCCGGTATCAGCGAGAAGATGCTGATCCAGCAGCTGCGCGAGATGGAGGGCCGGGGAATCGTGCACCGCGAGGTGTTTCGCGAGGTCCCGCCCAAGGTGGTCTACTCGCTGACCCCGCTGGGGCGCTCGCTCAACGAGGCGCTGTTGCCGCTGGGCGTGTGGGGGCACGAGAACGTCGAGCAGATCGTGGCCACCGCGCCCGCGACGGCCGGCGCGCAGAACCCTGCGCAGCCCGCCGCGTAGGCCGTTTCCGGGCGAAGTTTGCGGCATCGGCGAATGCCGGGAATAGCGTCGAGGGGTCTGATATAACCGCGCGGACGCACTCTGGGTGAGTCCTTGTTGACTTTTCGTAGCGCTCGCCGTAATTATTTCGGCAGCGAATATCCGGATTGTCTGCGACGTCTTCGTTGAGCCGCCGGGGTGTGAATATATGACCGAATACGTCCGAGTGTCCGAACAGTTGGCGCTGCCACGCGGTCCGGTCGATCCGATCATGGCCTCCGCCCGGCGGCTCGACACGTACCCGGTGCACGTGTGCCTCGACGAGGCCACCGCGCTCGCGCGGCTGTGCACCGAGATCGACGGTCGGCGCGTCGCCCTGATCACGGACGACACCGTCTACCGGCTGCACGGGCGCCGGATCGCCGAACGCCTGTCCGCGACCGGGCTGGACGTGGTGCACACCTCGTTCCCGGCCGGCGAGGCGAGCAAGAGCCTGCCCACCGCGAGCACCCTGCTGGACTGGCTGGCCGGCACCTCGCTCGTCCGCCGCGACATCCTGCTCGCGGTCGGCGGCGGCGTGGTGATGGACACGGTCGGCTGGGTGGCCAGCGCGTACATGCGCGGCATCCCCTACATCAACGTGCCCACGACGCTGCTCGCCCACGTGGACGCCGCGCTCGGCGGCAAGGTGGCCATCGACCATCCGTCCGCGAAGAACCTGATCGGCGCGTTCTACCAGCCCAGGGCGGTGGTCTCCAACGTCGGGTATCTGAGCACCCAGGACCGTCGCGGGCTGCGCGCCGGGCTCGCCGAGGCGATCAAGACCGGGATCATCGCCTCGCCGGAGTTGTTCGAGCTGATCGAGCATCGGCATGCGGCCATCCTGGCCGCCGAGCCGGTGCCCACCGCCGCCCTCGTGCATGCCTCCAGCGTGCTCAAGTGCCGGTTGATCGCCCGTGATCCCTATGAGCGCGACCTTCGCCGGCCGCTGAACTTCGGGCACACCGTCGGCCACGCGGTGGAGACCGCGACCGGCTACGGCCCGGTCCTGCACGGCGAGGCGGTCGCGTTCGGAATGGCCTGCGCGGCCCGGATCGCCGAACGACGCGGGCTGCTCGACCCGGCCCTGTGCGCGCGGGTGACCGGGCTGCTGGACCGGGTGCGATTGCCCACCACGCTGGCCGGATTGCCCGCCCGGCTCGACCCGGCGACCACCGTCGAGGCGCTCGGCCAGATCCGCAAGATCCGAGACGGCCGGCTGCGGTTCGTGCTGCCCACCGCGCTCGGCGAGACGGTGATCACCGACGACGTCAGCGACGAGGAGATCCACGCCGCGCTCGTGGTCTCCCCCGCCGCCGAGGTCTCGTTCGCCCGCAGCCACGGAGGCACCGATGACTGAGCTGGATGTGTTCGTGGTCGGCGGCGTCGGTGTGGACATCATCGTCCGCGTGCCGGAACTGCCGCTGCCGATAAGCGATTTCAAGGTCCCGCCGATCCGGCAGTACGTCGCGCACACCGGCAACGGGGTGGCGCTCGGCTGTCGGGCGCTGGGTCTGCGCACCCACTTCGCGGCCGTGCTCGGCGCCGACCCGGAGGCGGACTTCGTGCTCGCCCACTACGCCGAACAGGGCCTGTCCTTCGCGCACGTGTCCCACCCCAGCGGTACCCCGCGCAGCGTCAACCTGGTCGGCCCGGACGGCGAACGACTCTCGCTGCACGACAGCCGGCTGCCCGCGGACCTGGTCGTCGACCCCGAGTTGTACCGCCCCGCGCTCGCCCGCACCCGACATGCACACGTGTCGATCGGCGGTTGGTCCCGGCCCGCGCTGGCCGAGGCGATCGAGGCGGGCGTGTCCACCTCGACCGACCTGCACGGCTGGGACGGGAAGGACCCCGGCCGGGCGGACTTCGCGTACGGGGCCGACCTGGTGTTCACCTCCACGAACCGGCTCGGCGACCGGGTCGAGGAGGCCGCGCGGGACGTGCTGGCCCGGGGCCGGGCCAAGATCGTGGTCGCCATGGCGGGCGGCCGGGGCAGCTTCCTGGTACTGGCGGACCAACCGATGCGGCACGTACCGGCGCTGCCCATGCGGGTCGACGAGGTGGTGGACACCAACGGCGCCGGGGACAGCTACGTCTCGGGCTTCCTGTACGCCTACCTGGCCGGCCGCGACTGGGCGGGCTGCGCCGCCGCCGGCACCCACGCGGGCGCGCACGCCGTGCGGACGGCGGGCACGCACACGTCGTTCGTCACGGCGAAAGAGTTGGACCGTGCGCTCTCCTGACGGGGGCGGGAGAGCGGTCGGCGGGTGCCTCGCAGGTCGGCTCCGGAGGCGGGTCGCAGGGCGCCTCGGAGGCCGGCCGGGGCGGCGGGTCGGTGGGTGTGGCCGGCTGGACAATGCCGCTCGGGGTGACGATGGCGTCCCGAACCGTACATCCCGCGCGGACCGTTGCGCCGGGCAGCAGCACCGAGTGCAGTACGCTCGCGCCCGGCTCGATCCGGCAACCGGGGTGCACGACGCTGTGCTCGACGTGCGCCCCCGGCGGTATCTCGGCGCCCAGCAGACTCCCGTCGACGTAGCGCGGGAAGCCGTCCGGCAGGCCCGCCAGGGTGCGTGGGAGCGCCTCGGACCCGATCGGGTGCGGTTGCTCCGCGAGCCGCAGTTGCTCGGTGCGGTAGCGCTCGACCGTGCCGATGTCGGCCCAGTAGTCGGGCACCCGGTAAGCCGTCACCCGGCGCCCCGCGGCGATCATCGCGGGCAGCACGTCGCGGCTGATGTCGTGTTGCCAGCCGTCCTCGCCGAGCGCGGCCAACTCGGCCAGGACCTCGCGCAGCGCGTCGATCCGGAACACGCAGAACGCGGTGAACACCAGGTCCGACGTCGGCCGCGCGGGCTTTTCGACCAGCGCTCGGACCCGCAGTTCCGAATCGGTCTCGACCATCCCGAACAGGTGCACGTAGCGACGCTCGATCCGCTGCACGCCGATCGTGCAGTCGGCGCCGGCGGCCCGGTGCGCGGCGACCAGCGGCGCATAGTCGAACACGTAGACGTGATCCGCGTGTTGCACCAGCAGGTCGCTCGCGCCCGGGGCGAACAGGTACTCCGCGTTGGCGAGCAGCGCGTCGGCGGTGCCGCGTTCGGCCGGGCGCGCGGGCAGGATCGCCCCCGGGCCGCTGCGGGCCAGTGCGTCGTGTGGGCCGAAGTGCAGCCGGGTGCCCGGATGTTCGTCCCAATGTGTGACCAGGTGCCGGACCAGGTCGGATTCCCGGTGCTGGGAGAGCAGGACCAGTTCGGGCAGGCCGGAGCGGATCGCGTTGGCCACGCTGAAGTCCACCAGCCGACACGACGCGGCGTACGGCACCAGGGGTTTGCACACGTCGGCGGTGAGCGGGCCCATGCGCTCGCCCAGGCCGCCCGCGAGCAGCGCGCCGCGTACTCCGTCGAGCGTCACCAGGTCCGCCCCTGGGCCGGTCCGGCGGGTATCAGGGTGCGCAGCAGTACGAGCGACGTGGTGATGCCCTGCTCCGTGGGCAGTAGGGCGTCCTCGTGTTCCACGTAGATCACTCCCCGGTAGTCGTCGTCGAGCAGCGCGGCCACGATGGCCGGCCACGGCAGTTCGCCGGCGCCGAGTGCGCGGAAGCGGATCGCCGGGCCGGGGCCATAGCGCGACCAGCCGGCGCCGCGCGGCGATTCGGAGCCGGACCAGCGCTGGAGGTCCTTCGCGTGCACGGCCGCGAGCCGCTCGCCCCAACCGCGCACAGCCGCCACCGGGTCGTGTCCGGTGGCGGCGAGGTTGGCCGGATCGAGGCACAGGCGAACACCGCTCACCGCCGAGAGCAGTGTTCTCGCACTTGCCGGGTCGTACGCGACCTGCTTGGGGTGCGGCTCGAACACGACCCGCACGCCCACCGCGTCCGCGAGATCCAGGATCGGCCGCGCGGCAAGCGCCCACGCATCCACGTTGTCCTGCCAACTCGCGTCGCTGCCCGACCAGGACAACCAGCGCGCCAGATCGGGCACCCCCAGCATCAACCGGGCCAGCGGTGCGCCGAGCCCGGCGGCCAGCCGTACCGTGTCGAGCGCGGCGCGCAGCCCGTACGCCCGCTTGGCCTCGGCCGTCCCGACGAGCACCGGGTCGGTGTGCGGCCCGTGCGGCCCCAGCACCAATTGGGTGTCCCGGCTGTTGCTCACACAGCCCACCTCGACCCCGGCCGCCGCGCATTCCTCGCGTACCTCGCGATGCAGCCCGGGATCGGTGAGCCGCCCGCGGTCCACCAGCGCGAAGTGGGCGTCCGCGGGCAGATCCACCACGCCCACCCCCGCATCCCGGGCCACCCGCAACGCCCCGCTCAGCCCCATGGGCGCCAGTGCGGCCAGACACAGCCCGAGCCGGATCGGCCCGGCCTCGTCCGCGCGTGCGTGCGTTCGGCCGGCGGCGGATTCCGTCCCGGGCTGCCGGTGTCGCGGGACCCCTCGTGGTGCCCGTTCGTGCGGTTGCCCGGTCATCGGCGATCCCCCTCGCTCGGCTGTGCCCCGGCCCATCAGAGGTTGCGGATATGTGCCCAACTCTTGGGTGGTGAACCCTCGTTCGCCAGCAGCGCGGCATACACCGCGGCGACCGGATCGGCGATCACGGTCGGCGGTTCGGCCGCGCCCAGTTCGCCGACGATCCGCCGGCTCAGCTCGGCGGCGTACGGCGGACACCCGCGGAATACGCCGCCGTTGAGCACCGCCCGCCAGGTCCCGGTCAGCCCGGCCGCGTCCCGGGCCGCGCGCACGCCCGCGATCAACTCGTCCAGGCCGGCTCGCACCACCTCGCCCGCCACCGCGTCGCCCGCCTGCCAGGCCGCGCACACCTCCGGGGCGAGTGCGGCCACCGCCGCCTTGGGGAACGGCTCGGCGGCCAGTCGGCGCGCGAGTTCGCGCGGGCCGGAGGCGGCGAACAACGACGTCGGCCGCCCGCGCCCGTCCGCCCCGCGCACGGCGGCCCGCAGGCCCGCCTCGCCGAGCGCGTACGCGCTGCCCTCGTCGCTGCCCAGATACTCGCACCCGCCGATCACGACGGGTGGGCCCGCGTCCGGCCCGGCACTCGCCACGCAGGCCGAGCCGGTGCCGGCCACCACCACGACGCCGCGCCCGGACAGCGGCGGCGTCAACAGCAGCGGCGGCACGTCGCCGGAGACCACGAGCCGGCCCAGGAAGCCCTGCCCGCGCGCGAGCGCGGCCAGTCGGTCGATCGCCTCGGGCGCGGTGTCCATGGTGATCGTCGAGCTCGCGAACCAGCCGACCGACGCGCCGCCCAGGTCTGCGGCCATCTCGGACAACAGTTGCGCGAGCGTCTGCTCGGCCGCCGCGCCGGCCGAGGCGGGGTTCACCGACTCCCGGGTGTACCGGATGGTGTCGAGCACGATGGCCGTGGTGCGCGTGCCGCCGGCGTCGATCGCCCAATACCTGCCGGCCCGGTATCCCACGGTCGAAAGCCTCCCCGGTCCGTCGAAGTGCAATGCGCCGAAATCCAATGCTCCAGGTCACGCTACCCGTGCGGGATGCCGGCCGAGAGTGGTGACGGGGCAGTACGGTGGGCGGCACTCTCGGTCACCCCTCACGGACGGAGCGTCGATGCGGCACGGCGGCGGTGTGCTCGGGCTGGTGGCTCCCGCGACGAGTTGGGGGCTGTTCTGGGGTGGTTGGGCCGCGCTGATTCCCACGCTCAAGGACGAACTGGCGCTGGACGACCGGCAACTGGGCCTGGCCCTGTTCGCGGTCCCGGTCGCGGCGGTACCCGCGATGTTGCTCACCGGGCCGCTCGCGCGGCGACTCGGGCCGCGCACGCTGCCGTTGGTGACCGCCGCGTTCGCGCTCGGCACCCTCGCCGTCGCGGCGGCCGGATCCCGGTGGACGTTCGCCGCCGCGCTGCTCCTGATCGGTGCGGCCAGCGGCGCGATCGAGGTGGCGCTGAACGCCACCACCGCCGCACGCGAGGCGCTCACCGGCGAGCGGCTGTTCAACAAGGTCCAGGCGGCCACCCCGCTGGCGATGGTGCTCGCCGCCCCGGCGGTCGGCCTGGCCCTGCATCTGGGCGCGTCCGCACGGGCGATCCTGGTGGCGATCGCCGTGCTGGTCGCACTCAGCGCGATCCTGGCGATCGACCGGCGGCGGTGGCAGGAGCAGGAGCTGGACCCCGAGCCGGCCGCCCGGACCGACCGCGCGCACGGCCGGCTTCTGGTCGCCCTGCTCGTGGTCGGCGCGGTCGGCGGCACCGTGCTGCTGATGGAGAACACCGTCGAGCAGTGGGGCGCGATCCATCTCGCGGACGACCTCGGCGCGGGTTCGTTCCTCGCCGCGTGCGGCCCGGCCGCCTACATGGCCGGCCTGTCCGTCGGTCGCATGCTCGCCCAGTGGCGCGGCGAACGCGTCGGCGACCGGGCGCTGGTGCTCGTCGGCGGGGCACTGGGCGGCCTCGGACTCGCCGTCGCGGCGGCGGCCTGGTCCACCGCGAGCACGCTCGCCGGGTTTGCGCTCGCCGGCGTCGGGCTGGCCCCGGTCGTGCCGACGCTGCTCGCGGCGACCGGGCGCGCGGTCGCCCCGCAGCAGCGCCCGCAGGCGATCTCGCTGGTCACGACGGTTTCGTACGCGGGCTTCCTGGGCGCTCCGCCGCTGGTCGGCACCCTGGCCGGGCACCTCGGCCTGGGCACCGTCCTCGGCCTCGTCGCGCTGTGCGGGGTGGTGGTGGTGACGGGAAGTCAGGCGCTGCGGCTGCTGCCGACCGAGGGGACCGGTGATCCGGAGGCCGATGCGGGTACGGATCCGAGGGCGGACCCGGCGGGCCCGGTGGACCCGACTGTGGGCTCGGCGGGCCGGAGCGAGGACCCGGCGACGGATCCGGCCGGCCGGACCGACGGTGCGGACGACCGAGGTTCGCCGCACGGCCCGAGCCGATCGCACGGGTCGAGCGAGCCGAGCGGATCGCGCGAACCGGGCGGGCCGAGCGGTTCGCACCGGCCCGACCGGCCCAATGGGCCGAACCGGAAGGGGGTTTCCCGATGACCCGGGTCCTGGTGTTCGGGTCGGGGTACATAGCCGGCCACGTCGGCACCCGGTTGAGCCGCCTCGGCCACGGTGTCGTGCTCGGCTCGCGGCGCCGCCCGCGCACTCCGGAGACCCGCGGGCTGCGCTGGCTCCCGGTGGACGTCGCCGATCCGGGCCAGGTGCGTACCGTCGTCGATGCGGTCCGCCCGGACGCGGTGGTGGCCGCCCACGGGCCCTCGGACATCACCTGGTGCGAGGCCGATCCGGCCGGGGCGGCGGCCGTACACGCGGCCGGGGCCCGGCATGTGGTCTCCGCGCTCGCGGGTCGGACCGCGCGGACCCTGCTGATCTCCACGGACAACGTGTTCGCCGGACACGCGGACAGCTGTACCGAATCCGACCCCACCGCGCCGGCCAACGCCTACGGCCGCGCGAAACTGGCCGCCGAGACCGCCTATCTGGCCGGCGGCGACGCGCTCGTGCTGCGGGTCAGCCTGGTGTACGGGTGGGACCGGGCCGGGCTGCGGCCGAACTTCTTCACCACGTGTGCCGAACGCCTGTCCGTGGGCGCACCGGTCGCGGTGCCGGACCAACACTGGAACACGCCCGTCCTGATCGACGACGTGGCGGCCTGGACCACCGCGCTGCTCGACTCGCCGCACACGGGCGTGGTGCATCTGGGCGGTCCGCGTCGGCTCTCCCGGGTCCGGTGGGCCCGGCACATCGCGACGACCTACGGCGTCGACCCCGCGCTGGTGACGGCCGTGCCGCAGGGGGACACGGCGTACGCGTGCCGCCCGCGCAACGCGTGCCTGCACAGCGAGCGCGCCGCGCACCTGCCCGAACTTCGCGGGCTGGCACCGGTGGACGTCTTCGCCGCGGACGCCGCACTGATCGCCGCGCCGGCGGAGCACCCCGCACCCGGGCCGCACCGGACCCCGGACACCCCCGACACCGCAGCCGCACTCAACACCGACGCTTCAGCCACCCTCGACGCCTCAGCCGCCTTCGACGCCCCCGTCGTCTTCGGAAGGGACCAGCCCTGATGGACCGTCATCTGTTCCTGGCCAGCAAGCGCGCCGCCGTCAGTTTCGCCCCGGATCCCGAGCGCGGCACGTTGCGACCATGGCTCGCACCCGGAGGCACCGGAAACGTGGTCGCCGAGCAGGCGGGCGTGCTCGACGTCACCTGGATCGCCAGCGCGGATACCGACGACGACCATCGGGCGGCCCGGGAGAATCCGAACGGCCTGGACCTGCGGTTGCGTTCCGGCCGCGACATCCGGGTCCGCCTGCTCCGGCACGATCGGGACACCTTCGAGGTGGTGCAGAACTTCCTCACCGCACAGCTGATGTGGGCCGCGAACAACTACGGCTGGGACAGGTGGAAGACGCCGACCTTCGGGACCGAGACCTACGCCGCGCTGGACCGGTTCGCCCGGTTCACCGAGGACTTCGCCGGTGCGCTGCTCGCCGACTCGGCCGACGTGGCGGACCCGGCCTACCTGGTGCACGACTACCAACTCGTCGGCGTACCCGCCAGGTTGCGCGCCGTGCGAACCAACGCGCCGATCCTGCTCTTCGTACACATCCCGTGGCCGTCGCCGGACTATTGGCGGATCCTGCCCAAGGCGATGCGGGTCGGCATCCTGGAGGGCATGTTGCCCGCGACCACCATCGGCTTCTTCGCGGAGCGCTGGTGCCGCAACTTCCTGGACTGCGTGGCGGATCTGATACCCGACGCGGAGGTGGACCGGAACGCGGGCGTGGTGCGTTGGCGCGGCCGGCGCACCGGGGTGCGCACGATGCCGCTCGGCTACAGTCCGCTCGCCCTGGAGGCGGACCGGCCCCGCCTCCCGGAGGGGATCGCGGAGTGGGCGGGCGACGCGCCGCTGGTGGTGCACAGCGGCCGGACCGACCCGATGAAGAACGCCGAACGTGCGGTGCGGGCCTTCGTGGCGGCTCATCGCCTGGAACCCTCGGTGCGCTCGTCCAGGTTGCTGATCCGGATGAATCCCAATCGGCTCTACGTCGAGGCGAACGCCGAATACCTGCGCCGCGTGGAGTACACGATCGCCGAGGCGAACGCCGAACTGGGCCCTGACACCGTGCGGTTGCACTGCGACAACGAGGTCGAGCACACCATCGGCTGCTTCCGTCGGGCCGACGTGCTGATGTTCAACTCGACGGTGGACGGCCAGAACCTGAGCACGTTCGAGGCACCGCTGGTCAACGAGCGGGATGCGGACGTGATCCTGTCCGAGATGTGCGGTGCGGCGGAGATCCTGGGTCCGGTCTGCCGCACGGTCAACCCCTTCGACCTGGTCGAACAGGCCGAGGCGTTGGTCGCCGCGCTGACCGCACCCGCCGCCGAGCGCAAGGCGGCGGCCGAGCGGCGGCGCCGGGTGGCCGAACCGTGGACCCTGGAGGCCTGGGTCCGCACCCAGTTGGCCTGGCTGGACGCGGACCACCGCGATGACTGAGCCGGCGCGCGAACCGTCGGCCGGGGCCGTGCAGGTCGCGCAATACCAGTTGGGCAACGCGGTGTTGGTGCGCGGCGAGGGCATTCGTTCGTGGGATTCCACCGGCCGGGAGTATCTGGACTGTGTGTCCGGGACGTTCAACCTGGTGCTCGGGCACAACCATCCCGAGGTGATGGCGGCCGTGCGCGCACAGACCGAGGAACTGGTCTTCGCCTCCTCCTCGTTCCGCACCGAGCCCACCGACCGGCTGATGTGCGATTTGGTGGACCTGGCACCGGCCGGCCTGACCCGGGTCAACCTGCGCAGCAGCGGCGGTTCGACCGCGAACGAGGGCGCGATCAAGATCGCCCGACACCACACCGGGCGGCGCGATGTGATCGTGCCGTTCCGGGGCCACGTCGGGCAGACCATCGCGGCCACCGCGTTCAACGGCAGCAGCCGGATGCGCGCGCCGTTTCCGGCACACGCCGCCGGCGCCCTGCACGTGCCCGATGCGTACTGCTTCCGCTGCTTCTACCGGCAGACTCCGGACACCTGCGGAATGTTGTGCGTGGAGCGGATCGAGGACTTCATCACGTACGCGAGTTCCGGCAGCGTCGCGTGTGTGTTGATCGAGCCGATCAGCGGGATGGGCGGCAACATCGTGCCGCCGCCCGGGTATTTCCAGGCGCTGCGGGCGCTGTGCGACGAGCACGGGATCGTGTTGATCTTCGACGAGATCCAGACCGCGTTCGGCCGGACGGGCGAGATGTTCGCGGCGGACCACTTCGGCGTCGCCCCGCACATGATGACCGTCTCCAAGGGCCTGACCGGCAGCGGCCTGCCGCTCGCGGCGATCCTGACCGAGGAGCGGATGGCCGACTGGGACCGGTCGCTGCACGGATTCACCTACGGCGGCCACACGCTTGCCGCGGCGGCGGCGGTCAAGACGTTGGAGATCGTCCGCCGACCCGGGTTCCTGGCCAACGTGCGCCGGGTCGGGGCGATCCTGAGCGAGCGGCTGCGGGCGCTCCAGCGTGAGCACCCCGTGCTCGGCGACATCCGCGGGCCGGGCCTGATGATCGGCGTGGAGCTGGTCCGCCCGGACGGCGCGAAGGCACCGGAGCTGGCCCAGGCGTTCCAGCGCCACCTGCATGCGCGGGGCATCCTCACCCGCGTGTCGGAACACGGCCTGGGCAACGTGATCGAGTTGCGCCCGCCGTTGATCCTGACCCCGACCGACGCGCATCTGATCGCGGACGGGTTCGGCGAGGCGCTGGAGATGTTGCGGACGCAGACGGCGCACCCGGGGCCGACGGCGCAGACGGCGCCGGCTTCGGCGGCGCGCTTGGGTTCGGCTGCGGCTTCGGCTTCGGCGACGCGCACGGGTCCGGCTCCGGCTTCGGCGCCGCGCACGGCTTCGGCTGCGGCGGCGCACGCGGGTCCGACTCCGGCCCCGGCGGCCCGTACGGCTGCCGCAGCACCCACCGCCGCCGCGGCGCGGTCGGGGCCGGAGACACGGTCGGTACCCGAGGCGCGCTCGGGTCGCCCCGCCGCGGGGACACCGTGCCCGCCGGTTCGACCGGCCGAGCCCGCGGCGGCGACCACGACCACCCCCTCGGACTCGCGGGAATGAGGGTCGAGTTGGGCCCGGACGGCCCCTGTCTGCGGCACGACCGGCCGGACCCGCCGGCGGGTGAGCACCGGGTGTCGATCCGGGTCGAACTGGCCGGCCTGTGCCGCTCCGACCTCAAGGAGGTGGCCCGCGAGCGGCACGGCCCCAGCCAGTTCGGGCACGAACTCGTGGGCGTGATCACCGAATCCACCCTTCCGGATCGGCTGCCCACCGGTCGGCGGGTGGCCCTGGACCCGAACGTCCGGCTCGCCCGCACCACCGGCTTCGCGACCGAGATGTACGCGGCCGGGCCGGCCGACCGCCTGCTCACCGCACTCCCCCGGGTCCCGGACCTGCTCCCCTCCCGTCAGGCCGTGTTCGCCGAACCGCTCGCGTGTGCCGGGCACTGCGTCGCGGCACTGGCCGGCCACCTGGGCACGTCGCCGGCCGGCCGCCGGGTCGTCGTGCTCGGCGCGGGCGCAGCGGGTCTGCTGATCGCCCGCCTGGCCGAACTGGCGGGCGCCGACGTCACGTTGGCCAATCGCAGCGCCGACCGGGCGAAGTTCCTCCGGGACCGGGGCTTCGAGGTGTGCGCCATCGCCGCGCTGCCCGCCTCCACCTTCGACGCGGCGGTGATCGCCACCAGCTTCGTCCGTCCGGACGTCCTGGCCGACGCCCTGCACGTCCTCGTCCCGTCCGGCCTGGCCCTGCTCTACGGCGGCACCGCGCCCGGCGACGAACTGTCGGGCCTGCCCGTCGACCTGGACCATGTCCGCCGGCACGAACACGCGGTCCACACCACGTGGTCCGGCCGCCCGGTCACGGTCGCCGGCAGCTACGGCACCACCTCCGCCGACTTCGCCACCGCCCTGACCACTCTCCCGAGCCTGCCCGTGGAACGCCTGATCACCGACGAGATCACCCTCCCCGAACTCCCCACCGTCCTCCGTGAGCAACTCACCGGCCGCCCCCTCGGCAAAACCGTCATCCGGCCGTAGATCCGCATTGCCCCTCGTCAGCCACGCACAGCCGGGCGCTCTTCGAGCCCGGCCACAAGTCGCTCCCGTCGCTCCTTGAGCTCGGTCGGGGACCCGCATGCTCTCCAGCCCGACCTGAGCCGCAAGTTCGTCACACACCGCCTGAAGATCGCTGCACACCTGCTCGTGCGCACAAAGCCTGTCCTCGACCCGACGCGCCAACCGCGCATGCCTACGGTCGGCCCGACGCGGCCGCCGACTACCCCCGGTTCCACGAAGTGACCCCGTAGTGGTGTGCGCCGTGGTGCATGCGGCTCGGCATGTAATCACGGCGCGGCACGGGCGCACCCAGGCGCGAGAACGGCGCTCGGCGAAGGTGCGCGCGCACTCCTCCGGGGTCGAGGGCACGCCGTAGGATCCCGAACATGACGATTTCGCTGGGCGATGCCGCCCGCAAGCTCCTCGACGGGGCTCACCCGGCGGTGTTGGCCACCGTCAATCGTGACGGTGGGCCGCAGACCTCGGTGGTGTGGGTCGGGCGCGACGGGGACGACGTGCTGATCTCGTCGGAGGCCGGCCGTCTGAAGGAGCGCAACCTGCGTCGGCAGCCGCGCGCGAGCCTGACCATCTACGATCCGGCCGATCCCGACGTCTACCTGGAGGTGCGCGGCACCACCACGATCACCGAGGACGTCGACCGTCGGCTCGCCGTCGCGTTGGCCGAGAAGTACGAGGGCCCCGGCGCGGGCGAGGAATACCTGGCGCTGCCCCCCGAGTCGGTCCGAGTCGTCATCCGCCTCACCCCAACCCGACTCACCGGCACCGCAACAACCTGACCACCCCTCACACCCCCACCCGAACCGACCCCCAAAAACCGACAGCCGACCAACCCCTCCACGGCCCAGGCAAGCCACCACACAGCCCGGACACGCCATCTACACAGCCCAGGCAAGCCGTCCACAACCCAGGCAAGCCATCTACAGCCCAGGCAAGCCATCCACGGCCCGAGCACGCCACCAACAGCCCGGGCAAGCCATCGACAGCCCGGCCGGCGTTTGAGGCCACTCAGCCCGGCCGGCGCCTGAGGCCAATCAGCCGGGCCGGCGCCTGAGGCCAATCAGCCCGGCCGGCGCTTGAGGCCACTCAGCCCGGCCGGCGCTTGAGGCCAAAAGCCCCGGCTACCGAAGCCGCAACGCCCAACGCGCCCCATTCCGACTGAGATCAACCCGCCCCAGCGGCCCCACATCCAGGTGCCAAAACACCTCCACAGCCCCGCGCAGCGCATGCACCGCGACAGCCCGCGCGACGATCGAGTGCGTGATCGCGACCACCCGCCCGTGCCCGCCCCGCGCCTGCTCGTCGAGCCAACTCGCGGACCGGTCGAGCACCGAGGCCAGCGACTCGCCGTCGTGCGGGGTCGCCTCCGGTTCGGCAAGCCACGCGGCCACCCCCGCCGGGTCCGCGGCCAGCACCTCGTCCAGCGTCCGCCCCGCCCAGGTCCCGTGGTCGCAGTCGCGCAGCGCCGGCTCGATCAACGCATCCACCAGACCGATCGCGACCGAGGTCTGCGCGCAGCGCAACTCCGGCCCGCGCACCACCCGAAGCAATTTCCCGCCGACCGGCGGCGCCAACCGCTCGGCCGCCGCTCGACCGTGCGCCGTGATCGGTTCGTCCAGCGGGAAGGCGGCCCGCCCGGTGGCGGCGGTGGCGGCGTGGCACAGCAGGGTGACCCGAGTACTCACAACACGCCCCTGCGCAGCCGGCGCCCGACCGACCCGGCACGATCCACCCCACCAGCCCAACCAGCCCAACCCGCCCGACGAGTCCAACCAGTCCAACCGACGCAATTCACCCGATCTGCCCGATTCGCCATGATCCACCCCGCCCGATCCGCCCGATCCACCCGGTTCAAGACTTGCACAAAGATCTCGGCCGGCGGCCCGCGCCCGTTGACCCCGTCGGCGGGCGACCCCTAGATTCCGATCGACCTCGCGTCGCGACGAGGAAGCCGGTGAAACTCCGGCACGGGCGCGCCACTGTGATCGAGCAACCGACCCCGCGCGAGCGGGATCCGGGGCCGTGAGTCAGACCCTCCCGCGACGCACCCCGTATCCGGGCGCGTTGCCCCGAAGGAGGATTCCGTGGCTCAGGCCGCCGTTCCCCGTCCCGCCGTCACACCGATCACGATTCCGGTCAAGGCGATCCTGCCCTGGGCCGCGTTCGCCGGGGCATTCCTGCTGTTCCTCGTCTACTTCGTCGCCTCCGAACAGGGCGCGGTCGCGCTCTTCTCGGGATCGGGTGTGCACGAGTTCGTGCACGACGGACGACACCTGCTCGGCTTCCCCTGCCACTGACGGTTGCCCGGTCACACCGCGCGACACGTAGGGAACAGGTATCGCGCGACCCGTCGACGAGGCGGGTCGCCATACAGGAAGTCGACATCACGCATGGTGCGAAATCTGTTGATCCGCGGCATGCTCACCGGCGTGCTCGCCGGGGTTCTGGCGTGGGTGTTCGCGTGGGTCTTCGGTGAGCCGGAGGTCCGGAACGCGATCGCGTTCGAGGAACACGAGGCGGGCGCGCACGGCGACCATCCCGAAGAGGAGATCGTCAGTCGGGGCGTGCAGAGCACGATCGGCATGCTGACCGGCGTGGGGGTGTACGGGATCGCCATCGGCGGCCTGTTCGCCCTCGTCTTCGCCTTCGCGTACGGCAGGATCGGGCCGTTCCGCCCTCGTGCCACGGCCGGGCTGCTGGCGCTGCTCGGGTTCGTGACGGTGATCGTGGTGCCGTTCCTGAAGTACCCGGCGAACCCGCCGGCGGTCGGCGACCCGGACACCATCGGGCGGCGCACCGCGCTGTACTTCGGCATGCTCGCGCTGTCCGTGCTGTTCGCGGCGGCCTCGGTACTGCTCGCCCGGCGGCTGACCCCGCGGCTGGGGGTCTGGAACGCCGTCCCGCTCGCGGTCGCGGCGTTCGTGGTCGCGGTCGGCGTAGCGATGTGGGCGATGCCCACGGTGAACGAGATCCCGGCCGAGTTCTCGGCCACGGTGGTATGGCGTTTCCGGGTCGCCTCGCTCGGTATCCATACCGTCATCTGGACCACGTTCGGCCTGGTCTTCGGGCTGTTGGCGGAACGCGTACTCTTCCCCGTCGCCGATCCGCGACCCGAATCGCGGGTCCCGGCCGCCGCCGGTTGACCGGGTCGGTCCACGAGCGCCGGCCGGGCCCTCCCAGGCCCGGTCGGCGCTCGTGACCGCCACCCTCAGGGTGTGAAGTGATCGAGCGCCGCGAAGCGCACGCCCGTGAGGTTTTCCGATACGTCCCACAAGCGCGCGGCGACGACCTCGTCGAGGGCTTTCGGGGACGGGGTCATCCGCTTGGGGCCGGGCCCGTAGAACTCCCCGCCGCGCGCCTCGGGCGAGGTCGCCGCGTACAGCGACGGGATCGCGCCCTTGTCTGCGGACTGGAGGAACAGCCGCATCATCAGGCTCATCACGCGCGGCAGGGCGCCGATGTTGGTCGCCGTGGTACCCGGGTCGCTGGCCACGCTGACCAGGTCGACGCCGGCTCCGTCGGCGCGACGTTGCAGTTCCAGGGTGAAGAGCAGGTTCGCCAGCTTGGACCGGGCGTAGCTCGAGTTCCGGCCGTACTTGCGCTCCGCCTGGAGGTCGTCGAAGTCGATCTCGCCTTCGGCGTGGTTGTCGCTGGACACCGTCACGACCCGCGCGCCCGGGCCGGCCACCAGGAGCGGCAGGAGCAGTCCGGTCAGCGCGAAGTGGCCGAGATGGTTGGTGCCGAACTGCTTCTCGAACCCGTCGGTGGTGACCTGGCGCGAGATCATCCCGACCCCGGCGTTGTTGACCAGGATGTCGATCCGGTCGAGCCGGTCGACCAGCGACTTCGCCAGGTCTCGGACCGAGGCCAGGTCGGCCAGGTCCAACGGGACGTACTCGACACGGGTGGACGAGGCGCGCTTGCGGATCTGCGCGACGGCCGCGTTGCCCCGTTCGGGGCTGCGGCAGGCGACGAACACGTGGGCGCCGTGCAGGGCCAGTTCGAGCGCGGTGGGCAGGCCGATGCCGCTGTTGGCGCCGGTGACCACGGCCGTGCGGCCGGTCAGGTCGGGAATGTTCACCGTCGGATCCCCTCTACGCCGTGCGTGCGGCATCCAGCAGGGCCCGGACCGCCGCGGTCGTCCGGGTCGCGTTCTCCTCCGGGGTCGCCTTGCGCAGGTCCTCGGACAGCACCTCCACCGACAGCGGGACGTCGACGCCCTTGTCCGCCAGGGTGCGCACGATGCGGATCAGGTCGAAGTCGCCCTCGCCCGGCAGGAGCCGGCTGTTGACGCAGTCCTCCTGCAGACTGCCGTTCGGCTCGGCGGCTCCGTCGCACAGCTCCACGCCGGTGATGTGCCGGGCCTCGACCCGGTCCAGGGCGGCGAAGCCGTGCGGGTCGCGGGACAGGTGCCACGCGTCGATCAGGAGTCCGCCGTTGGGTCGGTCCGCGGCGATGACCACCTCGGCCGCGACGCCGTAGTGGAACGCGGGGAACACGGCGAAGGGTTCCAGCTCCATGGTCAGCCCGCGGACGGCGGCCCGGTCGCACAGCGCGGCGAAGCGTTCGGTGATCTGCTCGATCGGCGGCAGCTCGGCCGGGGGGAAGAACACCGCCGACGTCTTCACCCGAGTGGCTCCGAACAGGTCGGCCCAGGCGAACAGTTGCTCCTCGGACGCGCGCGCGTTCGCGCCCTCCTCGCCGTCGGCGTGCCAGCCGAGCAGAAGCTCCAGCTCGCCGACCACGACGCCATACTCTTTGAGGATGCCCAGGATCGTCGCCTCCGACTCGGTGGCCAGGAGCGGTTCGAGCTCGTAGCCGCCCATGCCCATCCCGGTGGAACCGACCCCGGCCACCGCGGCGACCCGCTCCCTGAACGAGTCCCGAACCGGTTCGGGCCAGATCGAGCCCGCCAGGTGCGGGTGGGCGAAGAACGGATTCCGCTGGTCGAGAAGGCTCATGTCGTCGTGATCTCTCTCATCCGTGGTGTTCGGTGTCGGGCACGTCGTCGATTCGGATATACGCCTCATTGAATCCGTGCCCCGTGACGCGGTGCCAGGGCTGCGTACCCCTAAACGCGACCGATGTCCCCCTATCCGGAGCACCCTCCGCGCGCTTCGCGCAAGGACCCAAACGCCTTTCCACACACGCGAGTTGAACCTAGGGGCACACCCCTGGCACTTAGGGGTCGATTCCCCTGGCCCACCCTTCACCCTCATGACATCAATGAAATGTATTAGGCGCCTTCGCGTCCCGATTCCAATCGATTTCAAGAATGGGGTTCGACACCGTGACATTCACGCTCACCGCCGGCCGGCGGGTCAGCCTAGACGAAATCGAGTCGGCCGTACGGAACTCGATTCCCGTGGCCGTGGACGACGATGTCCGCAAGCGGGTCCGCCGGTCCCGGGAAACGTTGGTGTCCTTCGTGGACGCCGGGCGAGTGGTCTACGGGGTCAACACCAGCATGGGTGGATTCGTCGATCGGCTGGTGCCGGTCTCGATGGCGCAGGAGTTGCAGGAGAACCTGATCAACGCGGTGGCCACCAACGTCGGTGCGCACCTGGACGACCACACCGTTCGCGCGATCATGCTGTCCCGCATCGTTTCCCTGGCGCGCGGGAATTCCGCGATCTCCGAGGAGAACTTCGACAAGCTGATCGCGGTGTACAACTCCGGGGTCGTGCCGTGCGTACCGGAGAAGGGCTCGCTCGGCACCAGCGGCGACCTCGGCCCGCTCGCCTCGATCGCACTCGTCTGCGCCGGTCAGTGGAAGGCGCGGTTCGACGGTGAGACGCTGTCCGGCGCCGAGGCGCTGAGCCGGGCCGGCCTGAAGCCGATGAAGCTCAGCTTCAAGGAGGGCCTGGCGCTGATCAACGGTACGTCCGGCATGGTCGGCCTGGGCAGCCTGGTCTACCAGCGGGCCCGCCGTCTGCTCGACGTCTACCTCCGGGTGTCGGCCCTGTCGATCGAGGGCCTGCGCGGCATGACCAAGCCGTTCGATCCGCGGGTGCACCAACTCAAGCCGCACCTCGGACAGCGGGAAGTCGCCGCCAAGCTGTGGGAGTTGCTTGCCGACTCGGGACTCGCACGCAACGAGCAGGACACCGAGGACGTGCTCGCGAGCGAGATGGGCACGATCGTCAAGAAGGGCTCCGAACCGATCGAGGACGCGTACTCGATCCGCTGCACGCCGCAGATCCTGGGCCCGGTGCTGGACAGCATGAACACCATCGCGGGCACCCTGGCGGACGAGTTGAACTCGTCCAACGACAACCCGCTCGTGCTGCCCGACGAGGACGACGTCTTCCACAACGGGCACTTCCACGGGCAGTACGTGGCGATGGCCATGGACCACCTGGTGATCGCGCTGGCGACGCTGACGAACCTGTCGAACCGCCGCGTCGACCGGTTCATGGACGCAAGCAACAGCAACGGTCTGCCCCCGTTCCTGTGCCGCGAGGAGCCGGGGCTGCGGCTGGGTCTGATGGGCGGTCAGTTCATGACCGCCTCGGTGACCGCGGAGACCCGCGCACTGGCCGTGCCGATGTCGATCCAGTCGCTGACCACGACGGCGGACTTCCAGGACATCGTCTCCTTCGGGTTCGTCGCCGCGCGAAAGGCCCGGGAGGTGCTCACGAACGCCACCTACGTGGTGGCGTTCGAACTGCTCTGTGCCTGCCAGGCGGTGGACATCCGCGGAGTGGAGGGCCTGTCCTCCGGTACGCGGGAGCTGTACGAGCGGACCCGTGCGCTGGTCCCCTACCTGGATCGGGACATCACCGTGACCGACTACGTCGAGGCGATCGCGCGCGAGATCCTCTCCTGAGTACTGCGGCGAGTGCGGGGCGGCCCCGCCCTTCTCGTCGACGGACCACCCCAGAGAAGAAACCGAGAGCGCCGCCGATTCCAACCCCCGGGAATCGGCGGCGTTTTCGTTGGGTCGGTCACTTCCAAAAAGCGGTCGCCCGCCACCCGAAGCGCCCCTCGATCGAACAGCGATCGAGGGGCGCACCCGAATACCGGTTCGGTCAGCCGGAGTTGTCCCGCCGGGCCGCCCGCAGCAGGTCGGCCACATCCATGCTCCGCAACGCCGCGCCGCGATCCTCCTCGACCGGCCGGTCCGGGGCCGCCGCCCCGTCACCGGCCTCGGTGAGCGCGAGCAGCGCGGCCAACAGGCCCGTCTCGCGCAGCCGACCGAGCGGGATCCTCGCCAACGCCTCGCGAACGGAGGCCTCCTCCCGATCGGCGGCCGACAACGGCTCCGCGTCGGGTACGAGCTCGGAGAGCAGGTAGCGAGCCAACACGTGCGGATCCGGATAGTCGAACACCAGCGTCGCCGGCAGCCGCAGTCCGGTCGCCGCGCCGAGCCGGTTGCGCAGCTCGATCGTGGTAAGCGAGTCGAACCCGAGGTCCTTGAAGGCCCGTTCGGGCGCGATCGCCCCCGCCCCGGAGTGGCCGATCACCACTGCGGCCTGTTCCCGGATCAGCTCCAGGACGGCCGCGCCGCGCTCGTCGGCGGGCAACGCGGCCAGCCGTTCGGGCAGGCTCGGCGCGTTCGTCGCGTCGGTCGCCGCCCGTACGGTTCGCCGCGCCGGTCCGCGAACCAAGCCCTGGAACAGCGGCGGCAGTTCACCGCTCGCGGCGAGTATCCGCAGGTCCAGCGGCACCGGCACGACGGTGGCCTCGTCGAACGTGGCGGCGGCGTCGAGCAGCGCGAGGCCCTGGTCGGGAGTCAGCGCCTTGGCGCCCTTCTTCGCCATCCGCGCCAGGTCGGCCTCGCCCAGCGCGCCGCCCATGCCGCCGTCGCTTGCCCACAGTCCCCAGGCCAGCGACTGTCCGGGCAGGCCCAGGTCGCGTCGATGCCGGGCCAACGCGTCCAGGAACACGTTGGCTGCCGCGTAGTTGCCCTGCCCGACCCCGTCGAGCACCCCGGCAGCCGAGGAGAACAGCACGAATGCCGCCAGGTCCGCGTCCCGGGTGAGTTCGTGCAGATGCCAGGCCGCATCCACCTTGGGGCGCAGGACGGTATCCATCCGCTCCGGAGTCAGCGCCGCGAAGACCCCGTCGTCGAGCACGCCCGCCGTGTGGATCACCGCGGTCAACGGGTGCGCCGCGGGGACGTCGGCCAACAGGTCGGCCAACGCCGTACGGTCGGACACGTCGCAGGCGACCGCCCGTACCTCCGCGCCGAGCGCGCGCAGCTCCGCCACCAACTCCCGGGCACCGGGCGCGGCCGAGCCGCGCCGACCGACCAGGAGCAGCCGACGAGCGCCATGACGGGTGATCAGATGCCGGGCCACCAAGGCGCCGAGGGCACCCGTACCGCCGGTGACCAGGACCGTGCCCTCGGGATCCGGGCGCCGCGGCATGGTCAGCGCGAGCTTGCCGACGTGCCGAGCCTGGCTCAGGAAGCGGAACGCCTCCGGCGCCCGACGCACGTCCCAGCTCCGGACCGGGAGCGGGCGCAGCGCCCCGGTCGCGAACAACGCGGTCAATTCGGCCAGCATCGCCTGGATCCGGTCGGGCCCGGCGTCCATCACGTCGTACGCCTGATAGCTGACGTTCGGGTGGTCCGCGGCGACCTTGTCGGGGTCGCGCAGGTCGGTCTTGCCCATCTCCACGAAGTGCCCGCCGTGCGGCAGCAGGCGCAGCGAGGCGTCCACGAACTCCCTGGCCAGCGCGTTCAGCACGACGTGCATGCCCGCGCCGTCGGTGGTGTCGAGGAACTGCTCCTCGAAGTCGAGGGTACGCGAGTCGGCGATGTGCGCGCCGTCCAGGCCCAGGCCCGCCAGCGTGTCCCACTTGCCGCGTGACGCGGTGCCGAACACCTCGGCGCCCAGGTGTCGGGCCACCTGGAGGGCGGCCATCCCCACGCCGCCGGTCGCCGCGTGCACGAGTACGCGCGCGCCCGCCCGGGTGTCGGCCAGGTCGACCAGTCCGTACCAGGCGGTGAGGAACACCAGCGGCACGGTGGCCGCCTGCTCGAACGACCATCCGTCCGGGATCCGGGCGAGCAGCCGATGGTCGGTCACCGCGACCGGCCCGAAGGCGTTCTCGAAGATGCCCATCACCGGGTCGCCCGGGCGCAGCCCGTCGACGCCGGGGCCGACCTCCACGACCACCCCGGCGCCTTCGCCACCGATCCGGCCGCCGCCCGGGTACATGCCGAGCGCGACCAACACGTCGCGGAAGTTGACCCCCGCCGCGCGCACCGCGACCCGGACCTGGCCGGTCGCCAAGGCGACGTCGGGCTCGTCCGAGGCCACCAGGGCCAGGTGGTCCAGCGTCGTGCCACCGGCTTCCAGGCGCCAAGCTCCCGGGGGCGGCACCAGGCCCGCACCGGAGGCGGCGGTACGCAAACGCGCCACATAACCCCTGCCGTCGCGGATCAGGGCCTGCGGTTCCCCGGCGGCCACGATCGCGGGCAGCACCCGGGCCACCGCGGCCGGGCCGTCCGCGTCGACCAGGACCAGACGGTCGGGGCTCTCCGCCTGCGCGGCCCGTACCAGGCCCCATACCGCGGCGCCGACCGGATCGGTGAGGGCCTCGCCGTCGAGGGCCATGGCGCCCTGGGTCAGCACCACCAGCCGGGCCCGCTCGAACCGCTCGTCGGCCAACCAGTCCTGCACGGCGGCGAGTACGCGCGAGGTGCCCGCTCGTACCGCGTCGGGCACCCCGGCCGGGTCGTCCAGGGCATGCGGCGCGCACGGAAGCAGCACCGTGTCGAGCCCGGCCAGGGTGCCGGACGCGACGGCCTCGCCCAGCGCGGCCAGGCTCTCGTACGAGCCGGGCAGATCCGTGCCCACCGACACGAACGACGGCGCGCCCGCGAACGCGTCGGCCGGGGCGATCGGCTCCCACGCCATCCGGAACAGCGAGCCGTCGAGGGCGGATTCGTCCGCCAACTGCTCGGCGGACACGGGCCGCGCGACCAGCGACTCCACCGACATTACGGGCCGGCCGTCGTGGTCGGAGACCTCGATCGAGGACACCTCGGCGCCCTGGACCCGCCGCAGCCGGACCCGCAGCGACGCGGCGCCCGCGGCGTGCAGCCGGACCCCGTTCCAGGAGTAGGGCAGCAGGGTGGCTCCGCCTTCCTCGGCCAACGCCTCGGCGTGCAACGCGGCGTCCAGGAGGGCGGGATGCAGCCCGTAGCGACCGGCTTCGTCGCGTACCGACTCGGGCAGCGCGACTTCGGCGAACACTTCCTCGCCACGCCGCCAGGCCGCCCGCAACCCCTGGTAGGTCGGCCCGTATCCGTAGCCGCGGCCGGCCAACTCCGCGTAGCAACCCGACACATCGATCGCCGTGGCGCCGACCGGCGGCCATGGTTGCGGGTCGGCGGCCGGCGGCTCCGCGTTCGCGGCCGGACGCAGGACACCCTCGGCGTGCCGCGTCCACCCGCCGTCGACCGCGTCCTCGGCCCGCGAGTGCACGGTCAGCACCCGTCGACCGCTCTCGTCCGGTCCGCCGACCTGTACCCGGACCTGGACGCCGCCCTCCTCGGGCAGCACCAACGCCGCCGCCAGGGTGAGTTCCTCCACGATCGCGCAATCGACCTCGTCGCCGGCCCGGACCGCCAACTCCACCAGTGCCGACCCGGACACCACCACTCGACCGAGGATCACATGGTCGGCCAGCCAGGTCTGGTTCGCCGGCGAGAGTCGGCCGGTGAACAGCACGCCGTCGGACTCCGGCAAAGCCATCATCGCGCCCAGAAGCGGGTGATCCGTCGCGTCCACTCCGGCGGACGTCACATCGCCCACCCCGGTCGCCGGCGTCAACCAGTAGCGCTCCCGCTGGAACGCGTAGGTGGGCAACTCGACGTGGCGAGCACCGTGATCGGCGAAGAACGCGTCCCAGTTCACCGGCACGCCGCTCACGTGCAATTCGCCCACGGCCGCGAGGAGCGTCGCCATCTCGGAGCGGCCCTTGCGCAGCGCGGGGAGCACCACGTAGGCGGCGCCGTCCTCGGCCACGTTCTCCCGCACCATCGCGGACAGCACGCCGTCCGGCCCGAGTTCGACGAACCGGGTCACACCACGCGCGGTCAGCGCGCGCACACCTTCGGCGAAGCGCACCGCCTCCCGCACATGGCCGACCCAGTACTCGGCGTAGGTGACATCGGCGCTGCCGCCCGTGACGTTGGACACCAGCGGAATCACCGGCGACGCGTACGAAACCTGCTGCGCCACCTCGCGAAACTCGTCGAGCATGGGTTCCATCAGCGCCGAGTGGAACGCGTGCGAGGTGCGCAGCCGCTTGCTCCGGCGCGTGCCGAACCGGGCGCCGAATTCGGCGACAAACCTGGTGACGGCGGCCTCTTCGCCGGACACCACCACGGAGTTCGGCCCGTTGACCGCCGCGAGATCGACCAGGTCGGTCAGCCACGGCGCGATCTCGTCGGGATCCGCCTCCACCGCGACCATCGCCCCGCCCGTCGGCAGTTCCTGCATCAACCGGCCGCGTGCCGCCACCAGTCGCGCCGCGTCGGGCAACGACAGGACACCCGCGACGTGGGCCGCGCTCAACTCGCCCACCGAGTGGCCCATCACCACGTCCGGCCGGATGCCCCACGATTCGAACAGGCGGTACAGCGCCACCTCGACCGCGAACAGCGCCGGTTGGGCTCGCGCCGTGTCGTCGAGACCCGCCTTGTCACCCCACATCACCTCGCGCACCGGGCGGTCGCTCCAGCGGTCCAATTCGGCGCACACGGTGTCCAGGGCGGCGCGGAAGACCGGGAACGCCCGGGCGGCTTCCCGTCCCATGCCCAGCCGTTGACTTCCCTGACCGGTGAACAGGAAGGCCGTACCGCCGACATGCGCGGTGCCGCGCAGCACGCCGGGAGACGGCGTCCCTTCGGCCAGCGCCGCCAGCCCCCGCAGGAACTCGGACCGATCCAGCCCCGACACCACCGCGCGATGCTCGAACGCCACCCGCGTCGTCGCCAGGGCCCGGCCCACGGCGGCGAACCCGTCCTCGTCCGGCCCGATGTGCGACCACAGCCGACGGGCCTGGGCCCGCAGCGCGTCCTCGGTCCGACCGGAGAGCACCCACGGCACCGGGCGGGTGTGCGGCGGTTCGGGTGCGGCAGCCGGTGCCTCGGGCGGCTGCTCCAGGATCACGTGCGCGTTGGTGCCGCTGACGCCGAACGACGACACGGCCGCCCGCCGCGGTCGACCCACCTCGGGCCACGCCCGCGACTCCGTCAGCAACTCCACCGCCCCGGCGGACCAGTCCACCTCCGGCGTCGGCTCGTCCACATGCAACGTCATCGGCAACACGCCGTGCCGCATCGCCTCCACCATCTTGATGATCCCCGCCACGCCGGCGGCGGCCTGCGCATGCCCGATGTTCGACTTGATCGACCCCAACCACAACGGCCGACCCTCCGGGCGATCCTGCCCATACGTCGCCAACAGCGCCTGCGCCTCGATCGGATCACCCAATCGCGTACCGGTCCCGTGTGCCTCCACCACATCGACATCACCGACGGACAGCCCCGCACCCGCCAACGCCTGCCGAATCACTCGCTGCTGCGCCGGACCGTTGGGCGCGGTCAACCCGTTCGACGCGCCGTCCTGGTTCACCGCCGAACCCCGCACCAGCGCCAACACCCGATGCCCGTTGCGCAGGGCGTCGGACAACCGCTCCACCAGGAGCATCCCCACGCCCTCGCTCCAACTGGTGCCATCGGCGGCGGCGGCGAAGGACTTGGAGCGGGCGTCGGCCGCGAGGCCGCGCTGCGCGCTGAAGTCGACGAACGTCTTGGGCGTGGACATCACGGTCACCCCGCCGGCCAGCGCCAGCGAGCACTCCCCCGACCGCAACGCCTGCGCGGCCAGGTGCAGGGTCACCAGCGACGACGAGCACGCGGTGTCCACCGTCATCGCCGGACCCTCCAGGCCCAGCGTGTAGGCGAGTCGTCCGGAGGCCATGCTCCCCGCGCTGCCGATGCCGAGGTAGCCCGCCAGTTCGTCGGGAGCCTCGGCCAGACGGGTGGCCCAATCGTGGTACATCACGCCGGCGAACACGCCGGTACGGCTGCCGCGCAGCGTCGTGGCGTCGATGCCCGCCCGTTCCACGGCCTCCCAGGTGGTCTCCAGGAGCAGCCGGTGCTGCGGGTCCATGGCCAGCGCCTCGCGCGGGCTGATGCCGAACAGCGCGGGGTCGAAGTCCGCCGCATCGTGCAGGAATCCGCCCTCGCGGACGTAGCTCTTGCCGAGCTTGCCCGGTTCCGGGTCGTAGAGGTCGTCCACGTCCCAGTCCCGATCGTCGGGGAAGCGGGTGATGCCGTCGCGCCCGGAGGCGACCAGCTGCCACAGGTCCTCCGGCGACCCGACGCCGCCGGGGAACCGGCAGGCCATGCCCACGATGGCGATCGGTTCGTCGCCGCCGACCGACGCGGGCGCGGTGATGCCGACCGTGGACTCGCTGTTCGTCGCCTTCGACCGGATGAAGTCGGCCAGCGCCTTGGGCGTCGGATAGTCGAAGGTCAAGGTGGCGGGCAGGCGCAGCCCGGTAGCGGTGCCGAGCGCGTTGCGCAGTTCGACGGCGGCGAGCGAGTCGAAGCCGATCGTGGTGAAGGCCCGGTCCGGGTCGATCGACGCGGCGCCCTCGTGTCCGAGGACGGCGGCGACCTGGGTGCGGACCACGTCGAGGACGTATGGATGCCGTTCACCGTCCGGGAGTTCGGCCAGCCTGCGGGCCAGCGCGCCGGCCCCCGTGGCACGGCCGGCACCCGCTCGGCGGACGGTGGTGGGTACCAGTTCACGCAGCAACGCCTGCACCCCGCCGGGGCGGTTGCGCAGCGCGGCCGGGTCGATCCGCAGTGGCAGCAACGTCGCTCGGTCGGTGCCCAGGGCGCGGTCGAACAGGGCGAGGTTTTCGGCCACGGACAGGGTCACCAGGCCGGAGCGGTCGGCGCGGCGCAGCGTGGCGTCGTCGAGGCGCCCACCCATGCCGTCGGTGCCGCCCCACAGGCCCCAGGCCAGGGAGGTCGCGGGTAGGCCGGCCGCTCGGCGTTGTTCGGCCAGGGCGTCCAGGAAGACGTTCGCCGCCGCGTAGTTGGCCTGCCCGGGCGCCTCCAGGACGCCCGCGCCGGAGGAAAAAAGGACGAACGCCGACAGGTCGAGGTCGCGGGTGAGTTCGTGCAGGTGCCAGGCCCCGTCGACCTTGGGCCGAAAGACCGTGTCGACGTCGTCGGCGGTCAGCGCGCCGATCAGGTTGTCGGCGACCACGCCGGCGGTGTGCACAACCGCGCTCAGTGGGTGCTCGGCGGGTATGGCGGCGAGCAGCTCGGCCACCGCCGTGCGGTCGCCCACGTCGCAGGCGGCGATGGTGACCCCGGCGCCCAGTTCGGTCAGTTCGGCCCGGAGTCGGTCCGCGCCGGGTGCCTGCGGTCCGCGTCGACCGGCCAGGAGCAGGTTGCGTACGCCGTGTTCGGTCACCAGGTGGCGGGCCAGGTGGCTCGCCAGGCCGCCCGTGCCGCCGGTGATCAGGACCGTGCCGTCCGCGGGCCAGGGCGCGGGCTGCGGGCTTTCCGTGACGCGCGCGAGTCGCGGTACCAGGACGGTATCGCCCCGCAGCGCCAGTTCGGGTTCGCCGGCCGGCAGGTCGGGCAGTGCGGCGTCGTCGTCCAGGTCCGCGAGGACGAACCGGCCCGGGTGCTCGGCCTCGGCCGAGCGCACCAGGCCCCACAGCGGGGCCAGGGCGGGATCGGCGGGCTCGTCGTCGGGGCCGGTGGCCACCGCGCCCGTGGTGACCAGCACGAGCCGCGAATCGGCGAAGCGTTCGTCGCTCGACCAGTCGCGCAGCAGGTCGAGGAGCCCGGTGGTGGCCGTCCGCGCGGCGACGGGCGGGGCGCCCTCGGCCGGTTCGAGGCGTACGACCACCGCGTCCGGCACCGGGTCGCCCGCAGTGATCGCCGCGCCGACCGCGGCGAGGTCGCGGTGGTCGGTCCCCAGCACGACCCGGGTTCCCCGGGTCGTCTGCGGCGCGGGCGCCAGGGGTGTCCAGCGCACGCGCAGCAGCGCGTCGTCCCGGGCCGCCCGGGCACGTTGCAATTGCCCGGCGTCGACGGCACGGACGGCTATCGAGCGTACGGTGGCCACCGGCTCGCCGTCCGCGTCGGCGATCGACGCCGACACCGCGTTCGGACCGGTCGCGGTGATCCCGACCCGCAGCGCCGCGGCGCCCGCGGCGTGCAGGCGGACGCCGGTCCAGGCGAACGGCAGGCGGGTCCCGCCGTCGTCGGCACGGTCGTCGGCGAAAGCCATCGCCTGGAGCGCGGAATCCAGCAGCGCGGGGTGCAGGCCGAAGCGCTCGGCGCGCGAGCGCTCCCCGTCGGCGAACGCGACCTCGGCGAACACCTCACCACCGCGACGCCACACCGCGCGCAGGTTGCGGAACATCGGGCCGAACTCGTAGCCGTTCTGCGCGTCGTCGCGATAGAAGTCGGTGATGTCGATCGGCTGGGCCCCGACCGGCGGCCACGCCACCAGGTCGAACGCCGCCGCGGCCGGCTCCGCGCCCGCGCTGGGCGCCAGCACGCCGCTCGCGTGCCGGGTCCAGTCGTCGCCGTCGTCGGCCCGCGCGTGCACCTCGACCGACCGCCGGCCGGTATCGTCCGCCGCGCCGACGGTGATCTGCAGGGCCACGCTCCCGCTGTCCGGCAGCGCGAGGGGCACCTCCAGAGTGAGTTCGTCGACAGTGGCGCAGCCGATCTCGGCACCGGCCCGGATCGCCAGTTCCACGAACGCGGTCCCGGGCAGCAGCACGACGCCGGAGATGACGTGGTCGGCCAGCCAGGGCTGGGTCTGCGTGGAGAGCCGGCCTGCGAGCACCACACCGTCGGAGCCGGCCAGGCTCACCACGGCGCCCAGAAGCGGGTGTTCGGGGTTGCGCAGTCCCGCCGCGCGGACATCCGCGGGTGCGGTCCCGTCCAGCCAGTACCGGCGGCGCTGGAAGGCGTACGTGGGCAGTTCCACCCGTCGGGCGCCGCGGCCGGCGAAGAAGGCCGCCCAGTGGACCGCCGTGCCGCGCACGTGGGCGGCGGCCACGGCGGCGACGCATTCGTGTTCCTCCGACCGCCCTGCCCGCAGGACCGGTACGAACAGCGTGTCCGGGCCGTCGGCGGGCAGGCAGGCCGGGCCGAGCGCGGACAGGACCGGGTCCGGGCCCAGTTCCAGGAACGTGGTCACACCCTCGGCGCCCAGCCGGCGCACGGTGTCTCGAAAGCGAACGGGTTCGAGCACGTGCCGCACCCAGTACGCCGCGTCGGGGGTGAACGGGCGCCCGGTGATGCCGGACACCACGGGGATGGCCGGCGTCCGGTAGGTCATCGCCTCCGCGATCCGCCGGAACTCGTCGAGCATCGGCGCCATGAGCGGCGAGTGGAACGCGTGCGAGGTACGCAGGCGCTTGGTCCGGCGGCCGGGGAATCGGGCCACGACGGCGGCGACTCGGTCCTCGTCGCCGGAGATCACCACCGCGTCGGGGCCGTTGATCGCGGCCAGGCCCACCCGATCGTCGAGCAGCGGCCCGATCTCGTCCTCGCTTGCCTCGATCGCGACCATCACGCCCGTCGACGGCAGTTCCTGCATCAGTCGACCACGCGCCGCGACCAGCAGGGCGGCGTCCTCCAGGGACATCGCGCCGGCCACATGGGCCGCGCTCAGTTCGCCGATCGAGTGTCCGGCCAGGTAGTCGGGGACCACGCCCCACGATTCGAGGAGTCGGTACAGGGCCACCTCGATCGCGAACAGCGCGGTCTGCGCGTACGCGGTCTGCTCCAGGAGGGCGGCTTCGGGCGTGTCGGGCGCGGCGAACAGCACGTCGTGCAGCGGCGGTTCGAGTTGTATGTCCAGGTAGTCGGCGACATCGTCGAGTGCGCCTGCGAAGACCGGGAAGGTGTCGTACAGTTCCCGGCCCATCGCCAGGCGTTGACTGCCCTGGCCGGTGAACAGAAAGGCCAGCCGCCCGGCCGCCGCCGTGCCGCGCCGGATGCCCGGCGCGGCTTGGTCTTCGCGGATCGCCCGCAGCGCCCCCAGGAGTTCCTCGCGGTCGCGGGCCACGATCGCCACGCGGTGTTCGAGGGCGGTTCGGGTGACGGCGGTCGAGTAGGCCACGTCGAGAGGTGTGGGCGCGTCGGCGGAGTCGAGCAGGTCGTACAGGCGACCGGCCTGGGCGCGCAGGGCCGGCTCGTTGCCGGCGGAGAGCAGGACCGGGTTGATCCGGTCCGCATCGGGTTCGGCCTCGGGCTCGCCGACGTCGGTCGGCGGCGCCTCCTCGATGATCACGTGCGCGTTGGTGCCGCTGACACCGAAGGACGAGACGCCGGCCCGGCGAGGTCGGTCGGTCGTCGCCGGCCACGGCTGGGGTTCGGTAAGCAGGCGCACCGTTTCGGCGGACCAGTCGATGTGCGGCGAGGGCTCGTCCACGTGCAGGGTCCGCGGCAGTTCGCCGTGCCGGATCGCCTCGACGACCTTGATCACCCCGGCCGCGCCGGCGGCGGCGCCGGTGTGGCCGATGTTGGTCTTGACGGAACCGAGCCACAGCGGTCGCTCCGGCGAGTGGTCCCGGCCGTAGGTGGCGATCACCGCCTGCGCCTCGATCGGGTCGCCCAGGGTGGTGCCCGTGCCGTGCGCCTCGACCACGTCGACCTGGTCCGCGGTCAGGCCGGCGTCGGCGAGCGCCTGGCGGATCACCCGCTGCTGGGCCCGGCCGTTGGGCGCGGTCAGGCCGTTGCTGGCGCCGTCCTGGTTCAGGGCGGACCCGCGCACGATCGCGAGCACCCGGTGCCCCTGCCGGCGGGCGTCGGCGAGCCGTTCCAGCACCAGGACACCCGCGCCCTCGGCGAAGTTGGTGCCGTCGGCCGCGGCGGCGAACGCCTTGCAACGCCCGTCGGGGGCCAGGCCGCGCTGCCGGCTGAACGTGGTGAACGTACCCGGACTGGTGATCACGGTGACCCCGCCGGCGAGCGCGAGCGTGCACTCGCCCCGGCGCAGCGACTGGACGGCCAGGTGCAGCGCCGCCAACGACCCGGAGCACGCGGTGTCGACCGTCAGCGCGGGCCCTTCCAGGCCCAGCGTGTAGGCGATCCGCCCGGACACGATGCTCGGCGCGGTACCGGTCATCAGGTGGCCGTCCAGGCCGTCCGGCGCCTCGTGCACGCGCGGTCCGTACTCGTGTGGCTCGACTCCGATGAATACCCCGGATCGGGTGCCGCGCAGCGGGCCCGCGTCGATCCCGGCCCGCTCCAGCGCCTCCCAGCAGGTCTCCAGGAGCACCCGCTGCTGCGGGTCCATCGCGGTGGCCTCGCGCGGGCTGATCCCGAAGAACTCGGCGTCGAACTCGGCGGCGTCGGGCAGGAATCCGGCCTGCCGTACGTAACTCGTCCCGGGGGTGTTCGGGTCCGGGTCGTACAGCGCGTCCAGGTCCCAGCCCCGATCGTCGGGGAAGGGGGCGATCACGTGCCGGCCGTCCGCCACCAGGCGCCACAGGTCCTGCGGCGACGCCACGTCCCCGGGGAAGCGGCAGCCGATGCCGACGATCGCGATCGGCTCGTCGTCGGCCCGTGCGGTGGGCGCCGGTTCGGGATCGTCCTCGGCAATGCCGAGGAGTCGGGCACGCAGGTGTCGCGCGAGTTCGGCCGGCGTCGGATGGTCGAAGCCGACCGTCACCAACAGCTCCAGGCCGGTCGCCCCGACCAGCCTGGCGTGCAGTTCGACCAGGCCGAGCGAGTCCAGGCCCAGCTCCCGAAAGGGTCGGTCGGGACCCACCGGATCGCCGGTCCCCGGCGGGGAGTCGCCGTCCTCGGGCCGGATCTTGCGCAGCACCGCGAGCGTGTGCTCGCGGACCAGGTCGAGCAGTACGCCGGTCTGCTCGGGCCTGGACAATTCGGCCAACCGTCGGGCGAGTTCGCCGCCCGAAATCGTCGCAGCGTTCCAGGACTCAGTCATCCGCGCACTCCACACCTATTCTGACGGCGGCCGATCCGGTCTGCCCGGGTCAGGCTCGTCCCGCAGGTCGTTCCAACAAAACCGGGGAATTCGGGCGATCGCGAGAACCGCCGCTCAGGACGGGCCGGCCACCCGGGTGGCGAGACTGGCGCGATCCACTTTTCCATTTACGGTCAGCGGAATATCGTCGACCGCGACGATATTCGTCGGAATCATGTAGCCGGGCAGCGTATCCGCACAGAACGCGCGCACCTTCGCCTTGTCGAAGGCCGCGCCGCCGGGTTCGGCGACCACGAACGCGTGCAGCACCGGGTCGTTTCCCGGACGCGGCACGAGCAGCGCGACCGCGGCCGAGATGCCGGGGAATTCCAGCAACCGACGCTCCACCTCGCCCGGTTCGACGCGGTTCCCGCGGATCTGGACCTGGGCGTCGACGCGGCCGGCGAAGTACAGTTCTCCGCTTTCACCGCGATAGGCGAGGTCGCCGCTGCGCAGCACCGTGCGTCCCGAGCGCGGGTCGAGCGGATCGGGCACCAGCACGCGCGCGGTGGCCTCCGGGTCGTCCCAGTAGCCGCTGAACATCGAGGGCGCGCGCAGATGGATCTGCCCGGCGACGCCGCTCCGCTCGACCGGTCGCCCGTCCTCGTCGAGCAGGCTCACGTCGAACCCGGGGAGCGGGAAGCCGATGGACAGCCGCTCCAGGTCGTCCGGGATCGGCTGCGGCACCTCGGTGAACGAGCAGGCCATCGACTCGGTGGCGCCGTATCCGTTGACGATCCGCGCGTGCGGCAGCAGCCCCTGCAGGTGCCGCAGTTCCGGCAGCGGGAAGTCCTCGCCCGTGAACAGGATGCCGCGCACCCGGTCGAGGCCGGCGAGCAGTTCGGGCTCGTGCCGCAGCACGGGGCGCCAGATCGAGGGGACGCCGTGCACCTGGGTGGCGCCGGTGTCGCCGAGGAAGGCCAAAAAGCGCCGCGGCCAGTTCAGTTCCTCGCGCGGTACGGGCACCAGGGCCGCGCCGGTGCCCAGGGCCAGGCCGATGTCGAACAGGGCGAAGTCGAATTGCAGCGGCGAGGTGGTGGCGATCCGGTCCTCGGGGGTGATCAGGCCCTGTTCCAGGATGGCGCGGTAGAGCGAGACGACCGAGCGGTGGCTCATCACCACGCCCTTGGGGCGACCGGTGGTACCCGAGGTGAAGATGATGTACGCGGTATCGGTGCCGACGATCTCGCGCCGGTGTCGCACGCGCGCACGGGGCGCCCGCTCCACCCGCAGCCCGCCGGCGCCGAACCGCGCGGTGCCCACCGCCGCCGGCAAGTCCGCACGGCCGCCACCCTCGGCCTGCGCGTAGAGCGCGGGTTCGGCGGTATCCAGGATCGACCGCAGCCGTCCGCTCGGCGTCTCGGGACTGACCGGGATGAACGGCAGGCCGAGCAGGGAGCAGGCCAGGAGCATCGCCACGGCATCCGGTGTGACGTTCGCTTCGAGCACCACCCGGTCGCCCACGTCCAGGCCCGGTTCCGCCAGTGCCGCGGCGAATTCGTCGACCCGGTTCCGCAACTCCCCATAGGAGAGCGTCCGTACCCCGCCTTCGCCGTCACGGGTCACGAAAGCCGGCGTATCGGGAGCCGAATTCGCCGCCGCGAGCATGAACCAATAAAGGTTGTCCACCGATTCGCGCGCGCGGGCCGCGCGTCGCCCGTTCGAAATCACACGCATTCCTTCCCGACGGCTCGCGCCGCGCGGACTAGGGCTTCCCAGCCCATTTCCTAACACGGTCGGGCGACCCTCGCAAGATTGCCGGACGCGAACTCCGGGAGGTTAGGGGCAGTTAGGGGTACAGCGATATCTCCGGGGCGCACACACTTGTCGAGACACCGTATCCAGCTGACTCGAATTCCGGAATGGATTGGAAAACAGACACATGGGATCTCAGCTCGAAGCCGGTTCCGCGGTCGTGTTTCCCGGCATCAGCCCCTGCCGCTTCGACGACGTGGCGAAGTTCATGCTGATCAATCCCGCCGCCCGCGCCCTGGTGGCCGAGGCGGACGACCGGCTCGGCTACTCGCTGGTCGATCGATATCGCGAAGCACCGGGCGATTACTCGGAGTTCGCGCGCGTGGCGTTCCTGGTCAACTGCCTGGCACCGGCGTACTGGGCCGAGGACGCGCTGGACATGCGGCCGGACGTGATCCTGGGTGCCAGCTTCGGCGGGACACCTGCGGCGGTGTACTCGAGGTCGCTGGACTTCGCCGACGCCGTGTCGCTGACCGCCCGGTGGGGGCACGCGCTGGACGCGTACTTCGCCCGAGAGCACGGCGACGTGGTCACCCAGTCGTTCGCCCGGACCCCCGCCGACCGGCTGGCCCAGGTGCTGGGCGAGTTGGACGAACGAGGCGAGTGGCACGAGATCGCCTGCCACATCGACGAGGAATTCCACATGGTCTCGGTGCGCGAGGCCGGCCTGGAGCAACTGAACGAGCGGGTACGCGCAGTGGGCGGCCTGCCGTTGTCCACCATGCGTCCGCCGATGCACTCGCGCCTGTTCGGCCCGCTGCGTCGGCACATCGAGGACACCGTCTTCGCGGACCTGCGCTTTCGCGACCCGAAGCTACCGGTGGTCTCGGACCACGACGGAAGCGTGCTGCGTACCGGCGAGCAGATCCGCACGCTGCTCCTGGACGGCATCGTCCGCGCGGTCCACTGGCCGACCGCGGTGGCCACGCTGCGCCGGGCCGGGGTGGTCAGGGCCTACGTGGCCGGGCCGGACAGCCTGTGGGGCCGGGTGCCGTGCACGACCCGAAGCTTCGAGGTCGTCCCGCTGAAGCCGCAGACCGCGATGCGCCCCCGGCGCCGGCTCACCGCCGCGTAGCACCGGCTCACGCGGCAGACGTGATCATTCTGGACAACGTCGCCCACAACGCGTCGGGGGTGGCGAAGTTCTCCATGTTCAGCGCGTCGTCCACGAACCGGGCGCCGTACGCCTGTTCCAAAGCGGCCAACAGCTCGACGGTGCTCATCGAGTCGAGGCCGAGGTCGCGTAGTTCCGAGCCGCCGCCGAGCCGCTCGTCGGGCCCGAGGAACGGTACGTACCGTCGCACGATCGCTTCGAACTGGTCGTCCCACATGGTGAACCTCCACGTTTCGAGGACTGTTGTCCCGGTGTCTTCCTCGCCGACAACGTAGGTCGGCCCGCGAAGGCGCCCCAACCCGTAACGACCCCTCTTTCCTGGGAGAGACCATGTCCGAAGCACCTGCGCACGCACTGCACGCGCGCTTCCTGCGCGGGCTCGCCATCGCCCCTGAGGGGACCGCGTTCCGGGTCGGCGCCGAGGCCGTCGGGTACGCACGCGCCCACGCGGAGGCGCTGCGGTGGGCGGGGGCGCTGACGGCCGGCGCGACGAAGCCACCGAGAGCGGTGGCCGTCTTGGCGAACAAGGGCTTCGAGAGTTATGTGGGGATCCTGGCCGCGCTGTACAGCGGGGCCACGGTGGTACCGCTGCATCCGGACTTTCCGGCGAGCCGCACCCGGCACATGCTCGCGGCGTCCGGCGCCGACGCGGTGATCGCCGACGGCGCCGGCCTTGCCGCGTTGGCCCGGGCCGAGTCGGACCTGCCCGTGCTCGCGCCGGCCCGCACCGACGACGGGCGGTCGCGCCGGATCGCGCTGCACACGCGCGATGCGCTGGACGAACCGGTGTGGGCCGACCCGTCCGATGTCGCGTACACGCTGTTCACGTCCGGCTCCACCGGTCGCCCCAAGGGCGTGCCGATCACCCATGGCAACCTGCATCACTACTTCGAACTGATGGACCGGCGCTACGACTTCACCGCCGAGGATGTGTTCTCCCAGGCCACCGAGCTGAACTTCGACTGTGCCGCGTTCGACCTGTTCTGCGCGTGGGGCGCAGGCGCGAGCGTGCACGCCGTGCCCGCGCAGGCATACCTGGACCTGCCCGCGTTCGTGGCCGAGCGGAGGATGACCGTCTGGTTCTCCACCCCCAGCGGCATCGCCATGGTCCGCCGCCTGGGCGGTCTCGCCCCCGGCGCGCTGCCGTCGTTGCGCTGGAGCTTCTTCGCGGGCGAGGCGCTGCTGTGCGCCGACACCGCGGACTGGCAGGCCGCCGCCCCGGGTTCGGCGGTGGAGAACCTGTACGGCCCGACCGAGCTGACCATCACCATCACCGGCCACCGCTGGTCGCCCGAGGTGTCACCGCGGTTGAGCGTCAACGGCATCGTGCCGATCGGCGCGGTGCACGAGCGGCACGACCACCTGCTGCTCGGCGAGGACGGCGAACCTCGGGACACGGAAGGCGAGTTGTGCATCGCCGGCCCCCAGGCGACGGCCGGCTACCTGGATCCGGCCGACGACCCGGGGCGCTTCCTTTGCCGCGACGGGCGTACCTGGTATCGCACCGGCGATCGGGTCCGCCGGCTGGCCAACGGGGAGCTCGCCTATCTCGGTCGGCTGGACGCCCAGGTCCAGGTCCAGGGGTGGCGGGTGGAACTCGCCGAGGTCGACAACGCCGTCCGGACCTGCCCGGGGGTGGTCGACGCGGCCACCGTGACCAGGCCGAGCGAGTCCGGCCTGGAGCTCGTCGTGTACTACACCGGAGCCCCCACCCCGCCCGCGGTCCTCGCCCGGCACCTGCGCACCACCCTGCCCAGCGGCCTGATCCCCAAGCACTATCACCATCTCGACGCGTTCCCGCTCAACCCCAACCGCAAGGTGGACCGGCGCAGACTCGCCGAACTGGCCGCCGGCGCGGCGCGGGTCGGGGTCGGGTCCCAGTAGTGCCGCGCCCGGCACCAGGAGGCCCTGTCCGGCGGATCCCGGTCCAGGGTTCAGGCGTTGGCCCGGGCGGCGGCGGCTCGCTCCTTGATCAGCACCCCGATGCCGTCGAGCACACAGCGCAGGCCGAACTCCTCGCCGTCCCCCTCGGCGGGCTCGAACGCCCCCGAGGACATCGCCGCGAGCAGCGCCGGGTAGCGGTCACGGTGCGTGCGCACCAACTCCCCCACGTCCGAGCCCCACTGCTCGGCCATGTCGGAGGTGATCGGCTGCTGCTCCTCCTCCTTGCTGACCGAGCGGTAGATCCAGCTTCGGATCAGGCCGGTCAGGGCGAACACGGCGTCCAGCTTCTCCGCGCCGGTGAGCCCGGTCCCGGACAACGAGTCGACCGCGGCTTCCAGCCAGCTCAACTGGTTGGGACCCATCGGACCGGGCGCGGCGAGTTCGAACATCCACGGGTGTCTGTGGTAGACGCCGCGCAGCCTTCTGGCCCACTCCTCCAGCTTCGGCCGCCAGTCGTCGGCGACGTCGTCCAGGCTCGGCGACACGTCGATCGCCCCGTCGATCATGAAGTCGATCAGCTGCGCCTTGCCCGGCAGGTACCGGTACAGCGACATGGTGGTGAAGCCGAACTCGCTGGCGATCCGCTGCATGGAGACGGCGGACAGCCCCTCGCGGTCGGCGACCTCGATGGCGACCTCGACGATCCGCGCGGTGGACAGCCCGGGCTTGGGACCGCGGCTGGGCCGCTCCCGCTCGCCCCCCCACAACATCTCGACACTCCGTGCTCGTCCCCGTGGTCCGCCGTCCGATCCCGCTGCCATCTCCACTCCCAGCACTCGATCGACCCAACTATGGCGCGCAGCCTAATCATATGCCTCGTTATGCAACAGGGTTACGGCGGAGATCCGCACATCTCCCCACCGCAATCCCCGAGCGACCCACAGGCGCCTGGAGCGATAGTCATCCTCATGAACATAAGATTTAGGCTTTCTCCGCTCTTTCACAACTACAGCGGGTAGTGAAGTCCATTCGAAATTGCAATCCCGAACGGGATCGACGAGACGCCGACCGCCCTGCGGAGGCGACCGCGGGCCTCACGTTACCGGACAAACCAGCCGGATGATGATCCGGCACGACACGTGAACGTGCTTGTGTACCAAGAGAGTTCCCGAATCCGATTTAGGGGCGGCTAGGGGTACGGGCGGCTCGCGTCGTGTCATAGCGTTTCGCGAGGAATCCGCCGCCTCCGAGGCTCGACCACTATTCGCGCATATGTCGATTTCGCCGGCGCGAGCGGCACATCCCATTGCCCCGGCACACGGGATCACCTTCCCGGCCCGCAGCGGCACTGAACTCGCTCCGTGGGACTGTTCCCGGCGGAGAATCTTCCCGCCCAGATGGGAGTTCGCGATGACTTTGGATATCACCGTGCAGGAGGCGGAAGCCGCGATCCAGCGACTGGCCACACCGCCGATGATCCCCGATCCGTATCCGCTCTACGACACCATTCGACGGGTCGCGCGGGTATTCGAGAGCACCACCCTGGGCGGCGCCTACGCCGTGACCGGGTACAAGGAGGTGGCCGCGGCCGCGAAGATGGGCGGCATGCGCAACGGCGTCCGCGCCGCGGCGATGCAGCGGCAGGACTGGCAGGAACACGAATCGCTGCGGCTGTTCCTGCGCGCCCTGGTCAATCTGGACGCTCCGGAGCACACCGCCATGCGCGAGGTGGCCGCCGCGATCTTCACCCCCAACGCCATCAGGGCGATGCGCGAATCGATCGAGCAGCTGGCCGACCGGTATCTCGACGACCTGGCCGAGCACGCGAGCGGCGGCAGCGCGGTCGACCTGGTCGAGGTCGTGTCGAGTCCGTTCCCGGTCGCGGTGATCTCCGAGATGCTCGGCGTTCCGGCCAACCAGGGCATGCTCTTCTACAAGCTCGCCAACGACTGGACGCGCGTGTGGGGCGGCGGCAACTACAGCGACGAGGACCTCGCCCAGGCGGACGCCTCGGTGACCGAACTGCGCGGCTACTTTGACGAGTTGATCCGCGAGCGGCGCTCTCGGCGACGGGACGACCTGATCTCGGCGCTGGTCGACCAGCACGAGGCCGGGCGGCTGGACGACGAGGATCTGATGGCGCTGGCCACGTTCTTGTTCATCTCCGGGTTCGAGACCACCACCAACCTGATCAGCATGGGCCTGTACACGCTGTTGGAGAACCCGGATCAGCTGCGGCTGTGGCGGGAGAACCCGGACATCACCCCGAGCGCGGTCGAGGAACTGCTGCGCCACGGCACGCCGATCTCCGGCACCATCCGGCTCACCGCGGAGCCGATCGAGCTGGGCGGCCTGCAGATCCCGCCCGGCAAGATGCTGTTCCTGATGACGGCCGGGGCCAACCGCGACCCCGAGCAGTTCCCCGATCCCGACCGCCTGGACCTGACCCGCGCCGACGGCGCACACGTCAGCTTCGGCGGCGGCGCGCACTACTGCCTGGGCGCCAACCTCTCGCGAATGGAGGCCCAGGTGATCTTCCCCGCGCTGCTCCGCCGGTTCCCCACCATCGAGGTCGCTGGGACGCCGGAGTTCCGCACCGCGATCGGCCTGCACGGCTTCGAGCGGCTGCCGGTCGTGCTCGGGAAGTGATTCGACCGAAATGATCTCGGGGTCGGCGGGCCCGAAGCACTGCGACGGGCCTGCGACCCCGGGATCATTTTTGTGTGTCGGCCGTGCCCGCGCGTACATGCCGATGGGGCGTGCGTACGGTTCGTCAACCGTGTGCACGCCCCCGGCGGATCGAGGCTCAGCCCCGCGGATCGAACCCGGCACCGAGCTTGGCGATCAGGCCGCCGTCGATCTTGAGCTGCGCGCCGGTGACGTACCGGGATTCGTCCGAGGCGAAGTAGACGACCGCGTGCGAGATGTCGACCGGTTCCAGGTAGGCGATCGGCATGCCGTGCATGGGCCGCATCACCGCCTCGACGTCGGCCAGGGTGGGGGCCTCCAGGTCCGGCCGGAACGTGCGGTAGGCGGCCTCGTTCTGGATCAGCTCGGTCGCCACGTTGGTCGGGTGCACCACGTTCACCCGACGCCCCGAGGGCGCCAGTTGCACCGAGAGCCACTCGGCGTATTCGGCCAGGATCCGCTTGGAGAAGCTGTAGCCCGCGGCGCCGGGACCGACACCGGCGTTCCCGTCGTAGCGGGGCATCAGCCCCGACACCGAACCCATCAGGATGATCGACGCGCCCTCGCCCAGGTGCGGCAGCGCCGCGTGCACGGTGTTGAGCGCGCCCAGGAGGTTGACGTCGAGGGTCTCGGTGAAGGCCGCGATCGGCAGGTCCACGCCGAGCGGGCTGATGCCGGCGTTGGGGATCACCACGTCCAGGCGGCCGAGCTCGGCCACGCCCTCGTCGAGCGCCGTCCGCAGCGCCTCGCGGTCGCGTACGTCGGCGCGCTTGGCCACCGCACGGCGGCCGGCCTTCTCGATCAGGCGGACCGTCTCGTCCAGATCGGAGACGGTCGCCCCCGCGTACCGAGCGGTCGCGGCGTCCGCGCAGACGTCCAGCGCGATGATGTCGGCGCCCTCCTCGGCCAATCGCACGGCGTGACTGCGTCCGAGCCCGCGGGCCGCGCCGGTGATCGCCACGACTTTGTCCAGTACACGTTGCATTTTGGGGCCTCCGCCGACTGTTTCGAAAACTGTCCCGGTGAAACCGCCACCCACCCGACGCGCATTGTCGGAAGGAAGTGTCGGCCAGGTCCCTTCCTATCGCCGGATGCCTGTTCGAGGACACGGCGTGCGACCCCTACATTCGGCCTTCCGGCCCTTAATCCGGAACACGATCCGCGGTTACCGCGGCGGTCTCAGGTGAGCACCCAGCCATGGTTTCGGGCGACTTCGCCGAGGCACTCGCGGATCTGCGCGATTTGTTGGCCTGTGGTGGTGGGAGCCCCTTCGATGATCGCCTCGGTCACCTCGTGCATGAACTCGAACGTGGTGACGGTACGTTCCGTACCCGCGTGCTCGGTCGGGCCGAATCGGGTCCGGGCCGTCGACTTCTCCAGCGTGGGGGCGGGTTTGCCGGCGCCCGGCGCCGGGCCCTCGACGGTGCGCACGGCAATGGCACGCAGCCCGCGATCACCGGTGGCGGTGTCGAATTCGACCAGCGTCCCCGGCTTCAGGAACTGCTTGTCGGAGAGGAACTCGTTGGCGTGCATGAAAACATCGCTGCCGCCGGCGTGAGGCGTGATGAAACCGTATCCGCGGGCCTCGTCGAAACGAACCAACCTACCCACCATCACAACATTGACCCTTTCTCGATCCGCGCCTGTGCGCTGTCGGATTCCGAATCGGCCGAGCCGCCGATGGCCTCACCCGTCGGCGGCCCGCCGGCCACAGCACTCCTAAGCGTGAGCCGCGGTACCACTTGCTTCGGACGCACCCACAGCCGTTTCCTCGTCGCCGTGCGCGAAGACCCGGGGCAGACCCCGCAGGGTGATCAGCGTGAAGACGCAGATCACGCTCAGGATGATGCCGTTGGTCAACAGCGCGTAGTGCATGCCGTCCATGAACGCGTCCTTGCCGCTCGACACGAGGTCGGCGGCGATCGCGGGCGGCTGGTTGGCGGCCACCTCGATCGCTCCGCCCACCGAGTCTCCGGCGGTGGACGCCTCCTTGCCGCTCAGGCCGCTCGGGAGGTCGACCGCGTGCCGGTAGCCGGCGTTCAGGATGGTGCCGATGACGGCCATGCCCATCGCCGCGCCGAGTTCACCGCCGGTGGTGGCGATACCCGAGGCGATGCCCGATTTCTCCTTGGGCGCGCTGTTGATGATGATCTCCACCGTGCAGGCGAAGATGCAGGCCGCCGCCACGCCGTGGACCAGGGTCGGGATCAGCAACGCGGAGTAGCCCGCGTCGACGTCGGTCATCTGGTACAGGAACATCGCCAGCGCCAGCAGGCCCAGGCCGAGGGCCACCACCCGCCCCTGACCGAGGCGGGGGATCAACAGGCCGACGAACGGCGCTGCGAACATGCCCATCACGGCCGGTGGCAGCAGCGCCAGGGCCGCCTTCATCGGCGACCAGTCGTGCACGAACTGCAGGTACTGGCTCACCAGGAGGAGCGACCCGACGGACGCGAACATGGTGAAGGTATTCGCGGTGAACGCCCCCGAGAAGGCCCGGTTGCGGAAGAGCGACACCTCGATGATCGGGTGCTCGATCTGCGTCTGCCGCCAGATGAACAGGGCGAGCGCGATCAGGCCGAGGGCCCCCGCGATCAGGATGCGCGGCTCGTCGAGGCCGTCGCGCACCGACTCCTGGATCGCGTAGACGATGCCGAGGATGCCCATCGCCGAGAGCACCACGCTCGGTACGTCGAGCCGGCCGGGTTGCGGATTGCGCGATTCCGGCACCAGGAGCAGACCGCCGAGGAAGACGATCCCCATCAGCGGCAGGTTGATCAGGAAGACCGATCCCCACCAGAAGTTGTCCAGGAGCGGACCGCCGATGATCGGCCCGAGCGCGGTGCCGCCACTGACCATGCCGGTCCAGATGCCGACCGCGATGGTCCGTTCCTTCGGGTCGGCGAACATGCTCCGGATGATCGACAGCGTGGTCGGGTAGATCGTGGCGCCCGCGACACCGAGCAGCGCGCGACCGGCGATCAGCCAGTTGGCGTCCGGCGCCCAGGCAATCAGGGCGGACGCGCCGGCGAAGCCGACCGAACCGAGCACGAGCAGCTTCTTGCGCCCGATCCGGTCCCCCACGACACCCATGGTGATCAGCAGACCGGCCATCGCCAGACCGTAGATGTCGGCGATCCACAGGATCTGACTGCCGGTCGGGGTCGGGTCCAGTTCCTTGGTCAGGGACGGGATGGCGAGCTGGAGGACGGTGAGGTCGACGCTGATGACGAGCGCGGCGACACACAGGACGGAGAGCGCCAGCCATCTGCGCGACGAACTCATTAAGGGTGCGTTGATATGGGTCGACTGCGACCCATCCGAGGGACTGGTCATGTTCGTTCTCCACATGATCTATCGGGTCTATCGGCCAACTGTATACGCCATAGACGCTTGTGTTTATGTTATACGCAGATGCGGAGAGCGTGTCAACAGCCGCGGAATCCGCTGCCGAAGCGACGACGGGCACCCGCTCGCCGTGAGCGGGTGCCCGGATATCTTCTCGGCCGATGCCTCAGAGACCACCGAGTTCGTCGTCCAGGGCGTCGAACAACTCGTCGTCCGTGGCGGCGTGGAAATCCGGTTCCGGTCCGGGGTCCGACTCCGCCAGCGCGGCGGCGTCGTGCGCGGCGTGCCACTTGCGCACCAGGGCGTCCAGGCGCGCGGTGACCCGGGGGTGGGCCCCGGCTCCGGCCCCGGCGTGGGCCAGCGCCGCCTCCAGGCGGTCGAGCTCGGCGAGCAGCGGTCCGCTCTCGGCCGCGGCGGCGGGACTGATCAGCCCGTCCAGGTAGTCGGCGACGGCCCGCGAGGTCGGGTGGTCGAAGGCCAGCGTGGTGGAGAGCCGACGGCCGGCGACCACCCCGAGGCGGTTGCGCAGCTCCACCGCCGCGAGCGAGTCGAACCCCATTTCCTGGAAGGCCCGTTCGGGCTCGATCGCCTCGGCCGAACCGTGCCCCAGGACGGCGGCGACGTGCGTGCGCACCAGATCCAGGAGCATCCGCTCTCGTTCCTCGCCGAACAGTGCGGCCACCCGCCGCTCGAACGCGGCGGCGACCGATTCCCCGTCGGCGCGCACGAGTTGCCGCATCGGTCCGCGGACCAGGCCGCGCAACAACACCGGGATGCCCTCCACCCGGCCCTGCGAGCGCACCACACCGGTGTCCAGTCGGGCCGCGACCACCGATGGCACGGCGCAGGACAGCGCCTCGTCGAGGCGGGCCAGCCCCTCGGGTACGGACAGCGAGTCGAGTCCGTGCCGGCGCAGCCGCGCCCGGTCGACTTCGGCCGCCCGGTCGCGAGCCGCCCACGGCCCGAAGGCCACCGACACCGCCGGCAGCCCCAGGGCCCGCCGGTGCGCGGCCAGCGCGTCCAGCGCCGCGTTCGCCGCCGCGTCGGCGGCCTGGCCGGCCGGGAACAGCATGCCGACGGCCGAGGAGAACAGTACGAACGCGGCCAGGTCGAGGTCGCGGGTCAGGCGGTGCAGATGCCATGCGACGTCGGCGCGCGAACGCAGGGCCTCGGCGAACCGATCGGCGGCCGACGTGGCGACCATCCCGTCCTCCGCCGAGCCCGCGGTGTGCACCACTGCGGTCAGCGGATGGTCGGCGGGGATGGCGGCCGTCAGCGCGGACAGGGCGTCGAAGTCGGTCAGGGCACACTCGACGACGTGCACCCGGGGGTCGGGCTCGGGCACGTCGGGACCGGCCGCCCCGGGTTCCAGGGCCAACACCACGTGACGGGCCCCTCGTTGCGTCGTCAGATGCCGGGCCACCAGCATGCCGAGCGCCCGATCGTCGGCGGTGACCAGGACCGTCCCCTCGCCATCCCAGGTCGGCGCGTCATCCGCCGGGTCCGCGAGCGGCACCCGGGCCAACCGGGGCGCGAACGGCTCGCCCGCGCGGATCGCCAACTCCGGTTCGCCCGACGCCACCGCCGCGGGCAGCGCACGCCGCGACTCGGCCGAGCCGTCCAGATCGATCAGCACGAACCGGCCGGGATTCTCCGCCTCCGCCGCCCGTACCAGCCCCCACACCGGCGCGTGCCTAAGGTCGGCGCCGGTGGAGACGCCCTCGGTGACGACCACAAGTCGCGCGGCGGCGAACCTGTCCTCGGCCGACCAGAGTTGCACCGACCGCAGCACCTCGCCAAGGACCGTACGAGCGTCCGCCATCGGATCGTCGCCGGTGAGCACGGGGCAGGTGAGCAGCACCTGATCCGGCATCCGCTCCGGTATCACGGCGAACAGCTCCGGGAGGTCCTGCGGCACGGGATGGCCCGCGTGGTCGCCGAGCGGCGTCCAGGTCAGCTGGAACAGCCCCTCCCGGGACCCGCCCGCGTCGACTTCGAGCGCGGCCGGCGAGACCGGCTCCCAACGAAGCGACGCCACGGTCGCCACCGGCCGACCGGCCTCGTCCGCCATGGTCACGGTCATGTCGCCGCCGGCGCCGGGCGTCGACCGCACGCGCAGGACCGCGGATCCGGCCGCGTGCAGGTGCACTCCGCTCCAGGCGGCGGCAGCCAGTGGTGCCTCCTCGCCGAACGCGACCAGGCCGACGTGCAGCACGGCGTCCAGGAGTGCGGGATGCAGCCCGTACCGACCGGCCTCGGCCTGCACCGACTCGGGCAACGCGACCTCGGCGAACACCTCGTCGCCGCGCCGCCACGCCGCACGCAGGCCCCGATGGGTCGGCCCGAGGCCAAGGCCGCGATCGGCCAACTCCGCGTATACCTCGCCCACGTCGATCACCGACGCCCCCACGGGCGGCCACGGGTCCGGATCGGTCGCGCCGGCGGCCTGCGGTGTCCCTCGGTCCAGCAGGCCGGTCGCGTGCCGTGCCCAGGGGGCGTCCGGGTCGGTGTCGGGGCGCGAGTAGACGGTGAACGCGCGTCGTTCGCTCTCGTCGGCGCGACCGACCACCAGGTGCAGGTGTACGGAGCCGTCCTCGGGGAGGATCAGCGGCGTGTCCGGGGCCAGCTCCGCCAGGATGCCGCAGCCGACCTCGTCGCCTGCGCGAATCGCCAGGTCCACCAGAGCCGAAGTGGAGAGCACGACGCGACCCTGCATCCGATGATCGGCCACCCAGGCGTGGGTGCGGGCCGACAGCCGAGCCGTGAACGCGACGCCGTCGGACTCGGGCAGGGGCACCATCGCGCCCAGGAGCGGGTGTTCGGGCGAACCCAGGCCCATGGACGCCGGGTCGCCCCCGGTCGGGGCGTCCAACCAGTAGCGCTCCCGCTGGAAGGCGTAGGTCGGCAGTGCGACGCGGCGGGCGCCGTGGCCGGCGAAGAACGCGTTCCAGTCGACGAAGACCCCGTTCACGTGCAACTCGGCCAGCGCGGACACCAACGACTCCGCCTCGGGACGACCCTTGCGCAGCGCGGGGACCACGACGACATCGTCGTCCGCGACACACCCGCGCACCATCGCCGACAACACGCCGTCCGGGCCGAGTTCGACAAACCGGGAGACCCCGCGCGACCGCAGGAATGCCACCCCGTCCGCGAAGCGCACCGCCTCGCGCACATGCCGAACCCAATAATCCGCCGACACCGGCGCATCCACCAGTTCACCCGTCACGTTCGACACCACCGGAATGGACGGGGCCGCATACGACAACCCCTCGGCCACCGCCCGGAACTCGTCCAACATCGGGTCCATCAACTCCGAGTGGAACGCGTGCGACACCACCAGCCGACG